>CAWEHT010000403.1:0-5551 GCA_963808455.1 uncultured Chloroflexia bacterium | reverse complement strand
CCGCTTCTCCGATAATCTGACGGTGTTGCACCAGCGGTTCTTCCTGCAGCACCTGTTGGACCACGCCGCCTTCACGGCGGAGGAGACCGGCGCAGTTGGGCCACGTGGTCCGGTTTGCCGCGGCGCCGGGACGGCAACAGCCCGGCGCTGCGGCGGTTCTGGAAGTTTTGACGTGCCTCCTACGGCGCCCTCCTTGACGGCCCTGACGGACCCTCCTAATGGCGCTCAAGGCGCGGTGTAACCGTTTCAATATTCCGGCTCATGCAAGCCCGTAACCGCTACTACCGTGTACCCGGCTCTTTTACCGCGTCACGTGCTTGCAGTTGCGGGCAGTTACAGAGCCGCAACCGTAGGGAGCGGTTTCCGGACCGCCACTCCCCCAGATCGGCTAGCCCGACTTTCGCCGGTTTGAGGGGGTAGGGCACCGGTGGCGAGGGCCGCAGGCCTGTCAAATAAGGGTTCCACACAGACGCTTGCCGGTCTATGGTTAGATCAAGAAATGGACTGTGGATGCCGGCACCCCGAGGACTCGTGTTTGACGAGTCGAGCGGTCCAACATCCGGAACGAAGCGAAATTGGCCACAGATGAACACGGATGAACACGGACAAGAAGGAAGCAAGAACAAGAATTCCTCTGCTGTGGGTTTTTGATCCGTGTTCATCTGTGGCCAAACTTGTGCTGCTCGCGGTACAGCCCAAAGGGCGGAACTATGGTCGAAAGCCCAAGGGCACCGGCAGCGCCACCCCGAGCTCCTCCCTCAACCAGGGCGGCATGACGGACACCGGCGGCTCCACAGCTTCGAGCGCCTTCGGCGGTTCCGCCGAGGCCGCCATCACCGACCGTCCGGTGTTCACCGCCGACGAGGCCAACTTGCTCGCCACCGGCCTCAGCGACGACATCGCCCGCGAGGCCATGCTGGCCGAGGGCACCTGCGATGGGGACCCGACCATCAAGGCCGGCTACCAGGTCACCGTCAGCGGTGTCGGCACACGCTTCAGCGGCACCTATCTGATCACATCCGCCACACACGTCTGGAACGCCGACGGCTACGTGACCAACTTCTCGATCAGCGGGCGCAAACCCAACTTCATCAGCCGGCTGGCGGCCGCCGCCGATCGTGATCGCAGCCAGGGCCTCATGCGCGGCGTCGTCACGGGGCTCGTCACCAACAACAAGGATGCCGACAACCTCGGCCGCGTCAAAGTCAAGTATGCCTGGCTCGGCGATATCGAGAGCGACTGGGTGCGCATCGCCAGCCCTGCTGCCGGCTCGACGCGTGGCTACTACATGCTGCCCGAGGTCAACGACGAGGTCCTGGTGGCCTTCGAGCACGGCGACCCTCACCGGCCCTACATCCTGGGCGTGCTCTGGAGCAACACCGATCAGCCTCCCGAAGCCAACAGCGCGGCGGTCGGCAGCGACGGCAAGGTCAATCACCGCATCATCAAGTCGCGCAGCGGCCACCAGATTGTCCTGGACGACACTGACGGCTCCGAGAAGATCTCGATCATCGACAAGACCGGCAACAATACCATCGTGATCGATTCGGCGAACAACAAGATCACCATCAGCACCGGCCAGGATACCATCGTCACTGCCAGTGGGAAGGTCACCATCACTGCGACAGGCAAAATGAGCCTGTCCAGCCAGGACGATGTCAACATCAGCGGCAACAACGTCAACATCTCGGCTCAAATGAACGCCAGCCTCAAGGGCTCGACGAATTGCAGCATCGAGGGCACCACGAGCCTGGATCTGAAGGGAGGGACCAGCGCCACCCTCCACAACGATGGTGGCGCTTCGGTCGGCCTCTCCGGCCCTTCGACCAGCATCAACGACGGGGCGCTGCAAATAACATGAGTTGCTTCGTGCCGACACATCTTGATTTGGAGGTCAGCCAATGCCCGGCTACCTGTTGACGATGTCCTGCGTGGTGACTTGCGCCCATGGCGGCCCGGCCATGCCGGTGGCCCCCAACCCACGCATTACGATCGAGGGCGTGCCGGTACCGTTATCGGACCCCCCATTCGTCGTGGGGGGCTGCCCCATGCAGATGCCGCTGGCATTGGGGGTGCCTGTGCCGACGCCGTGCATCGAGGCAACCTTCTTGCCGCCCACCATGACGCTGCGCGTCACATCGAATGGCTCGGGCCTGCTTTGCGAGAGCAGCATGACAGGGCCGGCCACCACCACGCCGCCGTCCCCGCCCGTGCCCTTCTTGCCCGTCTCGTTTGCCGGACAGACGCGCGTAACGGGCCAGTAAAAGGAGTCATCAGACGATGCCCGGGAGAAACGATAGCAAAGAGTACCTGGGACGCGGGCTGGCCTTCCCGCTGCAGATCGACGCCAAAGGTGGGCTGGCCCTTATAGGTGGTGAGCGCGACATCGAGCAGGCCATCCGCATCATCCTGGGCACGGCCCCCAGCGAGCGCCGCATGCGCCCCGAGTTCGGCTGTCGCATCCACGAGCTCGTCTTCGCGCCGCAGAACGCTGCCACGGAGGCCCTGGCGGCCCGCTACGTCGAAGAAGCCGTGTCCCGGTGGGAGCCGCGCGTGCACGTCGAGCGGGTCATGGTCTCCCGGAACACGCGCCAGGATGGGGTCATGCTCATCGAGCTGATCTACAGCATCAAGCCGACCCACGACCGGCGCAGCATCGTCTATCCGCTTTACCTCAACCTAGAGCCGGAGGACTGACATGCCACTACCCACGCCGAACCTGGATGATCTCAGGTTTCAGCGCGATCTCGTCAACGAAGCCAGGCGGCGCATCGTGCGTTACTGCCCTGAATGGACCGAGTACAATGTCAGCGATCCCGGCGTCACCCTGATCGAGCTGTTTTCCTGGATGACCGAGCAGATCGTGTACCGGCTCAACCGCGTGCCGGAGAAGAATTATGTCAAATTCATGGAGCTGCTGGGCTTCCAGCTCATGCCCGCCGGCAGCGCCCGCACGCAGCTAACGTTCTGGCTGTCGGCCGCCCTGCCCCTGGGCCCGGAAGATGCCACACAGGTGACGGTGCCGCAAGGCATGGAAATCTCTACCGCCCCGGGGGCGCTCGAACAGGACATGATATTCACCACAGACAGCGCGCTGGCCCTGGTGCCGCCTCGCCTGGCCCACTTGCGGCGCGAGGCTGACTTCAATGCCGATTACGTGTCGACGCTGGGCGGCGCGCCGTTCCTGGCGTTCGGGCGCGACGGCCCCAAGCAAGGGGATTGCTTCTACCTGGGCTACGATGCCGATATCGGCGGCTATATCTTGCGCCTGGCCTTCGCCTGCGAGGAGAAGCAGGCTCCCGGCATCAGCCGCGACAATCCGCCCTTGGTCTGGGAATGCTGGGTGGGAGATCGCTGGGTCGAGGTCATGCCCAGCACACGCCGCGGCGAAAAAGACACCACCGGCGGCCTCAACAACCCACAGGGCGCACTGGTGCTGTACCTGCCCCTCGAGATGCAGCCCAACCAGGTTCACGGCATAACAGCCTACTGGGTCCGCTGCACATTCAGGCAGCGCTCGTCGGAGCAGGGGTCCTACGCGGAATCGCCGCGCATCAAAGGCATCGCGACGGCCATCCTGGGCGGCAAGGTCTGGGCTACGCACGCTCAGATCGTCCGCAACGAGCCGCTCGGCTTCAGCGACGGCGAGCCCGGCCAGATCTTTCACCTCCAGCACGCCCCGGTCCTCGCCATGCGCCCGGGCGAGACCATCGAGGTCGAAGAGTTGCGCGATGGTGAGCTGGTTTATGTCCCGTGGCAGCGCGTGGCCGATTTTGCGGGCTCGGGTGATCTCGACCGCCATTTCACGCTCGACGAGGCCACCGGCGAGATCGCCTTCGGCCCGGCAGTGCGGGATCCCACCGGCAAGGTACACCAGTACGGGCGTGTTGTAGAAGCCGGGCGCCGTGTGCGCACCACCGGCTACCGTCATGGCGGGGGCAGCGGAGGCAACCTGCCGCCCTACAAGCTGACGATGCTCCGATCGACCGTCCCTTATGTCGACCATGTCACCAACCTGGAGCGGGCTACGGGCGGTTTGGACCAGGAAGACCTGGAACACCTGAAGCTGCGTGCACGCCAGGAGTTGCGGGCGCAGCAGCGGGCCGTGACGGCCGAAGATTATGAGAGCCTGGCCCGCGCCTCGGATCCGGTGGTCGGCCGCGTCAAGTGCCGGACACCGGGCCCGGGAAATGTGGAGCTGCTGGTCGTCCCTCGCGTGCCCGACGCCCTGCGGGCGCACGACATGGCCCGGCTCGCCATCGATCAGCCGGTCCGCCAGGCCATCCAGGCCTATCTGGACCAGTACCGCCTGCTGGCCACGACCTTGCTGGTGCGCGAGCCGGACTACCTGGCGGTGAAAGTGCAGGCCCAGATCGCCGTCTCGCCCTACGTGTCGCCCGAGGAGATGGTCGACCGCGTGGTCGAAAGCCTGGGCAACTTCCTGACGCCCCTGCCCCTCGATCAAGTCGAAGAATGCGGGGCCGCTATCGAGGCCAGCGCCTGGGAGGGCTGGCCCTTCGGGCGCAACCTGTACCTTTCGGAGATCTACGCCTGGATCCAGCGGGTGCCGGGCGTGAAGCACGTGCTCGACGTCAAGCTCTGCTATCGCCCGCTGGTCCCGAGCCAGGAGCTCATGCAGCGCACCATCGCCGCCGGCGCGGGAAGCTCACCTGAGCAGTTGATTGCGCCGCCGGCCTGGATCGCCGCCGACGAGCGTGTGGTCAAGGTCGGGCCGTCCACTCTGATCTGCTCGCTCGACCACGAGATCGAGGTCGTGAGCCTATGAGCGCGCCTTGGGTCGTAGACCACGCGGCCAGCGCCTACCGCTGCTATCCAGGCGAGACGGTGGTCTTCCGGACGCGCGTGGCCGTGCCGGAGCCCGCTTGCGCCTACAGCCTGGCCATCGCGCTGCCCGCCGGGTTCGATCCGTTGACCTACCGTGGGCCCGACCGTCTGAGCCAGGCAGCGCCCCGCTTCCTGCTGGACGAGGGCCTGTGGACCGTGCTGTGGCAGTTGGAGGCACCGGCACAAGGAGGCGTGGCAGACGACTTCGAGACGAGCGCGACAGTTCAGCCCACGGAGGCCGACAGAGACGTCATCGGCCGCGCCTGGGCCACGCCCGCGGCCGGTGACGCGGAGGCATCGGCCGAGGATCGCGCTGGCGGTGCTGGCCAAGGGCCGCTGGCTGCGCTATTTGCCGTCCGTCTACGAAGAAGACGAGCTGATGGGCCGCCTTTGATGCTCTTCGAGAGCTTCTGGTCGCCGATCGAGATGCAGATCGACGAGATACCGGCGTATTTCGATCCGGGCCTGGCCCCGCCGCAATTCCTGCCCTGGCTGGCCTCCTGGCTCAACCTGACGCTCGACGAGAACTGGCCCGAGCCCAAGCGGCGGCGCTTGCTCCGCTCGGCGGCTTCGCTTTTTCCGCCGGCGCGGGACCAAGGCTGCCTTGCTCGAATACCTGGAGATCTACACGGGCGTGCACGCGGGGATCACCGAGTACAAGCGGTCGATTTGCGCCTGGGCCCCGGCGCCCGGCTCGGCCACCGCG
>CAWEHT010000402.1:0-4121 GCA_963808455.1 uncultured Chloroflexia bacterium | reverse complement strand
AGGGCGCGCTCAACCGCATCGAGGCGGCCATCCGTGCCTACGATCCCTGTCTCTCTTGTTCGACCCACGCCGTGGGGCAGATGCCGTTGGAAGTAGTCACCTACGGCCCGGAAGGCAACGAGGTGGAACGTATCGTCCGCGAGTAGGGGCAGGGTCGTCCCGGCCGGCAGACGGTTGTGCCATCCGTTGTTCGGCAAACAAGGAGCCTTTGCGAGCGCAGGCCGCCTCGCAAAGGCTCCCCTTAATCGCGCCCCATCGAACATTATGATGCCGGTCATTGACCGCCACAGGTCCCGCGGTTAGATTGGGTGGGATTTTCCCGGGAAACCGAAGTCTGCTACGGCCCTTAAGTCACTCAATCCCCGCACGAGGGGCCGTGGAGTTCCCTTCAAAGGAGCAAGCGCATGGACGAAATCCGTGCCGCGGCGGACCTCACACTGCTGGAGGAGGCATTCGCCAGCTATGAGGACCAGCCGGGTGCCTTGATCCCGATCCTGCAAAGAGCGCAGGCGCTCTACGGTTACCTGCCGCCCGACGTCTTGCAGGGCATCGCCGATCGATTGGACCTTACGTTGGGCAAGGTTTACGGTGTGGCCACCTTTTACGCGCAGTTTTACCTCGAGCGGCGTGGGCGGCATGTGCTGAAGCTTTGTGACGGCACAGCCTGCCACGTCAAGGGCGCGACGGCGCTGATGAGCGCCGTCGAGGAGGAGTACGGCGTGAAAGCAGACAGCACGACCGCGGATGGCCAGTTGTCGCTGGAGATCGTCTACTGCATGGGCTCCTGCGCTCTGGCACCCGTGGCCGTGGTTGAACGGCCGGGTTACAGGCCGGGTGCAGCGGGATGGCCTGCTCCGGCAAGTCAAGCGGCAAGTGGGTGCGGGCTGAGGGGCCGAGGTGTTCACATGGCAGTGATAGCAGACGTCGCGGTCCGGCGGGCAACGGCCAGGGAACTGTGGCTTGCCAAGACCGGCAGTGATCTGTACATAACGGTAGGCATGGGCACGTGCGGCCTGGCCGCGGGCGCCCAAGATACCCTGGCAGCGATCCAGGCCGAGCTGCAGCAGCGGCACCTGCAGGCCACGATTGGCCAGGTGGGTTGCGTGGGCATGTGCTCCTATGAGCCCATGGTCGAGCTGCAGGCGGCCGGACGACCGCGCATCAACTACGGGCAAGCATCGGCCGAGAACGTGCCCGAGATCTTCGCCGCCTACCTTGACGGTGCGCCGCTGGGCAATGGGGTCGTCGTCGGCGAGGTGATGCCGGACGTGGCCGTGCACGCCGGGCAGGCCCTCCATTCTTTGGAGTTCGTCGATCCCCAGGACCACAGCCGCATCCCGTTTCAGCAGAACCAGCTGCGGGTGGTGCTGAGCAACTGCGGGCTCATCGATCCGGAATCCATCGACGACTACCTCGCACAGGACGGCTACCTGGCGCTGGAGAAGGTGTTGTCAGGGATGGCGCCTGAGGCGGTGGCAGAGGAAGTCATCAAGTCAGGGCTGCGCGGGCGCGGCGGCGGTGGGTTCTCGACCGGTGTGAAATGGAAACTGGCGCGCCAAACGCAGCGCTGGCCCAAATACGTGATCTGTAACGCCGACGAGGGCGACCCGGGCGCATTTATGGATCGCTCGGCGCTGGAAGGCGACCCCCACTCGCTCATCGAGGGCATGATCATTGCCGGGTATGCCATCGGCGCGCAGAAGGGCTTCATCTATTGCCGCGCCGAGTATCCGCTGGCCATCCGGCGGCTGAAAATCGCGCTGGGGCAGGCGCACGACCTGGGGCTGCTGGGCGAGCGCATCCTGGGTTCCGAGTTCAGCTTCGATATCGTCATCAAGGAGGGCGCCGGCGCTTTTGTCTGCGGCGAGGAAACGGCCCTGATGAACTCTATCCAGGGCGAGCGCGGCCAGCCGTGGCCACGGCCGCCCTACCCGGCCGTGGCCGGGCTGTGGGGCCAGCCCAGCAACGTCAACAATGTGAAGAGCTACGCCTACGTCCCGCGCATCATCCGGTTGGGCGCCGACTGGTTTCGCAGTCTGGGCACCGAAGGCAGCCCAGGCACGGCCATCTTCGCCTTGAGCGGCATGGTCAAACGCACCGGGCTGATCGAAGTCCCCATGGGGGTGACGCTGGGGCAGATCATCTACGAGATCGGCGGCGGCATCCCCGGCGGCAGGAAATTCAAGGCGGTACAGACCGGTGGCCCGCTGGGTGGTTGCCTGCCAGAAAGCTATCTGGACACGCCGGTCGATTTTGATTCCGCTGCGGGCGGCAGGCGCCGTCATGGGGTCCGGCGGCATGATCGTTGCCGACGAGACCACCTGCATGGTGGAGTTCGCCAAATACTTCATGAGGTTCGTCTGCGCGGAGAGCTGCGGCAAGTGCCCGCCCTGCCGGCTGGGCAGCACGCGCATGCTGGAGATCCTGGAGCGCATCACGGCCGGGGAGGGGCAGCTGGAGGATGTCGAGCGGATCCGCCATCTGGCCGAAGGCATGCAACGTGGCTCGCTGTGCGCCCTGGGCCAACTGGCGCCGTCGCCGATCCTATCGGCGCTGCGCCATTTCGAAGATGAATTCCTCACGCATATCAAGGAGGCGCGCTGCCCGGCTGCCAGTTGCCAGATGTTGGTGCGGGCTCGCTGCACGAGCGCCTGCCCGGCCGGCGTCGACGTCCCGGCCTATCTGGCCCTGATCGCGCAGGGGCGCTACGCCGAAGCTCTGGCCGTCCACCGTGACTCAATCCCTTTGCCCTGATCTGTGGGCGTGTGTGCCCTGCCTTTTGCGAGAAGCGCTGCCGGCGTGGGGACATCGACGAGCCGATCGCCATCCGCCAGGCCAAGCGCTTCATGGCCGACAACCTCTTCGACATACCCTGGCTACCGCCGCAAATGGCCCCTGCAAAGAACATCCAGGTAGCCGTGGTGGGGGCCGGCCCCTGTGGGCTCACAGCGGCCTTGCGGCTGGCCCAGCGTGGTTATCAGGTGACGGTCTTCGAGCGCATGCCCCTGCCCGGTGGCATGATGACCTACGGCATCCCCGCTTACCGCCTGCCGCGCGAGGCGCTGTTCGCGGAAATCGAGCATATCTGGCGCGCCGGCGTCACGTTCCGCCAGAACATGGAGCTGGGGACCGACTTTACGATCAAGAGCCTGAAGGCGCAGGGCTTCAGCGCCATCGTGCTGGCATTGGGCGCCCACCGCAGCCGCAATCTGGGCGTGCATGGCGAGGAGATGGACGGGGTCTACCATGCCGTGCAGCTACTGCGCGATATTGCTGCCGGGCGTCTGCCGGACCTGGCCGGCAAGCGGGTGGTGGTGATAGGCGGTGGGGATACCGCCATGGATGCAGCGCGCTCGGCGTGGCGCCTGGGAGCGCGCGAGGTTCACGTGGCCTACCGGCGCGAGCGGGCGGACATGCCCGCAACCCACGAAGAGATCGATGGGGCCGAGGAAGAAGGCGTGCAGTTCCACTTCCTGGTCACACCGGTCGCGGTTCTGGGCAATGGCGCGGTCAGCGGTGTGCGGTTGCAGCGCCAGCGGCTGGGCGACTACGACAGCAGCGGGCGTCGCAGGCCGGTGGGGGTGCCGGGCAGCGAGTTTGACCTGCCATGCGACCTGCTGGTCCCCGCTATCGGCCAGATCACCTGGGTGGAAGATGAGAGCCTTGGCGTGCACCGGCGGCCCACCTTCGACGTGGGCAAGGCCTTCGAGTTGAATGTCCCCGGCGTGTTCGCGGCAGGTGATGCCGTCAGCGGGCCGGGCACCGTGGTTCAGTCCGTCGGGCATGGCAACCTGGTGGCGCATGCCGTCGATGCCTGGCTGAGCACAGGCCAATTGTCGGAGGTCTACCTTCATCCCAAGCGCCATGACGTCCCGCAGCTCTTCGACTTGAACGAGTACGCCAACCTACGCCGCCCCGCCCCCATCATGACGCCGCCGCAGAAGCGGCGCGAGGGCCAGCGCTTCGCCGAGGTGGAGGCGACGCTCGATGAATGGACGGTGCGCGAGGAGTGCAAGCGTTGCTTGCGCTGCGACCTGGAATGGCTGCAGCGCGTCGGCCAGCCGCTGCCGTAGGGCTTGGAGATCGGGAGAAAGTAAATGACGGTCAAACTAACCATCAAT
>CAWEHT010000401.1:0-13239 GCA_963808455.1 uncultured Chloroflexia bacterium | reverse complement strand
GAGTGGTTTCTGGGGGTTTCCCAGCCTCATCGTGTTCGACCGGCAAGCCCTGCCGGGTACAAACTCTGCTGCGCGAGCACGGGGCCGCGACGGACGGCGAAAGCCAGGCGCTTCAAATGGCTGGGCCCGGGCCGGTCTACGCGTCAGATCGGGTTTATCTGGCCGGCGACGACCCCGCCATCCTGACCAGCAGCGTGCTGGCGGTTTCCATCTTCCTGGTGCCGCCCGAGGAAACGGACACATCGCTTTACCTCGACGATTACCTGCAGAAGTACTGCCATCAGGAGATCTTCTACACGAAAACGCTGATCGGAGCGGAAAACGCCGCGCCGCGTGCAGCGGGCGCGCTCCATGCCGCGGCCGGTGCTGCCATGCTCCGCCTATCGGAAGTGTTCTACAACTCGCCCGCCGAATGCCCCATTGCCCTGTCCGAAAGCTGGATCAACCCGGCGTTGATCCGGCTGGAAAGCATGCGGCACTGGAGCTATTCCAAGGCTAATCGCCTGGAGTGACCCCTTATGAAACACCGCGGCAGGATGCTGGCCGTGCTCGACCGCGCCGAGAACGGCCCCATGGTGGATGAAAAGCAGTTCGAGCCGAAGATGCTCATGCCGGCCGTGAAGCGGCTGATCAAGCAGCACGGCATCAAGTTCGACCCCGCAGACGTGGTCCCGCACGACGACGCCATGGCTGACCGGCTGTTCGCGGCCGCGCTCGTCCTGGCGACCGAAGTCGGGATGCTCTGCACCGACACATCCCGGCAGATCATCTGGTCGTGCCGGGAGTATCAGGAAGGCCTGCAGTATGCCCCGGACGAAGCGGTGTTGGGAGCCGGGAACGATGCAGTGGTTATTCGCCCCCGCAGCCCAGACTGCGCCAGGCCGGCGCCAACCATCGGGGCGCGTTCGGCGTGACGGTCCCCGAGGGCCTGTTCGTACCGGTGATGCTGAGCTACGCCCAGGAACCGAGCATCGACGCCATCGACAACGCGACCCTCGATCGGGTTTATGGGCGCACGATCAAGGCGGGCTCACCCTGGGAAGCCTTGGCGGATGGCGCGAAGCAGAGCTGTCGATGGAAGTGCTCGGGCGTGCGGGCAGGCAGGGCCTGTGCGTCGCCTGCGTGGAGAACGCCTCCACCTCTGTTGGGGAGCTGTCGGCCTCTTCATGGGGAGGCTTCCGGCCGACCGACTTGCACCACGTCGCGGTCGTCAGCGAGTTCAAGACCAACTACGACGCCCTGACCAAGCTGGTCCATACGACCCGGATCGGAGGCGAGCTGGTCGGCTTCGCGGCAGCCATTTTTGGCGGCTACATGGGTGGGCCGGAAGGGACCGCCCTCGGCCTGGCCGCTGCGGGTATCATCCTCAACCAAAACTACTTGCCAAGCGTGATCGGCCTCAGCTCCGTGCACCCATTTCTGGGATGCACCACCACGCCTGAGATCCTGTGGGCCTACGCGCTGATGTCGCAGGCGCTCTCGCGCAACACGCATTTGCTCTACACTTCGCTGGTCAGGCCGGCGGGTGGGCCCGGCACCAAAACGCTGCTTTATGAAATGGCCGCTTTTGCCCTGGCCACGACGGTTTCCGGTCACCCCGTGATCGAGGCTGCCATGACGGCCACGGGCACCCACCCCTGCCACTGCAGCGGCCTCGAGGCGAAGTTTTGCGCGGAAGTGGCGCACGCCGCCGCCGGCATGAGCCGGCAGCAAGCCAACGAACTCGTCCTGCGCCTCCTGCAGCGCTACGAGCCAGACCTGAAGGAACGGCCGATTGGGAAACCGTTCCACGAAGTATACGACCTGACGACGATCCGCCCGACCCCGGAGTGGCAGGGGCTGTACGATCAAGTCGGCGAGGAGCTGATCGAGATGGGTTTGCCCCTGCGTAGACCCTGATCCACATCGCATCACGCCGGAGGCAGGGTGGCCGGCTTCGCATACTTCGCCATCGAATAGGAGAGGTGGAATGGTGAGCCAGAATGCAGGCGCGATACCGGGTTGGGTTCAGGTGCTGCTCGGCGACGACCCTGAAGCCGCAGTCGCCCAGGCGGAAGCATGCCTCGGCGGCGGCATGGATCCGGTGGCCTTCTTGCAGACGATCTTGACGCCTGCGATGCAGAGCATCGGCGAGATGTTCGGGAGGCTGGACATCTATTTGCCGGAGCTGATCTCCGCTGCCGAGTCGGCGCAGGCAATCAGCGGGCGGGTGATCATGCCGCGCCTGGAAGGCCAGCGCAAAGGTGCGGTCCAAAATCGTGGCACGGTGCTGCTCGGCACCGTGCGCGGCGACCTGCACGACATCGGCAAGAACATGGTGCGGCTGATGCTGGAGGTCAACGGGTTCGAGGTGGTAGACGCCGGTGTGGACGTGGGACCGCGCGAATTTGTGGACCGCGCGGCGGAATGCGGCGCCCAGATTGTAGCGCTCTCGGCCTTGATGACCACTTCCATGCCCTACATGAAGCAAGTCGTCGAAATGCGAGACGGCCTCGGACACAAGGGAAGCTATTTCGTGGTCGTGGGCGGCGCCCCCCTGACGCCGGCTTATGCCGAGGAGATCGGCGCCGACGGCTTCGGAGCCAGCGCGGTCGAGGCGGTGGAACTCTGCCTCGCCTTGCTGGCCCGGCCCGGGGCAAGTACAGCATGAGGAACCAGTGCACCTGCAGGGAACGTCTTCGGTAGCGGCGTCTGTCATTCCGAGTCCCCCATGCCGATGTGGCGGCACAGGGGCACCCAAGAAATCCTTGGACTGTCATTCTGACCGCAGTGCAAAGCTCGGCCGCGCCCACAAGGCCTGTTATCGGCGCGCCACCAGCGACGAAGTCCCCGCAGGGGCAGAATCCGAATCAGGAGTTCCTCGGAAGTCATCCATCCCGCCCAGGCGGCGCATGGCATGGCAAGAGACCGCCGACCTGTCACCCTGAGACGTTCCTGACCGCGGGCGGTCATGTGGCACACAAGAAACCTCTGGACTGTCATTCTGACCGCAGTGCAAAGCTCGGCCGTGCCAACAAGTCCTGTCAACGACACGCCACAGCGAAGAATCCGTACCAGGAGTTTCTTGAAATCGGGTCGGCCCACGTACATCGTCCACCACGGGCCACAGCGAAGAGTCTGTCGCCGGGGAGTTCCTCGGCAGGGCAGCGGCCAATCTTCAAACGCATGGGCGCCAAGGCCACCGACCACGGCGCTGAATCGCCCTATAGTATGTGGTTGGCAGGCGTGGGCGCCGATCGATTGCCGTCGCTCGTGCCGCCGTCAGCCGTGGTAGGCGGGCTGACAGAGGAGGCCGCAGCCGCCACCGGGCTGCAGGCCGGCCTGCCGGTGGCAGCGACGGCGCGATGGCCGACCTTGGGGCCGGCACCGTCGCGTCTGGCCAGACGGTGCTCGTCGAAGGCCTCTATTTCATCGGCGGGGCTATCAACAACGGCGGATTAGCGCTAGAATGGGTGCGGGACAAGTTGTATCCCGACCTGGCCGGCTCAGCCGGCTTCGAGCAGTTGATACCGGACGGGCCCTCGTGGCGACGAAAGGCACCGGCGTGCCGGGCAGCAAGGCAGTCACCTTCCCCGTGTGGCGACGAGGACTTTTCTCCGGGCATCGGCGGCCCGGAGATCGGCAACTTTACCATGGCCTGAATCTGCAGCCTGCAGCCGCAGAACAGAGCCCCCAACGAGAGGTAGCAAGAGCATGACGGGAGAAGCGAAGCCCGGGGCTCAGGCCGACATAGCCTTGATCGGCCTGGCAGTGATGGGGCAGAATCTGGTGATGAATATGGCCGACCACGGCTTCACCGTGGCCGTCTTCAACCGCACGACCTCAGTGGTCAACGCCTTCGTGGCGGGCCCGGCGCAGGGCATGAGCATTGTCGGGACGCATACGCTCGAAGGAGCTGGTGGCGACCCTCAAACGACCGCGCCGCGTGATGCTGCTGGTGAAGGCCGGCCAACCGGTTGACGATCTTATCGAGAAGCTGATCCCGCTGCTCGAGCCGGGCGATATCATCATCGACGGCGGCAACTCCAACTACGAGGACAGCATCCGGCGCACATCCCACGTCGAATCGAACGGGCTGCTGTTCGTCGGAACAGGCGTCTCGGGCGGCGAAGAGGGAGCACGCCACGGGCCGTCCCTGATGCCCGGCGGCTCGGCCGCGGCCTGGTCCGCCGTCAAGCCCATCTTCCAGGCCGTTGCGGCCCGGGTCCCGGAGGGGGACCCGAACGGCGTGCCCTGCTGCGACTGGGTTGGCGAGAACGGTGCGGGCCACTTCGTCAAGATGGTCCACAACGGCATCGAATACGGCGACATGCAGATCATCGGCGAGGCTTACCAGGTCATGAAGGAAGGCCTGCGGCTGGACAATGACGAGATGAGCTCCGTGTTCGACCGTTGGAACGCCGGCCCTCTGGATTCGTATTTGATCCAGATCACCCGGGATATCCTGGCCTTTCGCGACGAGCAGGGGCAGGCGGTCGTTGACTTGATCCTGGACAGCGCAGGGCAGAAGGGCACGGGCAAGTGGACCGTGGTCTCGGCGCTCGACCAGGGCATACCACTGACCCTGGTGGGCGAGGCCGTGTTCGCTCGGGCGCTCTCTGCCCTGGTCAACGAGCGGGCAGCGGCCGCCAGAGTGCTGGGCGGCCCCGATGGGCGCTGCGCGGGCGACCGGGATGCTTTCCTGGCCGACCTCGAACAAGCGGTCTATGCTGCCAAAGTCGCCTCGTATGCGCAGGGCTACATGCTGATCCGCGCCGCGGCGCAGGCCTATGGTTGGCACCTGAACCTTGGCGGCATCGCACTGATGTGGCGCGGTGGCTGCATCATCCGCTCGGCCTTTCTCGGCAAGATCAAAGATGCGTATGACGCCGATCCCGACCTGACAAACCTGCTGCTGGCACCTTACTTCCGGCAGGCCATGGCGGCCGCCGAAGGCTCCTGGCGCCGGGTAGTAGCAGCGGCGGTGCAAGCCGGCATCCCGGTCCCGGCGCTGTCCAGCCGCGCTGGCGTTCTATGACGGCTATCGACGTGAGCGCCTGCCGGCCAACCTGACCCAGGCCCAGCGCGACTACTTTGGCGCGCATACCTATGAGCGCGTCGACGCGCCAGCGCGGCAAGTTCTTCCATACGAATTGGACCGGGCACGGCGGAGACATAACCTCGCGTGCCTACCAGGCATGAGAGCTCTCGATTGGGAGAAAAGACATGAACTCGACCCAAGGATTGCATGCAGCCGGCCAGTCGGTCTGGTACGACAATATACAGCGCAGCTTGCTGCGCAATGGTGAGTTGGCGGGGATGATTCCGCGCGGTGAAATCCGCGGCGTCACCTCGAACCCGACCATCTTTATGCACGCGATCACCAAATCGCAAGACTATGATGCGGGGCTGGTGCCGCTGGCCCAGGCCGGCCAGAGCGCGGAGGAGATCTTCTGGGACCTGGCAATCGAGGATATCCAGGGCGCAGCCGATCTGTTCCGTCCACTGTACGACGAGAGCGAGAGGGGTGATGGCTTCGTGAGCCTCGAAGTCAGCCCCTACCTGGCGCAGGACGCCGAAGGCACGCTTGCGGCCGCCAGAACGATCTGGCAACGGGTGGGCCGGCCCAACCTGATGGTCAAGATCCCCGCCACCATGGCTGGCCTGCCGGCAGTCACGGCCGCGATTGCAGCGGGCATCAACGTCAACGTCACCTTGATCTTCGCCGGCAAGCGCTACGCGGCCGTGATGGACGCCTATCTGAAGGGCCTGGAGCAGCGCGTCGCGGCCGGGTTGCCGGTGACTTCCGTCGCCTCGGTGGCCTCGTTCTTCGTCTCGCGGGTGGATACCAAGGTGGACGGCTATCTGGCCGGCATGATCGACCGCGGCGGCGTGCAGGCCGAGAAGGCCGCGAGCCTGCGGGGAAAGGCCGCTATCGCCAACGCCCGGTTGGCTTACGCCGACTTCAAAAGCCTTGTCGCCTCAGACCGTTGGCAGCGGCTCGAGGCCAAAGGCGCGAGAGTTCAGCGCCCGCTTTGGGCTTCGACCGGCACCAAGAATCCGGCGTACAGCGATGTGATGTATGTCGAAGAGCTCGTCGGCCCCGACACGGTCAACACCGTGCCCCCACAGACTCTCGCGGCCTTCCTGGATCACGGGCAAGTACGGCCCAGGAGCCTGGAAGAGGACCTCTCAGGGGCCCGCCAGGCTCTGGCAGGCCTCGAGGACCTGGGGATCTCTCTGAGCGCTGTGACGGGGGAGCTCGAGCACGAGGGCGTCGAGTCGTTCGCGGAGGCCTTCACCGCGCTGCTGAACGCGGTGGAAGCCCGCCGCCGTGCAGCAGCCCCGGCGCTCGCTTGACGCTCGCCGGGCGGCTCTCGCGAGGAGGAGGATGACGAAAGGACGGATCGCATGAAGATCGCCATGATCGGTTTGGGCAAGATGGGCGCAAATATGACGCAGCGCCTGGTGCGTGGCGGCCATCAGGTGGTCGCGTACGACCTCGACGAGAGCGCCATCCAGGCAGCCGAGGCAAACGGGGCTGAAGGTGCCCGCACGCTGGACGAAGTTGCGGCAAAGCTCGCCCAGCCCCGCGTGGCCTGGGTCATGGTCCCGGCGGGCGACCCAACGGAGGCGACGATCAACGCGCTGGCCAACCGCTTCGAAGCCGGCGACATCATCATCGATGGCGGCAACAGCAACTACAAGGATTCCGTCCGCCGCGCCGCGGCGCTGGAGGCCCGCGACCTCACCTTTGTCGACGTGGGCACGAGCGGCGGCATCTGGGGCATCAGCGAAGGCTACAGCATGATGATCGGTGGCGAAGAAATGGCGGTCGAGCGCTTGCGGCCGATCTTCGAGACGCTGGCGCCCGGCGCCGACAAGGGTTGGGGCCGGGTCGGGCCGGCCGGGTCGGGCCACTTCGTCAAGATGATTCACAACGGCATCGAGTACGGGCTGATGCAGGCCTACGCCGAGGGCTTCGAGATCCTGCAGGCCAAGAAGGAGTTCGATCTCAGCCTGGCCCAGATTGCCCAAATCTGGCGTTTCGGCAGCGTCGTCAGATCGTGGCTGCTGGACCTGACCGCCCACGCCCTGTCCCAAGATGAGAATCTCTCGGGCATCAAGGCGTGGGTGCCCGACTCTGGCGAGGGACGGTGGACGGTGTTCGAGGCTGTGGAGCTGGCCGTCTCTGCGCCTGTGATCACGATGGCGCTTCAGCAACGTTTTGAATCGCGGATGGAGGAGCCTTTCGCCTATAAGCTTCTGGCTGCCATGCGCCAGGAGTTTGGTGGGCACGCGGTCAAGCGCGCAGACCAGTAGGTTCATTACTGCAAGCCGGGTCAATGTCAAGAATGCGAGGAGGGTTCGATGCCCGACATCAGCCGGGTAGCTCTTTTCACCAATGAGTATCCTCCGCACGTCTACGGCGGGGCCGGAATGCACGCCGAATACCTGAGCCGCGAGCTGTCGCGGCTCGTGCCGGTGGAGGTCCGCTGCTTCGGCGAGCAAGACATTCGCGAGCCAAACCTGCGTGTCAAGGGGTACGGAGCATGGACCGACGCCAGGCTCAATACTGACCCTCGCTTCGGCGGCGCCCTCGATGCCATGTATCGCAGCCTGGAGATGGCCAGGGACAACCTGGACGCCAGCGTCGTGCATTGCCACACCTGGTACGTCCAGTTTGCAGGCTTTCTCGCGAAGAAGCTGTGGGGCCTCCCGCTCGTGCTGACCACGCATTCTCTGGAGCCACTGCGGCCCTGGAAAGTGGAACAGCTCGGCAATGCCTACCACCTTAGCTCCTGGATCGAGAACAACGGCATCCGGGAAGCCGACGCCGTGATTGCTGTCTCGCAGGAGACGCGCAACGATGTGCTGCGCTGTTTTCCGGGCGTGGCCTCAGAGAAAGTGCACGTCATCCATAACGGAATCGACCTGCAGCAGTATTGCAAGGCTAAGGCGGTCGATGCCCTGGTCAGGCGAGGCGTCGATCCGCAGCGGCCTTACGTACTGTTCGTCGGGCGGATCACCCGCCAAAAGGGCATCATCCACCTGGTGAACGCGGTCCCGGCCATCGATCCCTCCATTCAGGTGGTGCTGTGCGCCGGCGCGCCTGACACACCGGAGATCGGCCGAGAGATGGCAGCGCGCGTCGCCGAGGTAAGCGCCGAACGTCCCGGCGTGATCTGGATTCAGGAGATGCTGCCGCGCGACGAGGTGATCCAGTATTACTCGCACGCGGCGGTGTTCTGCTGCCCGTCGGTGTACGAGCCCTTCGGCATCATCAACCTGGAGGCGATGGCCTGCGAGACCGCCGTAGTCGCGTCGGGGGTAGGGGGCATCCCCGAAGTGGTGGTGCCCGGCGAGACCGGCGTGCTGGTCGGCCTGGAGCTGAAGCCGGGCACCTTTGACCCGGTTGACCCGGCCGGGTTCTCCCGGGCATTGGCCGAAGGGATCAATGCCGTGGCACTGCATCCGGGGCTCCGCGAGCAATATGGACGCAACGGCAGGCGCCGCGTCGAGGAACATTTCAGTTGGACCGCGATCGCTCAGCGGACCCTGGATCTGTATCGCTCCCTGGTATCTGGCAAGGAGGGCCGCCCCTCGGCCGAACCCCGCGAGCCAACGCCCGCGGCGGCATAGTTGTGGTCGTGCGGCTACCCGGTGTCATCCGTTGGTTGGTTCAGATAAAGGAGCTTTGCCATGAGTCTGCATCCTTTGGCTGGCAAGCCAGCCCCTCACGAGCTGCTGGTCAATGTGCCCCGGCTGATCTCGGCCTACTATACCGAGAAGCCGGACCCAACGGATCCCGCGCAGCAGGTTGCCTTCGGTACGTCCGGCCATCGTGGATCGTCTTTCAGACGCAGCTTCAACGAGGACCATATTCTGGCCATCTGCCAGGCGATCTGCGAGCACAGGCAAGCTCAGGGCATCAGCGGGCCGCTGTACATCGGGATGGACCCTCACGCCCTGTCCGAGCCGGCGCTGGCGACCGCCATCGAGGTGTTTGCAGCCAACGGGCAGCAGATTGTGATCCAGGCCGGCCTGGGCTACACACCCACGCCGGTCATCTCTCACGCCATTCTGACCTATAACCGCGGCAAGTCTTCCGCTCTGGCCGACGGCGTCGTCATCACGCCTTCGCACAATCCTCCCGACGACGGCGGCTTCAAGTACAACCCACCCGAGGGTGGACCGGCCGATACGAGCACTACCCGGGCGATCCAGGACCGCGCCAACGAGATCCTGCGGGGCGGCCTGCGCGAGGTCAGGCGCTCGCTCCTGGCGCGGGCGATGAAGGCGGATACCACCCACGAGTATGACTTCATCACGCCCTACGTGGCCGACCTGGGCAACGTGGTCGACCTGCAAGCCATCGCACGCTCCGGCCTCAAGATCGGCGTCGATCCGCTGGGCGGCGCCAGCCTGGCCTTCTGGCAGCCGATCGTCCACCGCTACGGGCTCAACCTCGAGATCGTGAACCCCTATATCGACCCGACCTTCGCCTTCATGACGGTGGACCACGACGGCAAGATCCGCATGGACTGCTCGTCGCCCTATGCCATGGCCGGTCTCATCGGCCTCAAGGACCGCTTCGACATCGCCTTTGGCAACGATACGGACAGCGACCGCCATGGCATCGTCACGCGCGAGCGCCGGCCTGCTCAACCCGAACCATTACCTGGCGGTGGCCATTTCGTACCTGTTCCAGAACCGGCCTGTCTGGCGCAAGGACGTGGCCGTCGGCAAGACGCTCGTGTCCAGCTCGATGATCGACCGGGTAACCGCAGATATCGGGCGGCAGTTGTGCGAGGTGCCGGTTGGCTTCAAGTGGTTCGTGGACGGGCTGCTCGACGGTTCGTTCGGCTTCGGGGGCGAGGAGAGCGCCGGCGCCTCGTTCCTGCGCCGGGATGGGACGGTGTGGACCTCTGACAAGGACGGCATCATCATGGATCTGCTTGCTGCAGAGATCACGGCCGTGACCGGCCGCGATCCGGGCCAGCATTACCAGAAGTTGACAGAGCAGTTCGGCGACCCGGTCTATGAACGCACGGACGTGGTCGCCACACCGGCCCAGAAAGCCGCCCTGGAACGCCTCTCGCCGGAAATGGTGTCGGCGCAGGACCTGGCAGGTGACAAGATCACTGCCAAGCTCACCCGTGCACCTTTCAACAACGCCGCGATCGGTGGCCTGAAAGTAGTTACGGAGAACGGCTGGTTTGCAGCCCGGCCGTCTGGCACGGAGGACATCTACAAGGTCTACTCCGAGAGTTTCAAGGGCCAGGAGCATTTGCAGACGATCTTTGGCGAGGCACAGGCCATCGTGGCGGCCGCCTTTGCGAAGGCAGGGCTCTGAATGGGAGCGCGCCCCCGAATGTGAACCGTTGCGCTTTGCGGTTGCCTTGGGGCCGCAGCCATGCTAAGATGTCGTCAGCAAGCTGAAGCGATCATAGCGCCCACTGCATCAGGACGGGCGCGGCCGGTGTCGCTTCGCTGTCAGCTTCGCCGGGATTGAGCCGGTCGGTTTCGCAAAGCAGCGCCAGCTCCACGGATGTAGCAAATGGACGAGACACTACGCCGCCTGGAACAAAAGGCGGCACAGCTCCGCGCGGTAGGTGAGATCAGCGCCGCGCTCGCGGCAGCGTGGAAACTCGAAGACACATTGGACGCGATCACGCGCATTACATCTCAGGTCATGGATGTGGATTCGTGTTCCATCTATCTTCAGGAGGCCGATAGGGATCGCATCGTCCTGAAGGCCACCACGGGCCTGGCGAAGGAAGCGATCGGCCATGCCTGGCTGGGCATCGGCGAAGGCTTGACCGGCTGGGCCATCACCCACGGGCAGCCCGTGGCCGTGTCGGATGCCCCGAACGACCCGCGGTTCAAGCTCCTGCCCAGCACGCGCGAGGAGGGCCTGAAGTCCCTCATGGCCGTCCCCCTCAGCGTGCAAGGCCGCCTGATCGGCGCCATGAACGTGCAGACTGCCGAAACGCACGATTATTCCGGCGATGAAACCGAGCTTCTGGCCCTCATCGCCAACCTCGCTGCGGGGGCTCTGGAAAAGGCCGCACTTTATGACCGCATGCGGCAGCAGATCCAGGAGCTCTCCACCCTTGCGGAAGTCAGCCGCACGGTGACATCACCGCTGTACCTCGACGAAATGCTGGGCGTGGTGACCGCAATGGCAGCCCGCTTGATGGCTGCGAAGGCCACTTCGCTGCGCCTCCTGGACGACGCCACCGGCCGGCTGGAACTGCGGGCATCGCACAACCTCTCCGCGAGCGGGGCGGATTTCTCCGCGCTGGATGTGGGGCAAGGAATCGCCGGGCAGGTGGTTGCCAGCGGCCAGCCCATCACGGTGCGGGATGTGCGGAGGGACGAACGCTATTTGGGCCGTGCCATTGCCGGACGCGAAGGCTGGGTGTCGCTGCTGAGCGTGCCGCTGAGTGTGCGCGACCGCACGGTGGGCGTCTTCTCATGCTATATGGGCACCGACCACGAATTCACCCCCAAAGAGGTGGAGCTGCTCCAGACCCTGGCCAATCAGACAGCCCTGGCCATCGAGAATGCCCGTCTGGTCATCAACGCAGCCGTCGTGCGCGAGATGCACCACCGTGTCAAGAACAATTTGCAGACCGTGGCCATGTTGCTTCGCCTGCAGATGCGGTCGGCCGGCGATTTGCGCGCCCAGGACGTCTTCGCCGAAACCATCAACCGCATCCTCAGCATAGCCGCCGTCCACGAGACCCTCAGCGAGCAAGGGCTGCGCGTCGTGGACGTAAAAGCCGTGCTCGAGCGCGTTACCCGCTCCATCGGCGAAACGATGCTGAGCGCAAGCCATGACATTTCGATCACAGTCACCGGGGACCGCCTGTTCTTGCCATCTCGGGAGGCCACCTCTCTGTCACTGGCAACCAGCGAGCTGATCCAGAACGCCGTAAAGCACGCCTTCACAGGGCGCGACCGGGGTCGCATCCAGGTGGAGCTGCAGGCCGCCCCTGACCTCTGCGTTGCGTCCGTCGAAGACGACGGCACTGGCGTGCTGACCCAGCCTTCTTCGAAGCGGCTCGGCCTGGAGATCGTGGAAACACTGGCGCACGATGACCTGAAGGGTCACTTCGAGTTGATCAGCTCGCCGGCCGGCACACGGGCCGTCATCCGGTTTCCTTGCCCTGCCGGCGCAGGCGCAAAGCCATGAGGAAGATGAACATCCTGGTTGCCGACGACGAGTCCATCATCCGCCTCGGGCTCAGACAGATCCTGGAAGACGCTGGCCACACGGTGTATGCTGCCGAGAACGGCACCGCCGCGCTAAGGTTGGCCGAATCCTGCACCCCTGACCTGGCGATCCTCGACATCAAGATGCCAGAAATGGATGGACTCGAGGCAGCCCGCGCGCTCCTGCAGCGGGCGCGGATGCCGATCATTTTTCTGACGGCCTACGGAGAACGGGAGCTGGTGGAGCGGGCGGCGACCTTGCCCGTGATGGGTTACCTGGTGAAGCCCATCAAGGAAGCGGAATTGCTGGCCATGATTCAGGTGGCAGCCCTGCGCTTCGAGGAGCATGCCCGGGCCGTGCAGGCGGCCAACGGCATGGAGGCCGAGCTGGCCTCGCGGCGCACCATCGATTCGCGCCAAGGGCTTGCTGATGCAGCGGGAAGGCATCAGCGAATTCGAAGCATCTAGCCGATTGGAGGGCCGCGCCCGCGCCGAACGTCGAACGCTGCTCGAAGCGGCTGAAGAGGCCGTGCAGGAGCTGGCAGAGGGCCCAGCCTGAGCCAGCTTTAGGGTATGGAACGCCCAGCGCGCAAGGGATCCGGGATTCGCTTGCCGGCCGGCCGGGCCCTTCAGCCCGACGGGCCATCGCCTGCGGCCCCCTTCTTGGAGGATACGTCGTGCCCCGATACCACATCCACACCCAGCCGGCACCGGCGCCCGCCGGGTATCCCGTCAAATTCCAGATGGATGAGACCGATTCGTATGTGAAATACGGCCATCGCGTGTTTCCAGGCACGACGCAACGGGGCGACCGCTACTGGACGGCCGAGATCATTTCGCAAACCTGGTACCAGGCAGAGACCGGCCGTATTCCGATCAGCGGCGCGGGTACGGCGGGCCCTTCAGCGGCGAAGGCTTCGACGGCATGTGGCTGGATATGTCAGAGATCGTGCGCCCGACGCGCGATGGCATCCATGGGCGGGAGTATATCGGCACGGCCGTCAATCTGGGCGGGGCGCCGGAGATGCTCAAGGATTG
>CAWEHT010000400.1:0-9448 GCA_963808455.1 uncultured Chloroflexia bacterium | reverse complement strand
TGTGTCCTCTGCTCGAGCACGTTACGTATTGCTAGCCCAGGCGAGCCGCAGACGGCGCGAGCGAGCGCGGCTCCTCGCGGCAGGTCGGGCACGATGACCGGGCGGCGACCGGCCGCGGCGGCTCCGGTCACGCCTTCGCCGAGCTTGAAGCCCGCCAACTCGGCCAGGATGGGTGCCTCGAGCCCTTGCGAGGCCGCCGGCATGAAGGCTTCGCTCGCCTCGTCGAACAGATAAATCACGCCGCCTTCGGCCGGCCCCTGCGGCCCCGTGGACAGCGCCTCTAGCGTCGCGGCCAGCGCGGCAGCGAGCACCTCACTGAGCTCGAAGGAGGCGTTGGCTGACTCTGAGACTCGCTGCAGAATGGCCAGAAAGTCGTCCACGCCGTGCGAAGGCATCTTCTGGGATCGCGCCGGGTCGCTCTGGGATTGGGGATTCTTGCGATCCTTCCACCTGGGAATCTCCTGTGTTCTGCGTTATGTAGCTCGAACAGCATAGCACGGTAGCGCCGGGCGCGGAAGGGGCCATCTGGGGGGGTAGCGCAAAAATGCCGGTGAGTTTCCTTAGCCCGCAGCGTTTGCGCACGCATCGCCCGCCCTTACGAGCCACATAATAGACAGTGTACTTTGCTGTTCAGCTCCGGGTGGCCCACGCCCGACAGTCCTGCGTTACACCTTCTATTGGTAGAACGACTGCCACATGGTCCAACCGCCCGACTTCGAGTGCGTCGTGTAGTAGACGTTGCCCATGCTGTCCGTCGCCAGGACCACCGGCACGATATCCCCGGTCGTGGCCTCCTGCCAGCGGCTGGCCGTCAACGTCTGGAAGTCAAGGATGAAGCGCGGCACGTTCGTCTCGGGCGCGTACATGGGGACGTTCCATTTCGTCCAGGCGCCCCAACCGTTGAGCGGGCTGTTGGTGAGGGCTGTGCGGGTCCAGGTTGCCCCATTGGCATCGACGGCGAACACTTCCACCAGGTTGGCCTCGGTCCAGGCGGCGTCGATGTCCTTGATGCTGGGGCCCCCGGCCGGCGCCCCGAACGCGGCCAGGGCGGTCCAGCCCGAATTCTCCGCGGCGTTGAATTGATAGGCCGTGTAGACGGCGCCATCGGAGCCGGCGACAAAGACCTGTTCCCTCTTGTCGCCGTGCAGGATGGCCGTCACCCGCCGGTACGCGACTGTGGCGGAAGACCCAAGCGTCTGCCACGATCCCCACGCGGCATAGGGGTCGGTGGCGTTGGCCTTCTGTCGTGTATGAAGCCAGCCGTCGTCGGTCGTCACGAAAAGCTGGGGCGCGCCGTCGAAGTCGTAAGCGGTGTCCACATCGACGAAGTCGGCCTGCGGATGGTCCATCTTGGTCCAGTTTTGCCATGCGATGGCATCGTTCACGTAGGAGCCGTACAGGTTGCCATCGCCGCCGACGACGAGGATGCCTGGGTGGCCGTTGGTGAGCTTGTAGGCGGACATCCGCCCGGGCGACGGCACGTTCGGCAGGCTGTTGACCGGGGCGAAGGGCGTAAATGGATCGTCAACGGACGTGCCGGCCCGGTACCGGCTCACCACCTGCCCGGCATCCTGGTCGCTGGCGAAGACCTGGGTGCAGGCGCTGCCATCGTCGCACGAGGCCAGCGCCACGCCGGCTGCCTCGCGGGGCGCGTTCAGGTAGCGGGCGGCGTCCGCGGCGTAGGTGCCGCCGTGCACCACGCCGGTCACGCGATACCACGGGCTCGCCTGCGTGCCGGCGTTCCAGATCACCGGCGACCCCGAGTTCCCGCCGATGATGGGGCAGGATGCCGGGTCGAGGTTCACCTCGTAGTCGGCATCGGAGAGAGCGCGGCACTGCGGGAGGACGGTGGCCGGTATCCACCAGCAGTTCGGCCCGAACCATTGGCAATAGTTACCCCCGGGCGGCGGCGAGCCCGGGACCGGGAAACGCACGGGGTCACGCGCGTACCCGGCAATCATGGTGCTCATCGGGTAGCCGTCCGGCGGCGCCTCCTGGATGGGCATCGAGTCGAAGCCGCTCACCGGCGTCGCCAGGTGCCCAATGCCCCAGTCCGACTCCATATATTCGCCGCCTGTCTCGACCGCGTCCCGACCACCATGCGATCGACGGCATAACGCGGCGGGTTCGACCGCGCCGGGTTATAGTTGGGGAAGTAGGTCAGCCCTGTCTGCCAATCGCCCTGCTGGTGTGGGTCGCCGGCCGCCGTAGCGAAATCGTAGACGTAGCAATGGGCGGCCGCCAGGACGTGCTGGCTGTCGATCAGCACGCCGGTGCAGCCGTTGTCGAGGAAGCCCACCGCGCTCCAGGGCAGCGTCGTCTGCATGGGCATGTTGTAGGGGGCAACACCTTCCCCGCTTGCGACCAGCGGAAGGTAAGGGCCCAGGTTGACGGCATCCATCGGGAGCTGAGCGGCGCGCACGACGGCCGCCAACTGCCCCTTCGACAGGGCCGGAGCGGCAGGCGCATCCCGCAATAGGCCGCCGCCCGGCGGCGCGCCCGAGCGGGCCACCGCCAGGGGCAACGACAGCCCAATCCCCAACACGATCAACAGCAGCATCCCGGCGCGCCGGCGCCAGCGCCCGGGGGGCCAGCGCGGCCATCACTGCAAGCCGGCCGCCACGATCAGCCGGCAGTTGTTGGTGGCGCAACCGATGCTTGCTCCCGTCAGGTCGTTTGGATCGTACTGGAATCCAAAGGGTCTTGCCGGCGGCGAACGCGACTTCCAGCTCGCTCAGGACACGCGCGGCGCTCGCCGAGCCTGCCGTGCTCATCGCAAAGTAGGATACGCCTCCCACGCTGGCGCTGCACTGAACGTGGATGCGCGTGCTGTATACCCCGACGCCGATTGGGGTGCAGTTCACCGAATCCAACGGCGCGTTCAGCGCCGCGGGCAGCGTGCCGGCCGGTGCGGACCGAGGGCCTGCGGCGAGAGCCGGCTGAGGGGCCCCGATCCTGGATAGGCTTGCGACGCCGCCGAAGAACAACGAGCCGATGAGGATCCCGGTGAGGATCAAGCCGAAGTAAACGAGGCCTTTCTTGAGGGTGCGGGCGGGCGACATTTGCTGTGCTCCTTTGCTCTCAAAGGGCAGCCCGGAAAGGCTGCCACACGTACGACACATCACGAGGAACGCGAAGTCATCGACGCAAGGAGTCCATGCAAGCACATTATGTTACCGCTTTTGCATCAGACTGTCAATCTTCGATCGTTACCTTTTCCCGCCCCAATCGCCCCTCGTGCTGCTTGGCAATCACGGGCAGACCGTGTACATTGTGAGGTGCAACCCGTACGGCCCAGACCATCGATGCCTGCAGGCATCGCAGAAGGATGACCAATGACCAGCCCGACCGTCGTCAACCAACCCGCCCTCACTTTGGGCCGCCCGCAGTGTCAACGCGATCATACGAGCACGGACCATGGCTGACCGTGCGTTCCGCGCGCCCTCGGTGGTCCCGGAAGCCATCCGGCGCCTGCCGAAGTGCAACTTGCACTCACACCTGGAGGGCTCGGTGCGCCCTGCCACCTTGGTGGAGCTGGCCAGGGCCCGCGGCCTGCCGCTGCCGGGGCGGGAGGCAGAAGCCGCGGCAGGGATGCAGGTCAACGGGGCGGAGCGAAGCCTGGAAGACTACCTGGCCAAGATCGCCTTCGTCTATCCGGTGCTCAAAGACGCGGGTGCCCTGAGGCGCGCCAGCCGCGAGGCAGCCGAGGACGCAGCCCGCTGCAACGTGCGCTACTTCGAGCTGCGGGCCGGCCCGACCAACCATGCCTCGACCCGCCTGCCGGTGCGCGCCGTCATCGCCGCCATGCTGGACGGCCTGGCCGATGCCGCAGCCGCATCCGCCATCACCTGCAGGCTCATCGTCGCGGCGCTCCGCCATCATGCGCCCGAGACCAACGTCGAACTGGCCCGCGCCGCGCTCGACTTCCGAGGCGCCGGAGTCGTAGGGTTCGACCTGGCCGGCGACGAGGCCCATTTCCCGGCCGAGCTGCACCGCGAGGCCATCCGCATCGCTCGGGAGGGCGGCCTGGGGATCACGATCCACGCCGGCGAGGCCGGCGGCCCCGGCGAGGTCGAGTACGCGGTGCGCGAGCTCGGGGCGACCCGCATTGGGCACGGGATCCACGCGATCGAGGACCCGGCCACCCTTCGACTGCTGGCCGACCGGCACATCACGCTTGAGATCTGCCCGACCAGCAACGTGCACACCGCCGCCGTGCCGTCGATCCAGGCGCACCCCATCGCCGGCCTGCTGCGGCACGGCGTGCGCGTGACGATCGGCGACGACGACCCTACTACCTCGCGCACTGACCTCTGCCGGGAGCTCACGCTGCTCAACCAGGAGTTCGGCTTCACGCTGGATGACCTGCGCGCCTTTCAGGTTGCGGGCCTGCAGGCGAGCTTCCTCGACGACGAGGCCCGCCGCGCCGGTCTGCTGGCCGAGCTGCAGGCCACCGAGCACTAAACTGCTCGCACAATGGCTTTGCGCGCCGCCGCTGACGCAGTCTCCTCCTGGGAGCGCCGGCATCCCTGCCGGCCCCGGTGGTGGGTGACGTAGCCGGCAAGATGCCGGCGCTCCCGGGCGAGGCGCTGTGCACTTTCATGGTGCGATCAGTTTAGGGATTTTGCCGGGCCTGTAGCGCTTGCCACACGCGTTCGGGCGTCGCCGGCAATTCGTTGATCCAGACGCCGGCGGCATCGTGGATCGCATTGACGATAGCCGGGCCAATGCCATTCATCACGACTTCAGCCACGGCCTTGGCCCCGAAGGGGTGGCTGGGCTCGACGGTTTCGACGAAGCGCGTGACCAGTTCGGGCATCTCGTCAGCCGTAAAGATGTGATAGTCGTCCAGGTCGCGTACCAACGGCTGGCCATCTGCTCCATAGGGCATTTCCTCGCAAACGGTGTGGCCTAGCGCCTGGGCCATCCCGCCTTCGATCTGGCCGCTGGCCAGGGTTGGGTTCACGATCACTCCGCCATCGATGGCTGTGACCAGCTTCTTCACCCGCACCTCGCCGGTCTGGGTGTCTACCGTCACCTCGGCGAACTGGGCACAGAACGGCGGCGGCGAGACAGGCGAAACGTGCGAGGCGACAGCCATGATCTGGTGCTGGTTGCTGTGGTGCAGCGAATGCAGGGCCAGGTCGGCCAGGGTCACCGAACGTCCGCCCGGTTCCCAGGCCTGGCCCTCGGCAAGTGAGATATCCGATGCGCTGAGTGGCTCGCCGGCGCCCAACATGGCTGCAGCAACCTCCTTGATCTGCTCGGCAACCGACTGCGCCGCCTTGACGACGGCACCGCCAGAAATGTAGGTCGTAGAGGACGCGTAGGCACCCACATCGAAGGGCGTGAAGTCCGTGTCGGACGAATAGACGATGATATCCTCAACCCGGCAGCCCAGCACCTCGGCAGCCATCTGGGCCAGCACCGTATCGGACCCGGTGCCCAGATCGGTGGCGCCGATGAGCAGGTTGAAGGAGCCGTCGTCGTTGATCTTGATCGAGGCGCCACCCATATCCACGAACGGGATCGCGGATCCTTGCATGGCCAGTGCTGCGCCGATACCTCGGCGCAGATGCGGCTGGTCGGGCACCTCACGCCAGGCCAGGTTGCCGCGCTTTTCGACCCATCCGCTGGCCTCCACACCCTGGGTCACACATTCGGCGAGCCCGCAGGTTCGGATGTATTCGGGGACGGGCCGGCGTCCTTCGGACCAGGCCGTTGAGAATGGATGCACCTCATCCTGCCGGATGGCATTCTTGAGCCGGAAGGCCAGGGGGTCCAGCCCCAGGGTCGCGGCGATCTCTTCCATCTGCCGGTTGACTGCGAAAAAGCCCTGGGGCGCGCCGTAGCCCCGGAACGCGGCCGAAAGGCGCGGTATTGGTATACACCGCATCCGCGGTGAAACGAATGTTGGGCGCGCTACGGTATGGCCCGTCGCCAACATAGAGTGACATCGACTTGTGGCCACAATTACCCATCACGGTCAGGGCCTGCGAGCCGTTGGCTCCGGTGTCTGACAGCACGTCCATCTGGTTGGCCGTCACCGTGCCGTCGGCCTTGACGCCGGTTTTCATGCGCACGCGCATCGGGTGCCGCGACCCGCGCGGCAATGAACTCTTCACCGCGGGTATAGGCGAAACGCACCGGGCGGCCGGTGGCGATGGTGAGGTGCGCGGCCACATCTTCGACGAGCACCTCTTGCTTTCCGCCGAATCCGCCGCCGATTCTCGGTTTGACGACGCGAATGCGTTTGAGTGGGAGCTTCAGAACTGGCGCCAGAATGCGTCGCACGTGGAACGGGATTTGTGTGGCCGTCCGGATGACCAGGCGCCCATCGTCATCCCAATAGGTGACGACCACATGCGGCTCCAGCGACATCGGCTGGACTTTGGGCGTCACATACTCGTTCTCGAAGATGTAATCGGCTTCGGCAAAGCCTTGCTCTACGTTGCCGATGTCGATGCGGATGTGCGCGGCCAGGTTGCGCTGAGGGTCGGACTGATCGAACCCGACGTAATCGGCCTCGTCGTGGAGCACGGGCGCACCCGGCTTCCAGGCGTCTCGAGGATCCACAACGCAGGGCAGCTCCTCGTACACGACGTCGATCAGTTCGAGGGCTTGCCGGGCGATCGCTTCGCTCTCGGCAGCCACAAAGGCCACGCGATCGCCGACGAAGCGCACTTTGTTGTCGAGTGAGAAGGTGTCCAAAGGCGCGGGCAAGGGGTCAGACTGCCCTGCGGTGGAATAGGCCACGCGCGGGATATCCTGATAAGTCAGCACGCAGGCAACGCCGGGCAGGGCCCTGGCGCGGGAGACATCGATGTGCTTGATGCGGGCATGGGCCACCGGGCTGTGCAGCACCCTGGCAATCAGCATGCCGCGCATCTCGAAGTCGCCTGCAAAGGCCGGCTTGCCTTGGGCCAGCTTGGCGCCATCGACCTTCACTTGCGGCCGGCCCACCACCCGCGACGATTGGCCGGCCGGCGCCACCACCAGAACGGGCCTGGTCTGAGTGAGGGTGCCTGGCCCGAGGTCCGCCTCCGGTTCCAGCCCCAGGGGCTCAGGCGGCTCGGGCAGGGTCACCGGCACGCCGCCGGCCACAGATGGCGGCTCGAGTTCGCCGCGCAGCTGCGCCGCAGCGCGCAGCACCGCCTGCACGGGTTTGATGTATCCGGTGCAGCGGCAGACGACGCCCGCCAGCGCGGCGCGCGCTTCGGCTTCGCTGATCGGTTCCGGCGGGCCCGTTCGTCCGTAGCCCTTGCGCTCGAGCAGCGCGGTGGCGGCCATCAGCATGGCCGGTGTACAGTAGCCGCACTGAATGGCGCCGGCATCGATGAAGGCTTGCTGCAGCGGGTGCAGCCCGGGGGACTGCTGCCAGCCGAGCTCGGCGTAGGTGCCCAACCCTTCGGCCGTGCGAATGCAGCCGCCGGCAGCCTGCACGGCCAGCACCTGGCACGAGTTCACGAGCTCGCCATCCAGCAGCACCGCGCAGTTGCCGCAGACGCCTGTCTCACAGCCGCGCTTGGCGCTGAAGAAACCGGCCGAGCGCAGGGCCTCGAGCAAGCTCGTCTCCGCCGTGGCTTCCACCTCGCTATCTTTGCCGTTGATGTGCAGCAGCAGCTTCATCGTGCACCTCCGCTGCCGGCCCCTGCCGCGAGGTCGGCCAGCGCCCGGCCCAGGAGCACGGGCTGCATGGCCCGGCGGTAAGCAGCGCTGGCGCGGACGTCATCACACCAGGGAATCGGGTCTTCAACCGCCACGAGCCCGGCTTCGCCGGCTGCCGGCGCGCCTTCGAGCGACGCCGCGGCCTCAGGGCAGAGAGCCAGGGGTTGGCCGGCCCCGCCCGCTGCGATCGCTACGTCTCGCAGCTGCCCCCCATCGAGGATCGCAGCGGCCGCCACGCAGGCCAGCGGGGCATCGGCCGGCGTGCGGGCGATCTCGGCCAGCCCGGCGCAACGCGGGCCGAAAACGTCAGGCTTGTGATCAGCGCGCGCGACCATCCGCCAGCCGTAAGCCCCGTGAGGTAGCCGGCCAGATCGACCTTCTGGCCGCCGGGCTCGATTCGGACGTCGGCGCGCAGCGCCAACAGGCAGGTGAGCAGCGGCCCAGAGGCACCGATCGCCGTTACCCCGCCCAGAGTGGCGCGCTGCCGCTGGTTGGCCGGCGCCTGGCGCAGGGCAGCCCGGCGCAGGGCGGGTGGCAAACCTGCGGATTGGGCCAGTTCGGCCAGGGTCGTGGTGGCACCAAGGAACCAATCCGTGCCCTCCTGCCTGACCCCCCGGAGGCTCAGGTCGGCAAGATCGACCAACGCCTCGCAAGGCGGGGCGCTGCGAAGGTGGGTCCCGCCGGCGAGAGGCCGCGTGCACGGGCTCGGACGAGCCAACAACCCCAACGTGGCAGCCAGGGTCGGTGGACGGTGATATTCACGAACGGTTTGCATGAACCTGGTACCCCTTTGGCGATAGAGATCCTGAATAATGTGTGTTGATCGCGGGATTCGCCTCATCCATTTCCCTGAGGGGTGGCTTATGCCCGATCGTGGTTCCGGATCAAGCCCAACACCGTGCCGGCACCATCCGCAGAGGCGCCAGCCGGGGGCGCGACCCCGCTGTTGGCCGCCGTCGAGCTTTACGAAGCCCTTCGGCAGCCAGATATCTCCCCGGCCGTCTAAGTTCCCCAAGCCTTGATGAACCTGGTCACCAACGCGGCCGAGGCCATCGGGTCCCACCGGGGCACGGTGACGATTCGCACCGCCGTGAGCGACCTGGCGCCCGGCGACGGCAGCAACTGGCGCCCCGATGGCGAACCGCTGGCCGCCGGGCCCTACGGGTCTGGGAAAGAATAACTTCCTGGAAATGTCACCCTGAGGCCGAGTCCCGTGGCGGTCTCAGCGAGCTGAGTCGCTCAGGCCGAAGGGTCCGGCGTCCCCCAGGAACGGATGCTTCGGGCTAAGCAACAGATGCTGCCATGCGGGTTGACTTGCCCGCCCTTCTTCTAAGAAACTGCCGTCCCGGCGGCGGCGGAAGGCCGATCTGCGCCACGGCAAGGCGTCACGCGGCGGCCGGGGCCGCGACGGTCATGTCTGCTGGCACCAGCTTCAGGCCGCTTTTATCTGATGGCTGGTTATGGAGGTTCCGAGTTGCTTACCTGTTTCTAGAGCGGAGGCTAATTGAGTGCGAATTGCCTCAAGTAGAACTCTGAGCGACTTTAGGTCAGAAGGGCGCATAATTAACGAGATGAAACACGAATATCACAAAGGTGCAGAAGCGCGAAAGAACTTTGAAACCACGATGACGGCGACAGACGGGGACGTTCCCTAGATAGGGAAACTAATTGGTGCCCAGAGGGGGACTTGAACTTGAGCCGTTGGCGGGTGTCTGAGCCCGCCGGCGAAATCCCGAGCGCAGTCGAGGGACCTCGCGACTCATGGTGCCCAGAGGGACTC
>CAWEHT010000399.1:0-13907 GCA_963808455.1 uncultured Chloroflexia bacterium | reverse complement strand
ATCCGGATCATCTTTCCCGTCAAGCCACTCCCGGAAGGTATCCAGTAGCTCCATCGACATCATGTTTTCTTTGATGGCTTTTCTCATCTTCTCTGCCATACGTTTCCTCAGATTGCCAACGCCTAATGCCATTCCGTAACCATATTCTGCATTGTCCTCGAATAATGAATTGGCCCATGCAGGCCCCTGTCCCTCATGATTCATGCGGTAAGGAGTGAACGGCGCCGTACCGCCATAGAGGGATGAACATCCTGTGGCATTGGCTACCATCATCCGTTTCTCGCCTGACGGCAGCAGGATCGCCGACACCTTCAAGCAGACAGACCATTGGGAAATCCACACCATGAACGCCGACGGCAGTGGCGATACTCGGTTGACCGAAACGCCCCTCCAGACGCTCGTGAACGAACAGATCGCTGGCCAACAGGCCCTACAGTGGAACAATGCGTCCCCGGCGTGGTCGCCCGATGGATCACAAATCGCTTTTGTTTCAGACCGGACCGGGCAGTACCAGATCTGGCTGATGAACGCGGACGGCACCAATCAACATCCGTTGTTCGCCAACGGCATGCCCAATGGTCTGACGCTACAATATACCGGACAGAATGAACGCATGCTCTCGTGGGGGCAGTAATCAGGAGAAGTTGCATGAACGGCAAGTGGATTGGGATCGTGGTGCTTATCGTCATCGTGGTTGGGGCTGCGGCAGGGTACGGAGGCTACAGCTTCGGCCACCAGGCGGGGCTAACGGACGCGGAGAACATTCGCAACACGTTTCTGGCTTCCCGGGGCATGGGTGGCGGTTATGGCGCCGGGGCTGGCGGCGCTGGTTACGGGGGCGGGGCCGGGGGCACTACCGGCAGCCGGCAATTCAACTCGGCCAACTTCGCAAGCGGCCAGGTCAAGGACATCAACGGCAATACGATCGATCTGACCACGGCTACCGATCAAGTAAAGGTTATCGTCGGCCCACAGACCCAGATCGAAAAACAGGCTCAGGGCAGCGTTAGCGACATCCAACCAGGCTTGCGCATCACCGTGCAGGGCACGCGAGCTTCTGACGGAAGCATGACAGCGCAGTCCGTGCAGATTGGCGGGCGCTTGGGCGCAACGGCAGCCAGTCAGCCCGCTGGGGCCGGCAGTCAACCTCCGGCCGGAGGGGCCGTCAGCCAGCCGCCCAGCCAGTGAGCCAGGCTTCGACCTCCAGAAATGGATGAGCTCCACACGCAGGCGCTTGAAGTGCGGGTCCTGGCCGGCGTCATCGCCAGGCTGGCCGGCCGGGACCTGGAGCGCAGCTTGGCGTCCTCCAATATGCCCATCAGCGTGCTCCAGTATGGCGTGCTGCGGCGACTTAGCCGGGAGGATGCCACGATCAGCGAGCTAAGCGCCAGCATGATGCTTTCGCCAGCGACTCTAGTACCGGCCGTCGAACGTGCTGGAACGCAAAGGTCTGCTGCGCCGTGCGCGGGACACGCTTGATCGCAGGCGCAAATCGCTGATGCTGACCGGTGTGGGCGCTCAGCTCCTCGCCAGCATATCCACATCCACCAGCGATGAAAAGGTGGCCCGCAGCCTGGCCTGTATGGGAGGCGCCAAGAGCCAGGCGCTCAGCGGATTGCTGCGGGAGTTGCTGTCGGAGATGAGAAAGACCCGGGCCTGGCTGAACGCATCGTGAACCAATATGTCTCTCCGTAGCATCGCGGGGCGCTGCTCGTTTCTAATGGTCCTGATCGGCCTGCTTGGTGCCAGTGCTACGGGGGTGCCGCATCACTTCTCAGACTTGCTCTATCAGGAGGCGGTGGCCGCCGGCAAAACTGTCGAGTATTACGGGTACGCGGGGACAATCATAACCTCAGCGCCAGCTTCAGCCTGGCGATGGCGCGCAGTATCGCTTTCTTCGATAAATATGTGAAGGGCGCGAGCTGAAGGCTGCCCCTCGATCGGCAAGTCTGCTTGCGGCCAGGTCCTCAAGGTCCTCGTGGGCCGAACGCCAGGGTGGTGGGTTGCCCAACCTGAATCTTGACGTCGGCCGTCACCACTTTAGGAGAATCGTAAGCTCAGGCAGTTGCGCGGGCCAGGGCTTCCAGCAAAGCATCGTCCTGGTCTGGAAAAACCGTGCGGGGATCCAAGAGCAAGCGGTCGCCTTCGATGCGTGCCACCACAGGAGGCTTCGCGAGGCGAAGCCGGGCGGCAACCAGGTCTGGAGACGGCACGCGCAGCGCAGCCAGGCACGTCGGCAACTCCTCGCCAGGCAGCGATCCGCCCCCCACGGTGGAAGAGCCCGGCACGGCTTCGGCCCGCACGCCGGACTGCATCAGGGCCCGCGCCCACGCCGCCGCCCGCACCTCGATGGCCGGCAGGGGCATGGTGATCATCTGCCAGATAGGGATCTCTTCCAGAGCTTCGCCGCTGCGGATAGGAGCGCAACGTCGCCTGCAGCGCGGCCAGCGTGGATTTGTCCACACGGAGAGCGCGCGTCATAGGGGTGCGCTCGAGCGCTGCGATGAGGTCCGCGCGACCCACCATCAACCCGGCCTGCGGCCCGCCCAGCAACTTGTCACCGCTAAAGCAGATCAGGTCCGCGCCCTCCCGCACCGCCGTGGGCACTGTCGGCTCATAAGCCATGCCGAACGGCCGCGTGTCCAGCAGGCAGCCGCTGCCGAGGTCATAGATTAGCGGCAGCCCGTTCGAGTGCGCCAGGCCGGCCACTTCCCGCGAGGCTTGCCTCGTGTGTGAACCCCACCGTGCGAAAGTTGCTGCTGTGCACCACGAGGAGGGCCGCCGTCCGCTCGGTAATCGCCCGCGCGTAGTCTTCCTGGTAAGTGCGGTTCGTGGTGCCCACCTCTACCAACCGCGCGCCACTCGCAGCCATGACCTCAGGCACGCGGAACCCACCGCCAATCTCCACCAGTTGCCCGCGAGAGATAACCACTTCGCGGCCAGCTGCCAGCGTGCCCAGGGCCAACATGACCGCCGCGGCGTTATTGTTCAGCACCAGTGCAGATGCCGCACCGGTCAACTGGCGGAGGAGGCCACTGACGTGAACGTAACACGACCCGCGCGCCCCGGTGGCCAGGTCGATCTCAAGGCTGCAGTAGCCGGTGCCCGCTTCGATCATGGCCACGCGGGCGGCGATGCTGAGCGGGGCTCGTCCAAGGTTGGTATGGATCAAGACGCCCGTGGCGTTGATCACCCCACAGAGGGTCGGCTCCAGAAGCTGCAAAACCTTCTCCGCGACGGCTGCCTCCAGGTCACTGGAGCTTTCCAGGAAATCCCCGGCCCTGATCCGCGAGCGAGCTTCCTGTAGCACACTCCGCGCCGCTTCGACCACGAGTGCCTGGCCTTGCTCGGCGGCAAGCTGCCTGAGCCCTGGCCGGTTCACCAGGCGATCAACGGAGGGCAGACCCCTTAGCTCGTCGATGGTCATCGGTCTGGCCCGGGAGCGCTGCTGACAGGGACGCGCAGGATGCGCTCGTCGCCAACCCGCCGCGTGATACGCCTGTCATCCAGGTGTTCCATCAAGGCCTGCGCGTACTTCCGGCTCGCCTTGAACATGTCACGCACCTCGGCCACAGTGACCGTACCATTGGCACGAAGGTGTGCCACCACTAGATCGACCATCTGCTGGTACGTTGCGGTCAGGAAAAACACATCCGAGCTGACCTTGGTCAGGAGGCCTTGCTTCAAGTAGCGCCGCGAAGACGTCCGCTCCCACCTGCGCTTCGGCCTCGGCCAGTAGCGGCGTGGTGTAAGGCTGAAGCGCCAGCGCTGCCAGCAGCCGGTCCACGCGCGACTGTTGTTCAGCGGAAAAGGCCGGCCGATGGTCAGGAAGATGCACCGATAGCGGGTCGACCGAAAGTTGACCGGACTGGCCAAGCACGTCGAGCACCGCCACGAACGTTCGTGGCGGCAGCCGCAGCCGGCTCTTGAGCTCCTCACGAGGCATCCCAGAGCGCAACGCGAATTGCCTATGATAGGCACCAACGGTCTCGAGCACTCTCCGGCTCAGCGTCTGCCACCCCGGGCGCGAGACGATCAGCGGGCCGGGCCCGATCCAGAGCCGGCCTGCCGGCCGCCCTGTCTCCGCCTTTTCAGGCGAGCCACCTTGGGGAGGCTTGTCGCCGCGCGTCCCGCCGTCACCCGGCACCACCGGAGCCGGGTTGCCGACCGCGTTTTCCTTCGAGCGCGGCTTCGCCCACTTCCAGCGCCAGCACCTGGCCGTCGGCCAGCAAGGCTACCAACGCTTCCCGCCCCGTGGCTGCTCCAAGCCCGCTGGTTTGAATGGCAACCTGCGCTGGGCAGGGCTCCTCGCGCTGCAGCGCGGCCAGCAAGACCTCCTGCACGTCGCCGTGCGCCAGCGTCTCCAGACGTTCAAGGACTTTGGGGCTAAACTGCCGGTGACGAGCGCGTGGGTACGGATCGATCACCATGCCTCCCCCAACGGTTTGGCTCGGTGATGGCTGGCGCAGGATGAAGCGATCGCCTTTGGCCAGGGCCAGGGGCCGGGCCAGACGCAGCTGCGCCCAGCCCGAACGCCCGGGCGCGATCTCGGGGGCGCCGAGCAATCGCTGTCCGGCATGGAACCTCTGCCGCACCACTGTAGAAGTCCAGCGCCATATTGCGCGTTAGAGGCCTGGCGCCGCCCGGCAGCACGTCCAGCCTCACGTCCACAAGCACCGTCGGCCTGAGCCACCCGGCCCGTGCCACGACATCGCCGCGCCCGAGATCTTCCACGCCGACACCATTCAGATTGATCGCCACCCGGCTCCCTGGCGCGGCCGTGTTCACCTGGGATTTATGCGTCTGCATCCCGCGTATCCGGGCTTTCAACGCTTTAGGGACGATCTCCACTTCTTCGCCAACACTCAGCCCACCGTCCAGCAGTGTTCCGGTAACGACTGTGCCGAAACCTGCGATCGGTGAAGACGCGGTCGATTGGCAGGCGGGCCCGCCCGAGGTCACGGCGCGGCGGCGCCTCCCGCAAGACCCGCTGGATCTCGGCCACGAGTTCCGGCAATCCCTGGCGGCTGCGGGAGGACACTTCTAGAATTCGTGCGCCTGCCAGCGATGTGTCTTCCAGCATCTCGGCAATATCCAGCTTCACCAGCTCCAACCATTCCGGGTCAGACACGAGGTTGACCTTCGTCAAAGCTACGACGCCAGCCGTGACGTTCAAGAGGTGCAGGATGCCCATATGCTCGCGCGTCTGTGGCATCACGCCCTCGTCGGCCGCGATGACCAGCATTGCCGCGTCGATACCGCCGACACCGGCAAGCATGTTCTTGATAAAGTCCTCGTGCCCGGGCACGTCGACGATGCTGACCGCTTCACCATCCGGGAGTGTCATCCAGGCGAAGCCCAGATCGATCGTCATCTCCCTTTCCTGCTCCTCCTTGAGCCGGTCTGGGTTGATGCCGGTCAGCGTTTGCACCAAAGTTGAACTTGCCGTGGTCCACATGCCCAGCGGTGCCGATCACACGCATGCCTTATCCCGCTCCCTACCGTCACTCCCGTCGCGCCCCCGGCTACTGGTCAGCCGAAGCGCACGATCGTAACCCACTCTAACGAAAAACGATACCTTGTTCGCCCGGAATGTGCAAGTCGCCCAGCAATTCATATGGCGAGCCGCACCTGGGGCCTCCACGAGAAGAGCACGATGGCAGCCACCAGAGCCAGCACGCCGCCGAAAAGGAACGGAGCCGGCGCACCAAGGCCGTGCCAGCTCCCTATCCCTTGCCAGAGGACGCCGGCGACGACCGAGGCGATGAGTGCCAGGACGCTAATTATGGCGTTGTATGTTCCGTAGGCGGTCCCGCGCACGTCCGCCGGCACAAGATCGGCGATGAATGCCGATGCCGTGCCGTAGCTCATCCCGTAATAGATGCCATATAGCCCATACAGGGCCCACACCTGCCAGCCTGCCCCGGCCACCCCAAATCCGATGTAGATCAGAGCGTAGGCCAGCCAGCCGCACACGATAACCCGCTGCCGCCCAACCCTGTCTGAAAGCGACCCTGCCGGCGCAGAGACCAGCGTGTAGACCAGGTTGAAGGTAGCCAGCATGCCGAGAATGCCCAAGACGTTCAAGCCTTGGCCCACGCTCTGCGCACGCAAGGTGAGAAACGCATCCGACGAGTTGCCGAGCGTGAAGACGCTGATGATGCCCATGAACACCATGAATGGCCGGCCGAGCGAGCGAAAGGCGAACTTCGGTGCGGAGCGCTGCCCTGAGACCTTCACCTCCTGCGCGCCGAGGGCCAATGCCAACACCGCCAGTATCGCGGGCGCGATGCTCACCAACACAACAATGCGGAACGTCCGTGCCGCCAGGAACGCGCCGTTCTTCTGCGCCAACCACACCACCAGCAACGCGATCAACATGCTGCACAGGGCCCCGGCAGTATCCGCTGCCCGATGTACGCCGAAGGCGGCACCGCGTTGCTTCGGCGATACCGAATCCGCCACCAGGGCGTCTCGCGGCGACGTGCGTATCCCTTTCCCGGCCCGATCCAGCCAGCGGGGTATAGCCACCTGCACCCATGTTTGTGAGAGGATGAAAAACGGCTTGGCCACAGCGGAGGTTGCGTAGCCGGCCACTGCCAGCCATTTGCGCGCCCCAGCCTATCTGACAGCCAACCGGAGAAGAGCTTGAGCAAGCTCGCTACAGCTTCCGCACCGCCTTCGATTAGTCCGATCAGGACGGTCGGCACTTGCAAGACATTGGCCAGAAAGAGGGGCAAGAGGCTGAGCACCATTTCGCTGGACATATCCATCAGAAAGCTCGTAACACTCACTGCCCAGACGTTGCGCGGGAGTTCGCGCAGCCCCGGCGTCTTGATTTCGTCTGCAGTCTCGGCGATGATCGTCATCCCCCTTCGGGCGCGTACACGCCGCGGTCAGTGTGGCGGGGCTGACCACAACAGTCTTCAAAGCGTGGCCCCTATCGCGCCAGTCTAGGCGTCTTCGGCGCGGTTGTCAACCCGGCGCAAAATCCCCTTGATAATCTCTGTTGACTTTGGGCCGCGGGTTCTAGATATACTTAAGTTACACAAAGTTGATCATCGCGGGCGAGTTGGGGATCGGCATCTAGACAGCCCTGTGGGCAGCAACGTCGCCAGTCCGGAAGTCATCGTCGCAGTCGAACGCGGTCTCGCCAGACCGTTTGCCGAATTCCCAACACCGCAGTACGATAGGCAGGAGGGGGAATAATGCCACGTGCAATCCTATCTGTCTCCGACAAGGGCAGCCTAGTCGATTTTGCGCTCGGCTTGTTGGCAATTGGCTGGGAGCTGACGGCCAGCGGGGGTACCGCAGCCACCTTGCGTCGCGCGGGCCTGCAGGTCACCGAAGTGACAGAGTTGACGGGCTTCCCGGAGCTGCTGGGCGGCCGGGTGAAAACTCTACACCCGGCAGTACATGCCTCGATCCTTGCCACCGCCAGCCCTGAGCACATGGCGGACCTGGCAGCGCACGGCTTGACGCCGATTGACCTCGTGGTTTGCAACCTCTATCCCTTTGCTGCCACTGTTGCCAGGAAAGGCGTGGCCCTTGAGGATGCTGTAGAGCAGATCGACATCGGAGGCGTGGCCTTGTTGCGGGCAGCAGCCAAGAACTTCGCGCGTGTGGCAGTGCTCTGTGATCCTATGGATTACGGGCCATTTCTGGCCGAGCTCCAGGCGGGCCCAGTCTCGCTGGCAACGCGCAAGCAGCTTGCCTACAAGGCTTTTGGGTACACAGCCGCTTACGATGCGGCCATAGAGGACTTCCTCGCCGCGCGGGGCTTCGCTTCTCCCGGCGCTGGCTGCCCCGAGACAGCACTGAACTCTCCGCCGGAGCTACGCTTCAACTACCGGTTGGCACAGCCATTGCGCTATGGGGAAAATCCGCACCAAAGTGCTGCGCTCTACAATCGCCCTGGCGTCGCAGGCCCACTGGGCGGCCGACTGCTGCATGGCAAGCCACTTTCGTATAACAATCTGTTGGATCTGGACGCAGCCTGGCGGGCAGTACGTGGTTTCCCCAACCCTGCCATCGCCATAGTGAAGCACACAAACCCTTGCGGTCTGGCGATCGCGCCGACGCTCGTCGAAGCCTACCCTTACGCGCTGGCCGGCGACCCCGAAGCGGCCTATGGTGGCATTTTGGCTGCCAATCGCACTTTTGATGAATCCCTCGCCGCTGCCATCGGCACGCTTTTTCTGGAATGCATCATCGCGCCCGGGTTCGACGCCGCTGCGCTAGCCCGGTTGGCTCAACGGCCCAACATCCGCTTGCTGGAAATTGAAAAGGGCGGCATGGACGCGAGCGCAGCTGCCTGCGAGTTACGCACTGTCCACGGTGGACTCTTGGTCCAGCAGGCCGACCTGGCCCCCGATGATAAGGCCGAGTGGCGAGTGGTAACGCGGAAGCATCCGACCGGCGTCGAGGAACGTGCCGCCGGCTTCGCATGGGAGGTCGCCCGCCACCTCAAGTCCAACGCTGTCTGTCTCGTACAGCCGTTCGGCGGTGAGACGGGAGACCGGGAAGGCCTGGCTTTGGTCGGCGCCGGCGCCGGCCAGATGAGCCGTGTGGACGCCGTGCACATGGCCACTTACAAGGCAGGTGAGCGTGCTCGACGGGCAGTCCTTGGCTCCGACGCCTTCTTCCCCTTCGCCGACGGTATCGAGATGGCCGCCGCCGCGGGCGTGACGGCGGTCATTCAGCCTGGCGGCTCGATCCGGGACGCCGATGTAGTTGCGGCCGCAGATCGGCTGGGCCTGGCCATGATCTTCACCGGCAAACGCCATTTCAGACATTGATCAGGCCCGGTAAGCACTCTCTTGCCCGGTACTCAAACAGGGCCTCCCGCTTATCGTCAGGCACAGCCGGCGCAAACGGGAGGCCGTTTTCTTTCAAGACCTCAGCCGCCGCCTCCGGTTCCCTTGATGCCACCTTGTGTCAACGAACGCGCATCCAACAGCTCGTCAACCTCGGCGGAGCTGAGCAAGCCTTTCTCCACCACAATCTCTTTGATCGTCCTGCCGGTTGCCATGGCCTCCTTCGCTACGGCTGCGCCGGCCAGATAGCCGATCTTCGGGTTCAGGGCAGTGACCAGGATCGCGTTTACGCGCCAGCCACCCGTTGGCCTTTTCGCTGTTGGCAGTGATGCCGGCCACGCACTTCGTGGTGAAGGCATTGATGGCCCCGATCAGCACGTGCATCATCTCGAACAGGTTGTGGGCGATGATCGGCATCATCACATTCAGTTCAAGTTGGCCGGCCTCCGCGGCCAACGCTACGGTCAGGTCGCAACCCTGCACGTGGAAGCACGCCATGTCCAGCATCTCCGCCAGCACAGGATTGACCTTCCCCGGCATGATGCTGCTGCCCGGCTGAACGGCTGGCAGCCGAATCTCATCCAGCCCTGTCGCTGGCCCGCTGCTCAGAAGCCGGAAGTCATTGGCTATGCGAACCAGATCAATGCACAGCGTCCGCAGGCTCGCCGAGAAGTCTGCCGGGTCTGCCATGCTCTGCATCGACTCGAAAAGATTCCCGCTGGACCGGAGCGGTTGCCCCGTCAACTCGCTGAGCCTCGCTATCATCCGCTCGTGATAGGCAGGATGGGCGTTCAGCCCGGTGCCCACTGCCGTTCCGCCGATGCCCAGGCGACGCAGCCGGTCGGCGGCACCCTCGATACGCTCCAGGTCATCCGAGATCGCTCGAGCGTACCCTCCGAACTCCTGCCCGAGGCGGATCGGCACGGCATCCTGAAGATGCGTGCGCCCCGATTTGACCACATCATCGAATTCGACGGCTTTCCGCTCCAACGCACCTACCAACCCTTCGATGGCCCCTACCAGTTCACCCAGGCGCCACAATGCTCCCAGCCTGATGGCAGTGGGTATCACATCGTTGGTACTTTGCGACATGTTCACGTGGTCGTTCGGGTTGATCGGCCTCTTCGGGTCCGCCAGTGCGTAACCCAGAATTTGATTGGCCCGGTTGGCGAGGACCTCGTTAGCGTTCATATTATGGCTCGTGCCTGCACCGGCCTGGAACGGGTCGATGACGAATTGGTCCGCGTGCTGCCCTTGAATCACTTCTTCCGCAGCTTGAATAATGGCGCCGGCGAGCACCGGGTCAAGCAACCCGAGATCGCGATTTACCTCGGCGGCGGCCCGTTTGATGACCACCAGGCCCCAGACGAAGGCTGGATACGGTCGCATACCGCTCACCGGAAAGTTCAACACTGCCCGTTGGGTCTGCGCCCCAAAAAGCGCCCCTGCGGGAACTTCGATCTCGCCCAGCGAGTCCTTCTCGATGCGATGCGCGTTGTTTGCCACGTCATTCCTCCTGCGAACAACCTATTGCGCTTGTGGCAGCTGCATGAGCATGCCCAGACGGTAGCGAGCGACGGCCGCCAGTTCGGTCTGATTTTGAGCCTCGGCCAGCGCGCGCTAGCTTTCGCAAGAGTGGCCTCGGCGGCTTGCACCTGGCCTTCGTTCTGCTCCACGTTGGCCAGGTAGAGGTAGGCACGAGCGTTTTGCGGGTCTGTTTTGAGCACGGCCGCCAGGTCAGCCTGCGCAGGGCCGTTCATGTTCATCTGCACGTAGCCAGCGGATCGTGTCAGGAGAAAGTCGGTCTCGCTGCTCGAGAGGGCCCTCGAACGGTCGAAAGCCGCCTTTGCGGCAGCCGCGTTGCCCAGTTCCTGTTGCACCGTGCCCAACCAGGCCCACGCCTCCGGGTCGCTGGGAGTCTGTCCCGTGGCCGCCTGGAAGTCCGCCAATGCGTCCTGGTAGTTGTGGCTTTCCTCGATTGCCTGTTGCCCGTCAGCCAGATCGGAGGCTGCCGCGGCAGCCCTGGGGTTAACCGGGAACAGCCTTGGCACGACGGCCACAGCGGCCAGCACGATGAGGGCGGCTGCCATTGCCAACGCGCCCGATCTCAGCAAGCGCCGGCGGCGCTTCGCCTGCGCCTCGAGATCGAGATACCACCACCATGCCTCTCCGGCGCCCGTAGCCAGCAGGCTGCTGCGGCCGGCCGCGCCGGCAATGCTGAGGCTGGGATCAGCCCGTTCGCGGCCGCTCGCTCCGCGGCACCGACGCTAGCCCGCCCACGCCGGCGAACTGGCGGGCGATCGCCGCGGCCCGCTCGTGGGCTGCGGCCTGGAGCGCTGTCCAGCGGCCCGCCTCGGCCCGCAGGTCCATCCCCGCGTCGTCCAGCTCCGCCAACAGCGCGGCGATGCGATCCATGTTTGCCAGCAGCCGCATGGCTCCTTCGCTCGAGCCTTGCCTGGCGGTGACCAGCTTCTCGCTATCGGCCAGCAACGCCCGCAGCTGATCGGCTGCCGTGATCTGCTCGCTCTCTATTGCCCTAGCCATTCAGCCCCGCCGAGGGCGGCTCACTCATCCGCTTCTTCGTCCGCTTCAGCCTTGTCGCGCGCTTTGCCGGCCTTGTCCATCTCATTCCAGATGCGGCCGATGCCTTGCTTGATCTGCGACTCGGTCTTCGACTTGAGCGCCGGCGCGATGGGAAACCAGCCCGCGACCTCCTTGAGCAGGATCGCCGCAGTCTCTTGTTTGCTCTTGTTCTGGCGATAGTACATCCGCACGCGGCTCCGCATCAGGCGAATATACTCCGACATGCGCTCGGTCGCCTCACGGCCGCAGATTGGCCCGCGGCCCGGCACAATCCGATCGGCTTTCAGCTTGCGGATGAATGTGAGGCCATCCAGCCATTCCTTGGAGCTGGCTTGAGCCATATACGGGTGCTGATCTACCCACACCGCGTCGCCGACGAAAGCAGCCTTTCCTCCGGCAACCAGATCACCGAGGTCGCTGCCGTATGCCCGCCAACCCGGATGATCCTCACATCTCTCCCGCCGTGCACGATGTCCAGCCGGTGTGAAAAGGTCACCTTCGGCCCGATGATTTGCAGGTCCGTAAACTGCGCCTGGATTTCCGGTTCTCGCTTGAAAGAATCGATCACCCGCTGCTTGAAGTTGTCCCCATAACCCTTCATGTGCTTCCATGCGTTCCGGGCGACCACCGGTGTGGGCAAGAAGTACTGGTTGCCCAGAATATGGCCGCGGTGGTGGTCCGTATTGATGATGTATAGAAATGGGAGGCCATTCGCGACCCGTCCGAGCTCATCGCGAAAGTTTCCGCCCGGCTCGGCACCATCGGTGTGTCAATCACCAGGGTGCCGACGGCGGTCACGATGCCACCATAGTTCGCCCCGCGTTGATCGGTCTCCACGTAAACCCCCGGGGATATTTCCTTCATGCCTTCCCACCGATCTCACTCACCTGCGCGCCCTCTGACGGCAGCCAGCGCCGACGCCAACGCTTGCCCGAGCGCGCTGTCGTCCGGGGCACCGCCCTGTGCCCATTCGGGCCGGCCGCCACCTCGCCCACCGACCGCTAGCGTAGCGGCCCGCAGAACAGCACCGACATCCAAAGCCACATCGTCGGCCCGCGCGAATAATAGTTGTGGCTTCTCGCCGCGCGCGCCCAGCAGGACCACAGTCTCCGGGCGCGCTTTGAGGGACTGGGCCACGCGCTTGGCCCGCTCGACTGGATGGTTAACGGCCTGGCAGACCACCTTCCAGGGGCCCACCGGCACGGCCGCGGCCCACAGCGCCGCGGCCTGAGCGTCAGCCCACTCGATCTCCAGGGCCACCAGGTCTTTCCGGGTGGCCTTGGCCTCGGCTGTCAAACGATCGATAGCCTCGAGCCATTCGCCTGGACCACTCGTAAAGCGCGCGCCCAGGCCGGCAGCCAGGCGGCGCAGCCTCCTGTAGTCGGCGCGGGCGCGCTGCCCGCACAGAAAGGTGACCCTTGTTTCGGGGCCGCGCCGCTCGGTCCACGTGATCTCGATCAATCCGCACTGGGCGCTGTTGGCAACGTGCGTCCCGCCGCAGGGCGACCAGTCGTAACCCATCACTTCGACAATGCGTACCGCCCCTGCTACGGCCGGCGGCTTCCGTAAAGGCAGGCGCTGAAGCTCGGCATCGCTAACGAAGGCGGCCGTCACGGGGAGGGCCCGATCGACAACCTCGTTCGCGGCGGCCTCCACCGCCTCGAAGTCCTCCGAAGTCAGCGTCGTCCGATCGATATCGATAGTACAGTATTCCTCGCCCATGTGAAAAGCTACCGTCTGCGCGGAATATCCTTTGACGAGAGCCGCCGAGAGGATATGTTGGCCGCTGTGCTGCTGCATGTGGTCGAAACGCCGGGGCCAATCGATCGTGCCGGTGAGCGCGCCACCACCAGAGGGGATGGTCGAGCCTGCCTCGAGCAGATGCCAGACCACGCCACCCTCCAGGCTTACGTCGAGCACACGCGCTTGGCCTAAGGTCCCCGTGTCATGCGGCTGCCCGCCACTGGTCGGATAAAACGCCGACCGGTCAAGAGCAAGACCAACCGAGCCAAGCCGGCCAGCGGCAACCCCAGGCAGGGCTACCACTGGAGCGCCCCGCTTGCGGCCGCCGACTTGGAGGAGTGGATCAGCCGCAGCTGAGAAGTGGCGGGCGGCGAACAGGACCTGGCCAAGCGCAACAGAGATTGCGAGAAGTGCTCGAGGCTCGAAGCTGACAAGCCGATCAAGTACCTCGTGTCCCACATTGACAACACAAGCAACCCCACGAACTGTGAGAACAAGTATCCCTCGATGCCGGCGTTGACCGGCACGACCGCCACGGTGGTGATGTGCGGCCGTCAGGACCAGCGCGGCCGCTGACAGCTGGACCAGCTGACCGCCTGAGCAGGCAGCGGCGTGAGAGAGGACCACGACCGTTGGTCCCGACGCCACTTGTGCCGCTTGGTCCGCAGCCATCCTCGTCACGACTACGTCCCTCTTCCCGCTTGCCCTTGCCTCCGCTGTCCACTGGACGCCTGTGTTCAACGCCGGCAGCGCCGGGGAAGCCCA
>CAWEHT010000398.1:0-5201 GCA_963808455.1 uncultured Chloroflexia bacterium | reverse complement strand
TTCTGGTGGACGGGGCTGGATAATCGCGATCTTGTTGCAGGCCGCGTTGCCGGTCGCCCAGGCGGCGACTTTGCCGCAGCCCTGTTGTCGGCCGGTGTGTGCGGCAACGGCGCCTTCGGTTCACCGGATTCGTCAGCGCCGGACAGGCGACGGCAGTCACATACAAGCTCACGGTGAATCAAACCAGCAACAGCGCGACGCTGAATTGGCAGACTTAACATTTCAGCCGATGGCACCGTCCAATTCGTTCAGCCAAGCGCCAGCCACCACAAATCCGGGATGTCCTCCACCACCCGGCCCCACACCAGGTTGCCGTCGCGGAAGGCCGGCGCGTCGACCCAGGTGGCGCCGGCATTTTCTACGTCGTCCTTGATGCCCAGCGAGCCTGTCGCCCGGTGCCCCGCCACGATGCGCGCCGAAACGCCCACCAACCCGGCGTGGCAGATCAGCCCTACGATCTTGCCCTGGTCATAGATGCCCTTGGTGAGCGCCTTGATTGCCGCGTTGCGGCGGATGGTGTCAGGAGTCCAGCCCCCGGGGATGACCAGCGCGTCGAACTGGCCGGGGTTGACGTCGGCCGCAGCCACCTGCGAGCGCGCCGTCAGGCCGCCGTGCTTGCTGGTGTATGTTTCGCCGGCTTTGGTGCCTACCACCTGCACCTGCGCGCCCTCTTCGATCAGGCGCATGTAGACGACCCAGAATTCCAGGTCCTCGAAGCCGGGTCCGATCAGGAATGCGATTCGCATGCCAGAGAGAAGCACATTTACCTCCACTTCCGCGGGAGGCCGCACATTCTCCGCGCTCCGGCTTTTCGCGTTCTTGCGCTAACCGCCGACTGCGCGGCGGGCGGCCGCCAGCACGTTTTTCATTAGCATGACGTTCGTCATGGGGCCGGTGCCGCCGGGCACCGGGGTGACCAGCCCCGCGACCGCGAGCGCCGCCTCATAGTTGACGTCGCCGCACATGGCGCCAGCCACGAAGTTGACGCCGAAGTCGATCACCGCCGCCCCCGGCTTGATCCAGTCACCCTTGATCATCTGCGCCCGGCCCACGGCGGCGCACAGGATGTCGGCCCGCCTGCACTGCTCGGCCAGGTCAGCGGTGCGCGAGTGGCAGATCATCACGGTGGCGTTCTCGCGGCAGCAGGAGCAACGCCATCGGCTTACCCACGATGGAGGAGCGGCCCACGACCACAGCCAGCCGCCCCGCCAGCGGCACGCCGGCCCGCCGCAGCAGCTCCATGCCGCCGGCGGGCGTGGCCGGCACGAAGAAATCATCGGCCCCGCCGCCGCGCCCGGCCGGCTCGGCCTGCGCCAGCCGTCCCGCGTTGGCAGGGTGCACCCCGTCGGCGTCCTTCGCCGCCGAGATGGCCTCTTTCACCGCCGCTTCGTTGACGCCTTTGGGCAGCGGCTCCTGCACCATGATCCCGTGGATCGCCCGGTCATCGTTGAGCTCGCCCAGCGCGGCCAGGATCTCGGCCTGCGTGGCGCCTTCCGGAAGCGCCAGCATCCGGAAACCCAGCCCCCGCTTGGCGAACGACTTCTCGAGCGCCCCGGCGTAGCTCGCCGAGGCCCGATCATCGCCGGCTCGCAGCACGGCCAGCGTGGGCTTGACGCCGGTCAGCGCCACGAACGCCGCCACGTCCGCTTCGACTTCATCTCCCACCGTCTTGGACAGCGCCCGGCCGTCCAGGATCGTTGCTGGCATCGTTTTCCCCTCCCTCATAGCCTGCTGACCACGTAGTCGTACACCTCATCGCGCAGGGCGCCGCTGCCGGCGAGCAAGGCGTCGAGCCGGGCACGCTGGGCGGTGACGAACTCCGCGTCCTTGATCAGCCCGTGGTTGATGAGGACGTTCAGCGCCGCGCTGCGCAGCCCGGCCTCGGCCAGCAGCACGGCCACACCGGCGTCGCTGACGGCGTTCTTGTTCCCGATCTCGGCCACGGGGCGGCACAACTGCATCGCCGCCACGCAAGCCTCGGCGATCTGCAACGGCACCTCGGATGCGCCCTTTAGTGCCGCCTGCAAGGCAGCCGTGCGCGCGGCCTTCTCGGTATCGCTGGATCGAGGCATCTTCATCGCCCCCGACAGGCGCATGAAGGCATCGTAGTCATCCGCGATCAGGGCTGCCAGCCGCCGTCGCAGCCCTTCGGACTGCTCCAGCAGCTCGGCGATGCGGCCCTGGACCCCCTGGTCGCCCGCTTTGCCCAGGGTCAGGTTGGCGACCATGCTCACCAAAGCCGACCCAAGCCGCGCCCGCCAAAGCGGCCACGGCGCCGCCGCCGGGTGCGGGCGCAGAGCTCGCCAGCACATCCAGGAACGCCGTCACCGGGCGGTCGGTCATCAGGGCGGTCTGGGTCCCGATTTGATCTGCCATGGATTGGTCCTCCTCGACTGGGGTTTGTCCGCCATGGAAAACGGTGCGGCGCCAATCCGGCGCGCGCCCGGCTCCCGCACAGCGGGGCAAGATCATTATCGGCCCATCTGGGGCGGTTTGCAAACCGGCCGATGGCGAAAGGCATGCGGCCAGGCGGCCCCCAGGAAGAGACGCTCAAGGCACGTGGACCAGCCGGCCCCTACAAAGAAACGAGCAAGAAACATGGGACTGGGGAGCCGGCCGGGGCTAAGTAGGTTGTCACAAGTTGCTTGAGCGGCTCACGGGCAGCCAAGCCGGCACTTCTTCAAAAGAGTTCTGGCGACCTACTTAGCGGTCCATCCGCCAAATTCCTCGCGGCGCCGCCGAGGGTTGAAACCCGTCGGCTGGTACACGAAGCCTGTTCAAACAGGCTGGCATACCCGTCGCCAGTGCGCCTCGGCGCACTTCGTGTGCCAGCCGGACACTTCAGTGCCCGGCGTCGGTGTGCAGCCAACTCGCCGGATGAACCACTTAGGGCCCGGCCCTCGTGTCGAGCGACACGACCGTGGGTGCCTGCCCCGCCGTCCCCACGAGCAGGCTCGCGTCCCACAGGGGGTCGCTTTCCTGCACCTGGAAGACCAGGTGAAATGTCAGGTCAGTGTTCCCTAGCTCGCCGCTCCATCCCGCTTCGTCCAGGTGCACCTTTTCGTCGCCGGTCTCCAACCTGATCCACCCGTGGGGGATGGGCCTGTCGGCACTTTCCGAGCCCTCGACGTGACCGTTCGACAAGCACGTACGTGGCGCCCGCCGCCGGACGCGCATGCAGCCAGTCGTTGAAGGATAACCTGTCGGCCCGGGCGATGCCGTCGAAGGCAACTCGCATGTCGTCAGCGGTGGCATACTGAGGCAGGGGCGGCAGATGGCTCTCTGGAAAGGCCGGGCCGGTTCGGAATCCGGCGCCGCGAGCAGTTGCCCCAGTCCCGCCGGCAGGTTGCGGATGAGGTAGACGACGTCTACGTGAGGGTCCAGGACGGTGCGGGCACCGGCGGTCGCGGCAAGGATGATGACGAGCACGAGCAGCGACCAGGCCCGCCAGGTGCGGGACCGTCCGGATGCCTGGCGCAGCTCGGCGGGTATCGGCTCGGGCGCATCGTCCGGCGGCATGTCGCCCGGCGTGACGATCGATCGCGCACACGAGCGGCACTGCGCCGCTGAACCGTCAGCAGGCAAGGCGGCCGGGACGCCGCAGTACGGGCAGTCGATGACGATGACGGGCTGCCCGCAGGAGCGACACCGCGCATGCATCGCGCCGGGAGACACATCGATCTCCGCCTGGCAATACGGGCAGACGACGGCACATGGCTCGTCCATGGACACCTCAGCCGGGGTTGCCGGGCCGGCAAGCGGCCGCCACTGGAGGTGGCCTTGCCGCCGGCCCATTTTTTGCCTTCCATGGCAGGTCTAACCTCGCGTCAGGCCTGCCGGGGGTCGGACCAGACCTGTCCCATGCCCGCCCCGTAGTGCGCCGACGGGCGGGCGGCAAAGCCGTAGGGGAGGTAGAAATCCTCAGGCAGATCGAATACAGCGAATGGCTCAACTGTGGAATGTTAGCACAAGCGGAAGGCGGGCACAACCGTGGGCCGTGCTGTGCGACAGGGCGAAACCATGCTGCAGCGTTGTAGCAGGCCAGCAGCCCGAGTTGCGCCCGCCCGGCCCGGTTGCCGCGTGCCAGCGCGTTAATTCGTATAGGATGGACACGAAGGTCCCCGAATGGGGATGGTTGGGCCGGATAGACAGGATGTTGTTGGGCATGATCCTGTCCATCCCATCGAATCCATCCCTTTCGGGACCTCCGTGTCTATCCTGTGATGGCGGCCGGTCCAAGTGGCGTGCGCCGCCCTGGTGTAGTTGCCACCCTCGGGGCCGGCCGCAACGTGGTCGTTGGCGGCCGGGTGCCCTGGGCTGGTGCTACATGTCGGCTACGCCGGCCAGGCGCAGAAGGGCCAGCGCGTTGCGATGCTCGGTGATCAAGACGTGGACGATCCCGGTGCGCAGGGCTCCTAGGATGGCTTCCGATTTCTCCTCTTCGCTGGCAACCGCGATCACCTGGGGGATGTTGCGCAGCTCGGCGAGGGTCAGGCCCACAAGGCGGTGGTCCAGATCAGAGTCCACGCTCTGCCCATCGGCGTCGAAGAAATGCCCCATGACCTCGCCGACGGCGCCCATCTCGCGCAAACGGGAGCTCTCCGACGGCGCAAGACAGGCCGCCTCGACCAGGATCGAGTCGGCGCGGGGTGTGCCGATGCCTACGAGCGCCACGTCCGCCTGGCGGGCCAAATCGAGCGTCTGGGCGATGGTATCCTCCGCGTGGAGCATGTCGCGCACGCTCTGGCTCTCGACGAAGGCTGGGGCGTACAGAGGGCGCGCCACCCGCCACTGCGTGCCGCCAACCGCGTGCAGACTTCGTTGGGGCTGACGGATACCTTCATGCTGGGCGAGCCGCCCATGGCGCTGACGAAGGTGCAATCGATGGCCGCAGTGGGGTGCAGAAAGTCGGCCATCGCCGAGGTGTTGCGGCCCAGCGCGACGGCTATCACCATCCCGTCTTTGAGGCAGCGCTGCCAGGTAGTCGGCCACGGACCACGCAACAGACCGGCGCCGCTGCTGCTCGTCCTCGTCCGTCGGCGCCACCAGCACCTGCTGAAGGCCAAAGGTTTCCTTGAGCTTTTTCTTGAGTTCCAGGTGCAGCTCGGGGGCCCCGTAAACGTGGATCTCGACGATCCGCATCTCGCGTGCTTCGTGCAACAGCCGCTGCACTTTCTGCCGTGAAAGATGAAATTCGGCGG
>CAWEHT010000397.1:0-3116 GCA_963808455.1 uncultured Chloroflexia bacterium | reverse complement strand
TGGTCGCGTGGGGTAACGCGTAGCGCTGCCCTTGGCGCCTGCGGTGAGCAAGACCGTGCCGAAGCTGGCAGCCACGCCCACACAGAACGTGCTGATGGGGGCGCGGATCAGCTGCATTGTGTCATAGATCGCCATGCCAGCATAGATCACGCCGCCCGGCGAATTGATCCAGAGCTGGATATCCTTGTCCGGGTCCTCGCGGTCCAGGAACAGCAGCTGCGCCACGATGAGGTTGGCCACCTGGTCGTTTATCGGCGTGCCCAAGAAGACGATGCGCTCCTTGAGCAACAGGGAGAAGATGTCGTACGCGCGCTCACCACGGCCCGTGGTCTCGATGACCATCGGGATCAACGCTTCTGGACTGAGGACTTTCGTGCTCATACTGCTTCACTCCACGTTATTCTTCGCCTGCGGGCGAGGGGTGTTCCTCTTCGGCTTGCTCGCCAGCTATGGATGTCTCGGCCACCGCGGTGCCCCCTTGCCACGTGACGACCTCATCCTCCGCCGCCGGCGACTCAGGCATGGCCTCGCCGGGCGTAGCCGCTGCTGCGGCAAGCTCCGGTGATGTAGTGTCGGTTGCAGCTTGTTCCACCGGCTGTGCCGCATCGGCGGCAGGCTCCGCCGATGCGGCTTCGGCTGCCGGCTGCTCCGCCGGTGCGGCCGGTTCGGGCGGCAACTCGGGCGCACGGCCTGCGACGATCTCGCGCAGGCGCGCCAGCGACTTGTCGGTCAGCACATCCTGCCGCACAACTGCCCGACCGAGGTCGGTCTCGAAGGCCTCACGCAGCTTTTCGGCGCCTTCTCCGGTAGGCATCGTACGCTCGATCTCAGCCTGAATCTCATCGGGCGACACGTCGAGCTTCTCGACGTTGGCCAGTTCGCTCAACACCAGGCGGCCCTGGAGGCGTTTTTCAGCCTGCCCACGCAGTTTTTCGCGGTATTTGTCCAGGGTCATGCCCTGCAAACGCACGAAGTCTTCCAGGCTGTAGCCGGAGCGCTGCAAGTTGCGGCGAACTTCCTCGACCATGTCATTCAGCGTGTCCTCGACTGCGGCCGGTGGATAGGATATGTGCGCCTTTTCGATGACCGCTTCGAGCGCTGCCTCGTCAGACTTACTCTGGGCCTCGGCGGTGCGTTGCTGCAGAAGTCGTTCCTTGGTCTTGGCGCGCAAATCGTCCAGGTTGGCGTGGTCGCCGAGGCTCGCGGCAAACTCGTCGTTCAGCTCGGGCTCGAGGCGTGACTTGACCTTTTTCAGCGTGGCCTGGAATGTGGCCTCCTGACCTTTGTAGCGTGAGGCCGATTCCTCGGGATAGCGCAAGGTGAAGCTCTTCTCGCCGCCGGCTTCGAGGCCCACGAAGGCTTCGGCGAAACCGGGCAACCAGCCTGCCTCTTCCTTGAGCAGCACATCCCAATCGTGATTATCCATGATGGTGTCTTCGCCAACGCTGCCATGGATATCGATGGTAACCGTGTCGCCCAGCTGGGCGGGGCGGTCGATTTCCACCCAGGTCGCCCGGCTCGAACGCTGCTCTGCGAGGATGGCGTCAACGTCAGCATCGGTGACCTCGACCTCCTGCGCTTCCAGCCGCACGCTGCGATAATCCGCGAGATCCACCTCCGGCCGCAGCGGGACCACCAGCTTGAAGGTCGGCGGCTCCAGCTTTACGTCTTCGAGCTGGGCCTCGGCAAAAGGCTCGATCTTCGCAATGTCAAGAGCTTCCTTGTAGACTTCCTGTCCCAGGTCATCCAGGACCTCGTTCAGCAGCGCGTCGCGCCCGAAGTGCCGTAAGACCGTGGCGTAGGGGGCTTTGCCCCGGCGAAAACCGGGGATATTGGTTCGCTTGGCAACCAGCTTGGCTGCCCTCTGTAGCGCTGCCTCGGTGCGCTCCGGTCCCAGCTCGATCGTCAGGGCGATCTGCCGATCGGGGCGCGGATCTGTAGTGATAGTCAATGGCTCGGTCAAAATTCGCCGGCTCCTTTCCTAGCCAAGTGCCGATGTCAATTGAGCTTATTATAACGCGTGTCTGACAAAACCACACAATACCCGCGCAGGAAATAGGAAATAGGGAGCAGGAAAGAGAACTGCCCGCTGTTCCCTGTTTCCTGCTAAGCGCGTCCGAACTGGCGGGCAAGCTCGCCAGCGCTGACGTGCACCATCGTGGGCCGGCCGTGCGGACAGGTGCGAGGCGAGCGACAGGCCTCGAGCTGGCGCACCAGCTCCTGCATTTCGGGCAAGGCCAGCACGTGCCCGCCTTTCACGGCGGCCCGTTTGCAGATCAGCCTCACGAGCCGGGCCTCGTGCGCTCCTGCCACGGCATCATGGTCGTCCAGGAAGCCATCCAGGACCTCGCGCAGCGCGGCATCCGGGTCCTCATGGCTCAGGACGGCGGGCAGTGCCCGCAACAGGTAGGACTGGCCGCCGAAGGGCTCCAGCACCACGCCCAGCAGCCGCAGCTGATCCAGCTCTTGCGCCGCCACACCGGCCTGCTCGGGGCTCAGCTCCAGCACCAGGGGGGCTATCAACGGTTGTACCTCTATCGCGTCCTGGGCCCGCGCCGCCAACATCCGCTCGTACAGGATGCGTTCGTGGGCCGCGTGCTGATCGATCAGGTACAGGCCATCCGGCCCTTCCGTGACGACGTAGGTGGCCGCCACCTGGCCGACGACGCGCAGCAGGGGGATCTAGGCGGGGCGGCTTCGGTCTTCAGCAGGGGCCGCATGCGGCGATCCCTCTGAGGGCGCGGAGGACAACTCGCGCCCGGCGCCCATGAGCACCTGGCGCCGGGCCGACCAGCCTGCAACTTGCTCGTCATCCCACGCCATCTGCCAGGCCGGCTCGCCTGCCGTCAGCGCGCTCGAGGCATCCGTTCTGCCGAGTCGCTGCCGAAGGGATGGGCGCTCGCTCCGTGAGCGCCCGGCGCACGCTCCGCTGCACGGCGCCAAACACCGCGCTCGCTGTTGCGAAAGCGGACCGCGGCCTTGGTTGGATGTACGTTCACATCCACTTCGGAGGGATCGAGATCGATGAAGATCAGCGCCACCGGGTACCGGCCGACGGGCAGCAAGGTATGGTAAGCCTGGATCACGGCATGCGCCAGCGAGTTATCCTGAAACCA
>CAWEHT010000396.1:0-14157 GCA_963808455.1 uncultured Chloroflexia bacterium | reverse complement strand
CAGTATGGGCCACCCTGGATGCGGAAGGCCAGGTCGGTGCCGTAAAAGGTGAACGCCAGTTGGTCGCCGTTTGCGCGCGGGTCGGCCCCCGTGCAGCCACGCGCCAGCCTGGGCTATACTGCAGCGCGGGGTGGTTGGGAGCGTGCTCGCCGGGTGGCAACACGGGGTTTGCGGCCGGCGCAACCAATGCATTCCACACGGGTCGCCATCCCGTGGAATCCCCACCGCCGTCGTAGTCACACAACGCGAAGCCTCGCCACGGGTCGTCCGGGGGGCGCAGGGGGCAATCCGCTGCCCAGAACAACGGCCCCAGCCAGGGCCATCGGGTCCGGGCCTCGCTCATCGCCAACGCGACGAACGTGCCTGTTCCGTTTCGCTGACCTGGCCCCAGGGCGAAGCCGAACCTGACCAGCCAGCAGGCAGAGCGTTCCAACCGAAGGAGGTTGCCCAGAGGGGCGTGCTCGCATCGCCGTGGCGCACCATCACCTGGCGCAGCAACGCGGCCCGGCTGAAAGCCAGCACACCTGGCGAGGACGGTGCGTCCGGCGGCAGTGAGAACCCATACGGTTCGCCCGTGGCAATATCGAACCAGGCGCGGGCACCGAGGCCATATCACCGCGTCAAGGTAGCCGATGTCGCTCTCATTGGCGCCGCCGCCCTCTTCGTTCGGCGCGAGCGCCGCCAGTACGATCTGAGCCCCGGGTTCGGTCTGCCGAATGTTTACCGCGGCTTCCCGCAGCAGTCCCAGATAGCCCGCCGGATTCCACCGGGCGGGCGCCCCAATGCGGAGCGATATTTGGCTCGTCCCACACCTGATAGTAGCGCACCCGTGTGCCGTAGCGCTGCGCCACGGCCGCCACATACGCGCCAAGGTCGGCCCGCGTCTGGGGTGGGGCAAGGGCGTTAGCGGCATCTGCCGGAGGCCGTGCCCAGGCCGGCGATCGGTTGAGAACGACCAACGGCTGGAGGGCCGGCTCGGCTGCCAGGTCCGCAAAGACGCGGTCCCACGGGCCCCATTGATACACCCCTGGCCGGGGCTGGATTCTGGTCCCAAGGCAAGCAGAAGCGCACCCAATGCACGCCGGCTCCGGCCAGCGCGTGCAGGCGGGCAGCAAGATCAGGCGCGGCCAGCTCACTTGCATCCAGGTTGACGCCGGGCGCGCCGCCCAGGTCGGGGCGTATCGCGGGGGCGCCCACCACGTCGCCCGGAGCCGGGCGAGGGCTGAGCCAGCTCGGGCCCTGGCCCAGGAGCGCAAAAAGGGCGCTGCCCCAGAGCAGCGCCGCTAGAAGAGTGTTCAGCAGCAGGAGCCAGGCAGGCCCGCCCCAGAACCCGAACAGGCTCGGCGAGGCCGGCGCGAGCCGGCGCCTTGTTTCGTCCGTCACAGTCAGGCTATGGTACCACAGCCATGCCGGCCTGACAAGGTGCATACTGTACTTGACAAACGTACAGTTAACCCGTAAACTGTAGTCAACTCTGATGCAGTAAAAGCATCGGGGGCACTTGGAGCGAAATGGGGGCAGACCTATGGAGAAGATGGCCGACACTCAGTATCCTATACACGAGCTGCTCAAGGCGCGCTGGAGCCCGCGGGCTTTCTCGGCGCGCCCGGTCGAAGGTGACAAACTTGCGGCGCTGTTCGAGGCGGCACGCTGGGCGCCGTCAGGCGGAAATGCCCAGCCGTGGGCTTTCGTTGTCGTGACGCCCGATGAGACTGAGGCACACCGGGGCCTGCTGGGCGCGCTGTCCGGGCGCAACCCAGCCTGGGCCGCGAACGCGCCGGTATTGGTGCTGGCGGCCGCCCGGCTGTACCCACCGTCAGACCCGCGGAACCGCTACGCGTACTACGACGCCGGCCAGGCAGTGGCCCATCTGACCTTGCAGGCGAGCGCCCTGGGCCTGAACGTACATCAGATGGGCGGGTTCGACGCCAACGCGGCCTGCGCCGCGGTGGGGATGCCTGACGGCTACGTGCCGATGACCTGCCCGAAGACCTACGAGCGCGAGATGGCGCCGCGGACGCGGAAACCGCTGGCCGAGTTCGTCTTCCGCGGGCGTTGGGATCAGCCGTTCGTTCCCTGAGCCGGGTTTCGCGCCGACGGCGGATGCGCCGCCCGAGAGGCTGGCTGATCAGACTCGATCCCTGCGGCAAACGAGATCAAGGGAGATAACGACGATGGGTACCAGGGTCGTGTTCGAGGGCGGATGTTATCACACGGCCGTGCATGCGTTGGCAACGCTGGCGACGTCAGAGGGTAATTGCTCGAGCGCGACCCTCGCGCAGGGTGTTCACGCACACGCCGTCCACTTGCGACGTGTGCTGGCGTTGCTAGCGTGCGGGGGCATCGTAGAGGCACGCGAGGGGCGCGGCGGCGGCTACCGCCTGGCGCGGGAGCCGCAGGACATCACATTGGCGGACATCTTCGGGGCCGTTCGGATCGCGGTGCCGACGGATAGCGCAGTTCCGGATAGTTGCGCCCTGAGTTGCCTGTCCTTGGCGTTGGACGAGATCGGGCTTGAGGCTGAGACCCAGGTACTGGGGCTGTTGGAGCGGCACACGCTGGCCAGCCTGTTGGCACGCGCTGCGCAGTTGGGAGGAGCCCAGCATCTGCCCTGAGAACCCCATGAGAACGGGCTCACAAACGGCCTGTTTGCGAGCGTGCTTGGGGGGCCAGCGATCAGGAAGCGAGTCGCAGGCCCCGCAGGCGCAATGAGTTGGTGACCACGAAGATGGAAGAACAGGCCATGGCAGCCGCTGCCAGCCAGGGCGCGTTGTGCAGCAAACCGCAGACCGCTAGGGGGATCAGGAGCACGTTATAGAAAAAGGCCCAGAACAGGTTCTGTTTGATGGTGCGCATCGTGCCGCGGCTCAGCGCGATGGCCCTGGCCACCCCGCGGAGGTCGCCGCTCATCAGGGTTACGCCGGCGGTTTCCATGGCCACGTCGGTGCCCGTGCCGATGGCCAGGCCAACATCGGCCTGCGCGAGCCGTGGTGCGTATCGATCCCGTCGCCGACCATGGCCACGACCGTGCGCGCCGGGCCATGCCCGGTATTCTGGAGGACCTTCACTTGCGCGGCTTTCTCGCCCGGCAGGACCTCGGCGAGGACATCGGTGATGCCCACCTGGAGTGCGATGGCTTCCGCGGTGCGCCGGTTGTCGCCGGTGATCATGACCACCTGCAGGCCCAACTGGCGCAGCGCCCTGACAGCTTCGACGGAGCCGGCTTTTACCGTGTCTGCGATCCCGATCGCGCCTATGGCTTTTCCGTCCAGGGCACCTACCACCACGGTCTTACCTGAGGCCTGGAGGGCCTCAACCGTCGCGCCCAGGTCGTCCAGCGAGCCGGCCTCGCTGGCCAGCCAACGCGGCGCGCCCACGCTCACGCTGTGCCCATCCACCTGGGCCCGGATGCCATGCCCGGCGATGGCCTCGAATCCCTGCGGGTCGCTCAGTGCCAGCCCGCGCTCGCGTGCTGCTTGCACGACCGCCTGCCCGAGCGGGTGCTCCGAGCCACGCTCCGCCGAGGCGATCAAGCGCAGGGCCTCCGCTCGATCTGTCGCTTCGCAAACGACCAGATCGGTGAGTGCAGGCTTGCCTTGCGTGATCGTGCCCGTTTTGTCAAGGACGATGGTCTTGACCTGCTCGGTGCGTTCCAGCGCCTCGGAGTTGCGGAAGAGGATGCCGTTCTCGGCGCCCCTGCCTGTGCCGACCATAATCGCCGTGGGCGTGGCCAGCCCGAGGGCGCAGGGGCAGGCTATGACCAGCACGGCCACCATGTTGACCATGGCCACAGTGAAAGTGCTGTGACCGAGGAACAGCCATCCCAGGAATGTCAGGAGGGCGATCCCAATCACGGTCGGCACAAAGACTCCCGACACGCGGTCGGCCAGGGCCTGAATCGGCGCTTTTGAGCCTTGCGCCTCCTCGACCAGCCGGATGATCTGCGCCAGTGCGGTCTCGGAGCCGACTTTGGTCGCCTGGACGCGCAGCAGACCAGATCCGTTCAAGGTCGCGCCGATGATTGGATCGCCGGGTTTCTTGGAGACCGGCAGGCTCTCGCCCGTCAACATCGACTCATCCACCGCCGAGCGGCCGTCAAGCACGACGCCATCCACGGCCATTTTTTCGCCGGGCCGCACCAGCACAGTGTCGCCGACGCGGACCTGGTCGATCGGCACATCCTTCTCGATCCCGTCGCGCAGCACGCGGGCCGTGGTAGCTCGCAGCCCGATCAGGGCTTTGATGGCGGCGCTGGTGCGGCCCTTTGCCACCGCCTCCAGGTACTTGCCGACCCGGATCAAGGTGATGATCAAGGCCGAGGTCTCGAAATAGGTGACCTCGCCGAGACGCCCCATCGAGAGCAGCACGACCACGCTGTAAAGGTAGGCTGCTGACGAGCCCAGCGCGATCAGCACGTCCATGTTGGCGCTGCCGTTCTTGAGCGCCTTGTAGCCGCCCGTGTAGTACTGCCAGCCGACGTACCATTGCACCGGGGTGGCGAGCACAAACATCGCCCAGGGCTGCCAGGGTTCCATCGGCAGCAGCCCGACCATGGTGCCCATTGCCAGCAAGAACAGCGGGGCCGTCAGAGCAATGCCGGTCCACAGGAGGCGGCGCTGGCGTGCAATCTCGGCCGCGCGTGCATCTGCCTCGGCATCTCTGGAAGCTGTTCCCGGCCCCGCTTCGATGACCCCGTAGCCCAGGTCTTCGATCTTGCGCTTGAAGTCGGCATATCCCACCATAGTGGGTATGAACTCGACGCTCGCGCGCTCGGTTCCCAGGTTGACGTTGGCCGCGACGACCCCCGGCATCTTCTTGAGGTTGCGTTCGATGGTCCCCGAGCAGTTGGCGCAGGTCATGCCGCTGACGGGCATCTCGATCTTCGCCGTGGCCACGCCGTAGCCCAGGTCGCCGATAAGAGAGCGAATCTTGGGCTCATCTGCCACGGCCGGATCATAGGCAATGCTGGCCTTCTCGCTGGCCAGGTTCACGGCTACTTCGCTCACTCCTGGCATTTTCTTGAGGTTGCGCTCTATGGTCCCAGCGCAGTTGGCGCAGGTCATGCCCGTGATGGGAAGGGTGAGACGCTTGGTTTCAGCCACACGTGATCCTCACCCCTGTGCGGGGTAGCCAATCTCTGCCAGGGCCGCCTTGACCCCCGTCAGCGCAGCCTCGCTCTCGAGAGTGTAGGTTGCTGTCTTACTGGTTTGGTCGGCTTCCACGCTGATAACGCCGGGCAGGCCGCTGGTCTCGCGTTGAATGGTCTTCACACAATGGCCGCAAGAGATTGCCGGCACATTCAGAACGGCTTTATAAGACATGAATGTCTCCTTTGTGAGCGATCTCGAACATCTCGTTTGATGCCGGATCATCCCGAATGTTACATCCCCATTCTCGCACTTGAGCAAAGTGGGGTCAAGCGCCGTGATCGATCCAACCTCTGACATGGCATGCTCTCTGAGACTTGACAGGTCGAACCCTTCCTGGTAAGTTCGAGCGTGAATCACGACTTGTGCAGTCGTATATCAAAGGGATGCAGCCTGATCCTGGTGCAGAAACAGGGGACCCTTTCGGTGACACGGAGACGGATTCTCCCCCTGCGGGGACTTCGTCGCTGGCGGCCCGCCGCGGCGCAGGCCGGCTTGCATACCCGCTTAGAATGAGAGACGCCGCTACCGACGATGTCCCCTGCATATGCACCAGGCGGTCGAGCATCGCGCCCGGCCAGGCGTGGCTGCGCTCGTTCATTCCATCAGCTTGAGAGGAAATCCATGAGAATTGCTCAGGACGCTACCCAACTGGTCGGCAACACGCCCTTGGTTCGCCTTAACCGTGTCACGGAAGGCTCCGCAGCCGAAGTTGTTGCCAAACTGGAGTTCTATAATCCAGCCCACAGCGTCAAGGACCGCATCGGCGTAGCCATGATCGACGCGGCCGAACGCGCGGGCCAGATCAAGCCCGGCACGGTGATCGTGGAACCGACCAGCGGCAATACCGGCATTGCCCTGGCCTTCGTCGCCGCCGTGCGCGGCTACAAGCTCAAACTGTTTATGCCTGAGACCTTCAGTAAGGAGCGCAGGGCTTTGCTGCGAGCCTACGGCGCCGAGCTGGTCCTGACCCCCGGCGGGGAAGGGATGCCCGGGGCCATCAAACGGGCCGAAGACCTCGCGGCCACCGATCCGGAACATTACTTCCTGCCGCAGCAGTTCAAGAACCCCGCCAACCCCGAGATCCATCGCAAGACGACGGCGGAGGAGATCTGGCGTGACACCGACGGCAAAGTGGACTTTGTCGTCTCTGGCATTGGGACCGGCGGCACGATCACCGGTGTGGGAGAGGTCATCAAAGGGCGCAAGCCATCATTCAAGGCCATCGCCGTCGAGCCCGATGCCTCGCCGGTCCTGTCGGGCGGGCCGAGGGGGCCCCATCCCATCCAGGGCATTGGCGCCGGCTTCGTGCCCGATGTGCTGAACACAAAGATCTACGATGAGATTGTCCGTGTCAAGAACGAGGACACGCTCGAGACCGCCCGCCGATTCGCACGCGAGGAAGGGCTCCTGGTCGGCATTTCGGCCGGAGCGGCGACCTGGGCGGCTCTACTGATTTCCTGCCGCCCCGAAAACGCTGGGAAGCTGGTCGTTGTGATCATTCCCGACTTTGGCGAGCGCTACCTGAGCACTTCTCTCTTTGCGGGGCTAACCGATTAGCGCTCCGTCAAGGCCGCCCTGGCCGGGCACGTCAGACTGCTTGCAGCGACGTGGACGATGGCCTGCCCCCGCAGGTGCCTTCCGGCGGGGCAGGAGCTCACGCACTGGACAGATCGCCCTTGGCCAGGCAGTATCTCAGAGGAATCTGGTCAAATCTACGCGGCGTGGCAAACCCTGATGGCTACACCGGGCAGGCTCTCTGCCGCCATGGCACTTACCTCGCGCTCGGAGTCTGGGTCGCAGAGCAACCCGACGAGCGTGCCGCTGTGCGCCCGGCAGATGCCTAGAGCGCCGACCTTGCCCACCAGGCCCCAGACGCACTCGACGAGGTCGCTGTATAGGACACGCTGGTGTGCGAGCGCGCTGCCGGTCGCGGCCCGCGCGACCAGCAGCGCATCGCCTTCCGCCAGGCCGGCCTCTAGCATTGCGAAGAGGTCACGGTGCCGGGGCGCCAGCTCCTTCATGATTGGCCCATGGTCTTGGCAATTGAAGGCGAGGGTGTCGAACGTTTCCTCCAGGGTCGAGCACGACAACTGCCAGCCGCGGCGAGGGACCCAGTGGCCTGAAGAACGAGGCATCGCGATGCGCCAGCAACGTGGGGTGCGTGAACATGATGCTGTCGCTCGGCTCCACCGCGGTTGCCAGCTTCGCGACCTCAGCTGGGGTGAACGGCGCTCCGACCGATTCACCGACGGCAAGGATCGTGCCTGCGACGTCCACAGTGCTCGAGGCGTAGCCGCGCCAGCGCGGCAGTGGATTCTGTACGGTGAGCGCACCGCCAGAGCCGGGCGCGTTGCGGGCGGCCAACGCCCTGCGCAGCGCGCAGACGGCTTTAGGCCGGTCTGCAGGCAGCTTCCAGAGTTCAGCAAACGAAGGATCAGCCGCTCCTGACCGCGCTGGCGTGTGGCCCGCCCCGGTGCGCGGCAGGGGCCCGCTCCCGTTGGTGCCTCGCAATTCCAGGCGCACGGAGGCACGCCAGTCGATAGCGCACGAAACGAGGCAGGGCACTCCGTCCAGGGTGCCCTGGACCCACTCTCCGCATGTGGCGGGCAGCGTCACCGACACGGAGGTCATCGCAGCGTTTCCATGGCGCGGCACAGACGGGCATTGTCCTCAGCGGTGCGAGCTGCCACGCGAATGAATTGCGGCAAGCCGAACGAAGCGCAATCGCGGACCTGAATGTGGTGCTCGCTCAGGAGGCGGGCACGAAGGGGGCAAGCCTCGCCGACGTCGATGAGAAAGAAATGCGTGGCCGATGGCAAGACCCGCCAACCTTCCGCGCTCAACTCGGCACGGAGTTCATCCGCAGCGGCGCGCAGGCCGGCAGACTGATCGCGCACGCGCCCGATGGCCGACAGCGCGGCCAGTCCCGCCGCGATCGCGGGAGCGCTGACGCTCCAAGGGGGCAGCGTGCGCTGTAAGGCGGCGATGATCGGTTCGGGTCCCAGTGCATAACCCAGGCGCAGGCCGGGAACGGAACAGTCCTTAGTGAGCGAACGCATGAGAATCACATTGCCTGGCCCGGACGCCAGCCCCAGCGTGCGCCATGGCCCAGATACAAACGGCCGGTAGGCTTCATCGATCACCCATAGGGTGCCCTGGGCTGCGGCCAACAACTCCAAGACGGCTTGTTCGTCCAGATAGACGCCCGTCGGGTTATTGGGATTGCACAGCCACGCCAGGCGCGGCCGGCACGATGCCAGCCACCGGCAGAGCGCAGGCAGGTTGGGCCGGAAGCCGTCCCTGGCTTCGGCGCTCAGGTCGAGCACGCGGGCACCCATGAGGGCACTGGCCACCCGGTATTCACCGAATGTGGGTCCCAGCACCGCGGCGGTGTCATCCGGCGCCAGGTAAGCCATCGCGATGGACCAGATCAACTGGGCCGCGCCGTTCGCCGGCAGGACGTGCTCTGCCGGCAGGCCTTCGTAATTCGCCGAGCGCGCTCGCGCAGCGGCTCGGCATGGCGATCGGGGTAGCGGCTCAGGTCACAATGCGCCATCGCGAGAGCCACCTCGGGGGGCGGGCCAAAGGCGTTGGTGCTGGCGCTGAAATCGAGCACGTCCTCCGGCCCGATGCCAAGGGCCGCCAGTTCGGCGTAATCGGGACCGCCATGACTGTCGGGTTGCAGGGTCGCGACCTCCCTACGAGGCAACGGTGACATCGACGACATCGCCTGCGACTTCTCTTCCTCTCCGTGCTCGGAAGCCTGATGATTCATGGGCCGGATGGTCTCATGGCCGCCACACTTGGGCCGGCCCACGAGTTGGGCGTGTGCCGGGATGCATCACGCAAGGGCCTTTGCAGCCGCAAGCAGAAGGCCGCACAGCCAGGCTGCGCTCTTGACGATCCTGCGAGCCTGCCGGATCGTGTCGGGCGTCGTCGTGGAGGTTCCACCCGCGAGCGAGTAGTGACCCCGCTTCGTCAACGTGACGTGGAGCAGTCCGGCCATGGTCGCCATGGTCTGGCCGGCATTTGGGCTCGCCGTCTGGCTCGCCTGCGCCGCGCGAGCCCGCAGGCCGCCTCTGACATCGGCACCTTGCAATGCCCCCGCGCAGGCCAACAGAGCAATCGCTAGGCGCGCCGGCAGCCAGTTGAGGGCGTCGTCGGCCCGGGCCGCGGGCTTGCCGAGCCATTCGTGTTCACGATCGTGGTAGCCCCACATGCTGTCTGCGGTCTGGCAGAAGCGGTAGGCCCAGAGGGCAGGCAGGCCACCTACCGCCCAGACGCACATAGGCGCGACCAATGCGTCCGTGAGGTTCTCAGCGACCGATTCCACCGCCGCGCCCGCCACTTCCGCGGCGCTCAGATCGCCGGTCGGGCGGCTGACCAGGTGCCAGCCGAGGAGACGGCGCGCTGCCGGCAGGTCCTCTCGTCGCAGCGTCTCTTCGACCTCGCCGGCAACGCGGTCCAGCCCATGGCTGGCGATTGCCAGCTTGAGGGCCGCGCCGCGCAACAGCAGCCCGGGCGCGGGTGGCAGGCGGGCGGCCATTCCTTCCACGGCCGCTCCGGCGGCGGCGCTGAGGCTCGCCCCCAGCAGCACCACGGCGCCACCATAGAGGAGGCGCGCCCGGTCACCGTCGGGCACGTGCCGGCTCGCCAGCTCCAGAAACCGTCCCTGCCAGGCTACAGGGTGCCAGCGATTTGGCGGATCACCGAGCACCTGGTCCATGGAGAGCGCGACGACCGGCACCCACGCCTTGGCGAAATGATTCGAACCCATCACCCTATCCAGAGTTTCGTCCACGCTTGGCCCATGTGCGGCAGGCAGCGACCATACGCTCGGCCAGTCCTGGCGCAGCGCCGAAGTGGAGATGAACGTACGACGCGAACAGGTTGCCGTGGGCGTAGCCTTCCCGTCCACCGCTTGCGCCGCGCAGCGATGAGGCATGATACGCGGCCGGCATCGAGCCAGGGAAATCCACCCAATCGGAGTAATGAAACTCATGCCCTCGGACGGTAGAGCAGGCTGGTGCCAGAAACGTGTCGTGGCAGGTCGTAACCGTGCGATAGCCCATGGTCAGCCGGCGTGTCATGACCGAGCGGCCCGGCAACGCACCGACCATTGGATACACGGTGCCTTCGGTGTCGGTCAGCGATGCAGTCAGATACATCAGCCCACCGCACTCGGCGTAGGCCGGCAATCCCAGCTCGAGGGCCTGTTGCACCGATGTGCGGATCTCTTTATTGGCCGCCAGGCCGGCCGCGTACATTTCTGGAAAGCCGCCTCCCAGGTACAGCCCAGCGGCCCCAGCGGGCAATGTGTGGTCGCGAAGCGGGCTGAAGAAAGCGATCTGAGCCCCTGCTTCCCTCAGCAGATCGAGGTTGTCCTCATAATAGAAGCTGAAAGCCTCATCGCGGGCCACCGCGATGACCGGCCGGTCGGAAGCCAGAGGGGGGAACGGGCAGCCGGGGACGGAGGCCATCCTGTCTTGGCCGTTTTCTGCTGTCTCCGTACAGGAAGATGACTCTGCGCCGTATCCCGCATGCCCCAGTCCACCAGGTGCGGCAAGTGCCAGCAGCCCGTCCACGTCGAGATGCTCTGACACGAGGGCCGCGGCGGCAGCGATGAAACGCTCCCACTCGCCTGGCTCGGCGGTGGGGATCAGGCCCAGATGGCGCTGTGGGATCACCAGCGGCGTCGAACGTGGCAGCCAGCCGAAGCATGGGAGGCCGGTGGCCAAGGCGATGGCGTGCGCCGTGCCCTGCCCATGCGCGGCGCTTCCGGCATTGTTGGCGATGAAGCCGGCCACCCTCAGGTCGCGGTCGAAGCTGGCATAGCCGAGGGCCATCGCTCCGGCGCTGCGGCCCAGCGATGAGACGTTCAACACGATCACCACAGGGGCATCGAGCAGCTTCGCCAGGCGCGCCGTGCTGCCCTCGTCATCGTCGTAGCCGAAACCGTCATAAACGCCCATCACGCCTTCGACAATAGCCAGCTGCGCTCCGCGACAGGCGCGCTCGAAGGTGGCGCTGTACGGCCTCGGCCGGCAGCATCCAGGTATCCAGGTTGCGGCAGGGACGACCGGCAGCCAGGGTGTGATAGCTTGGGTCGATGTAATCGGGGCCGGCTTTGAAAGGCTGGGCCGTGAGACCACGGCCCCGCAGGGCTGACAGCAGCCCTGCAGTCAGGGTCGTTTTGCCCACACCGCTGCTGGCCCCCGCGATCACAAGGCGTGGCACCCCAGGAGTGCCGGCGGGGATATCGGTCAACGCGCCCGCCCGAGGCATGGCCGCTGCCCCGCCTTGGAGCATCCCATCGCGACCACATTCCGTTTGCATTGGCAACCCGCTTTCTCGCAGAAGCTCTGCCGCGCTATGAAGGCGCTGGAGCCGGCAACCCACTACTCTGTGGCAAGAGGTCTTCCTCGCACCAACGCAACTTCTCACGCAGGCGCACGACCTCGCCGACGACGATCACGGCCGGCGCGCGCACCCCCCCGGCGGCCTCCACGATATCCGCGAGGGTACCGGTGACGGTGCGTTGCCCGGCACAGGTCGCTTCCTGGACTACGGCAACCGGCGTTGAACGGTGGGCGTCCGGCCTCTAGCAGCGATTCCACGATCGGCAGGCAGCGAGTGCACGCCCATCAGGAAGACGAGAGTATCTGCAGTCTGAGCCTGGCGCCGCCAATCGCAGGCCGGGTCTTTCACGTGGCCAGCCCGATGGCCGGTGATCACCGTGAAGCTGCAAGCCAGATCGCGATGGGTTACGGGGATGCCGGCATACGCCGGCCCGGCCACGGCGCTGCTGATGCCAGGGACGATCACGAACGGGATGCCCGCTTCGGCCAGCACTTCTGCCTCTTCACCGCCCCGTCCAAAAACGAACGGATCGCCGCCTTTGAGCCGGACGACGACCTTGCCGGCCAGCGTGTGCTCCAACAACATAGCGTTGATACGGGCCTGCGGGATCGTGTGCCTTTCAGCTTCTTTGCCTACGTCGATCAGCTCGGCGTTGCTGGCGTAGGCCAGCAACGCGGCATTTGCCAAGCGATCGTAGATCACGCTGTCGGCCTGCCGCAAACACTCCACGCCACGCACGGTGATCAGTCCTGGATCACCCGGCCCTGCGCCGACAAGATAAACGATCCCCCGTCCGTCCCGCGTTGCCTTCATGCGTTCCTCCCCGGTCGATCTGCGGCGCGGTAGTCGAGCCGCACGACACGACGTCTGTCTGACGACGCGACTAGTCGCCTGTCCGATCGTCCTCGGCGGCAGCCAGATTCTCCTGATCTCGAACCCCGCCCGCGCCAAGCAAATCCCTGGCATAACGCGCGGCAGCCTGTTCGCCGTCGGCGCGCATTACCTCCAGGACATTGGAGCGGAGCAGCCGGGCGATGGCCTCACGCTCCGTATCAGCAGCCCAAGCAGGCCGCAACTGGGCCAGCAGCGACACCAGGCTGGCGTAGTCCGGCCCGAGGGTCTCTTCCAACATGATCCGCAGGCAGCGCGCCGAACGTGGGCTGGCTCCTCCAGTGCCGATGGCCAGCGTGATGTCACCTCGGCGGATCACAGAGGGTACGATATAGTTGCCTCGCTCCGGTGTCTCGACTGAATTGAGCAGGCACCCATGCCTTTCGGCTTCCTGGCAGACAGCAAGGTTGACGTCGGGATCCCCGGTCGCCGCGACGACCAGAAAGGCACCCGCCAGATCGCCCGCTCGGTATGCTCGCTCCACGATGGCAATGGCTCCGGCGGCTGCCCATGACCTGAGCGCGCCCGTCAGTGCCGGGCTAATCGACGGTTACCCGCGCACCGGCCTCGATGAGCCCGCCTGTTTTCCGTTCTGCCACCTTGCCGCCACCTACGACAACGGCACGCCGGCGATCCAAGCCCACCAGGCAAATCGGGTAGGTTTTCATGGGGGGCAGATCCTGGCCAGAAGCGTCGCATCGGCAAAGAATTCGGTCGCCGGCAGAGCAGCCGCGACCGTCCCGTGCTCTAGAAGCACCACAGTGTCTGCCCAGGCGTGGGCCAGCGCGATATCGTGGGTGGCCAGCAGGATAGTCTTGCCCTGGCTGGAGAGCTTGGCGAATATCTGTAGCACTTGGTGCCGCATCCACGGGTCGAGGCCTGCCAGCGCCTCGTCAGCGATCAGGATCTTCCACATCCATGGCCAATACACCCGCCAGCGCGACCCGAGTCTTCTCGCCGCCGCTGAGGGCGTGTGTGGGCTTCTCCAGCAAGTCCGTGATCTCGCACAGGGCGGCCGCCGTCGTGACGCGTTCGCGCGCCTCTGCCTCGTTCAAGCCGAGATTCAGAGGCCCGAAGCTGATGTCCTCGGCGACGCTGGCGCTGAAGAGCTGATCATCAGGGTTCTGAAATACCACGCCTACCGTGCGCCGCAGCCTTCGCAACGAAGCGCGATCATAGGCAATCGGTTGGCGGTCGAGATAGATGCCGCCCGCTTGTGGGCGCACGATGCCGTTGCAGGCCAGAAGCAATGTTGACTTGCCGGAGCCGTTCCGGCCCAGCAAAGCGATGCGCCGGCCCGCAGCAACCCGAAGCGAGATGTCGTTCAGCGCAGGTTCGCTCCGCCCCGGATAGCGATACGACACCGACCGCAATTCCAGGTCAGGCGTCACAGCGCGATCCTCAGGATAATCATGCTGGCCAAGATTGCGGCGCCAAACCAGTAGACACGCCGGTCGCTCATGTAATCTCTGGGCAACACCAGCAGGTGATCCGCTGTGCATCTGCAGCGGTTTGGCCAAAGCTACCTGAGCGCTCAACAGACAGAGAGCCAGAACTAACCGGATGGGGCCGCGGCAAAGTGCCCGGTCTAAGCCTCAACCATCGCATGTTACGCATGAGTCTGCCCCCTTTCGCACTGCACGATCAGCAGCGAAAGATAATGGATGGGCTTTCCCCGAAGGGAGCCCAGGTCGCGAATCACGTGCCCGGCTGGGTGGGATGCGCGCTCGACCACGACGGCGCTGCCAGCAATTGG
>CAWEHT010000395.1:0-7868 GCA_963808455.1 uncultured Chloroflexia bacterium | reverse complement strand
GGCAAGCGCTGTTGCCCGGCGTGCGGCCGTGTGGCCAGCGGGGACGACGCGTTCTGCACGGCCTGCGGCACAACCCTCGCCCCGCGAGACCCGAGCCACCCCATGCCCTGCCCGAGCCGTCCTGCTCCGCCTGCGGCAGGGCCGTGGCGCCCGACGACCGCTTCTGCCCCAGGTGCGGGCAGCGGCTCGAAGCGGCCGGCAGCCCGGCGCGCTAAATCTCGCGATTTGACACCTGGTCGGACAAGGGGTATTATGCGGCTCGTCGCAGTTTGTATGCTTTGTTCGGCTACAGAACGCCCACCGGATCTCGCAATGCAGCATTGGTCGAAAGCCAGGTCGATCCTGCCGGGAACGCTGCGCTCGCTGTCACATGATAGCGGGCGGCTGCGCATTGGCCAGGAGCACCTCCGACCCGGGACACCTTTCCTCATTCCATGTCATTCCCATTGATCTGACCACAGCTAACGCTCCCTGATTTCTCGCCGCTTTCCATAGATCGACGGCTGCCGGTGCCCGGTTCGTGCCCAGGCTGGTGCCTGGCATATCCGGCGGGCCCGTCACGCATGACCCTCGCAGCGGGCTGATCCTGCTTGCCAAAGCAAGCCATGACCAGGCCCGGAAAGGAGGATCGCCGACGACGAATTGGGCAGGGGAGAGATGCCGGCTGATGACGGCCCGTCATCGCCGGCAGTCGAGCATCCACCGGCAGCCATCGGCTGGCCGGTCGTTAGTGCAGAAACAGGGAGCCCTCTCGGTGACGCCGAGTCGGATTCTCCCCCTGCGGGGACTTCGTCGTTAGCGGCTTGCTACGGCGTAGGCCGGCTCGCATGCGCGCTGCCAAGAAACGCCTGGTATGGATTCTTCGCTGTGGCGCGCCGTTGACAGGACTTGTTGGCACGGCCGCTCAGAATGACAGGCAGGTGGTTTCTCGCCATGCCACATGACCGCCCGAGGTCATGAACGTCTCAGAATGACAGACGCCGCTGCCGAAGATGTTCTCTGCAGATGCATCAGGGATCGCGGCGCACGCCCTCGCGTCGCAAATCATCCAAATGGAGGCTACACATGGAAAGGCCAATGGACTCGAGCTATAAGTTGTTCGTCAACGGGGCGTGGCTTGACGGCGCGGAGGGCAAGACTTTCACGAGCACTTGCCCGGCTAACGGCGAGTACCTCGCCACATGCGTCGAGGCCGGCAGGGAGGATGTCGACCGAGCGGTCAACGCCGCGTGGCGCGCATTCGACTGCTGGAAAGATATCAGCCCGACGGCCCGCTCGCGGGTGATGCTGCAGATCGCCGACCTGATCGATGCGAACGCCGAGAAGCTGGCCATGGTCGAGGCGATGGACAATGGCAAGCCGATCCGCGAGAGCCGCATCGATATGTCCGACAGCTCCGACCATTTCCGCTATTTCGCCAGCGCCATCCGCACGGACGAGGGGCAGGCGAGCATGATCGACAAGGACACCCTGAACCTCATCCTGCGCGAGCCGCTCGGCGTGGTCGGCCAGATCGTGCCATGGAACTACCCGCTGTCGATGGCCTCCTGGAAGCTGGCGCCGGCGCTGGCGGCAGGCAACACGATCGTGATCAAGCCCTCGTCGGCAACATCGCTGAGCTGCTGGAGCTGGCCAAGCTTTTGCAGGGCGTACTGCCCCCCGGCGTGGTGAATGTGATCACCGGCCAGGGCGGGACCACCGGCAAGCACATGCTGGAGCATCCTGGTTTCCGCAAGCTGTCATTCACCGGCTCGACCGAGGTCGGGTATGACGGTCGCCCATGCCGCGGCCAGGTGGCTGATCCCCTCGACCCTCGAGCTGGGCGGCAAGTCGGCAAACATCTATTTCCCCGATATCCCGTGGGACAAAGCCCTGGAAGGCGTCCAGATCGGCATCGTGTTCTGCGCCGGCCAGGTGTGCTCCTCGGGCTCGCGGGTGTTCGTGCACGAAGATATCTACGACCGGTTCCTCGACGCCTCGATCGCGGCCTTCGAAGCCCTGAAGGTCGGCATGCCCTGGGAAGAAGCGACCACCCTTGGGCCGCAGATCAACGAAGCGCAGGTTCAGAAAAGCCTCACCTACGTCGAGATCGGCAAGCAAGAGGGGGCCAGGGTGGCCACAGGCGGCTATCGCCTGACCCACGATGGTCTTGACAAAGGCTGCTACATGGCACCGACCATCCTCGCCGATGTTGACAACCGGATGCGGGTGGCCCAGGAGGAGATCTTCGGCCCTGTAGCGTGCTACATCAAGTTCAAGACGGAAGAGGAAGTTATCCGCATGGCCAACGACAGCGAATACGGCCTGGCGGGAGCCGTCTGGACGCGTGACATCAACCGGGCCTTGCGGGTTGCGCGAGGCGTGCAGGCCGGCAGCCTCTGGGTGAACAACTTCGGTGCGTGTCCGGCCCATGCGCCCTTCGGCGGCTACAAGAAATCCGGGATCGGCCGTGAAGCGCACAAGATGACCATGGAGCATTACACCCAAACTAAGGACATCATGATCAGCATGACGGACGGCACGTTCGGCCTTTACTGAGCCGGCAGGCCGAGGGCCGCACGGCACGGTGGCCGGTTGCCCGGCCGCCGGACCAAACGCCTCGCATAGTGACCCAGGGCTCGTAAGCGAATGACTTCCCGAAACTGTCATCCTGAGGCCGACTCCCTGACCGTGCTTAACGACTCAACGTGCCAGGCCGAAGGATCCGTGCTCCCTAAGCCCGGCACGACGGATGCTTCGCTGGCGTGCCGCCGCGGCGCGGGTTCTCTCGTCCACCCGCTCAGCATGACAGCAGCGGAAGTTATTGTTTTACAGGTCCTTAGCGTGGCGGGGACCGGGCTTCTGGCAAAGGCCCGGTCCCGCCACGTGCCATCTTGTGCTGCGACCGGGCCGGCCGGCCCCCGGAAGGTCAGCGCTCGATGAGCGGGAAGTACAGTTCGTGGCCGCCAGCGACCACGAGCTGGCCGATGCGGTTGCTGGCGAGCTCAGTAAACCACAGGTTGCCGTCCGGGCCGAGCGTGATGCCGTAGGGATCGGCGCTTGCCGTAGGAATGCTGTACTCGGTGAACGAGCCGTCCACCAGTACCCTGGCGATCTTGTTGGGGGCCGCTTCGGTGACCCAGAGGGCGCCGCGCGCGCTGGTCATCTCATTCGGGTTCGCCATCGACGTGGGCGTCGCGTAGTAGGTGATGCTGCCATAAGTGCCGGCCTGCAGCGAGAGCTTCCCGATGTAAGGCCCATTCTGCTCGGCGAACCAGATGTTCCCGTCGGGGCCCGCCGCGATGCCGCATGGGCCTGCCCCCGGGTCACTGAGGGCGAACTCCATGATCTGACTGCTCTTGGTCGCGGTGAGGGGCACCATGCCGATCTTGCCGCCGCCCTCGTCGGCATACCAGATATTGCCGTCGGGCCCAACCGTGATCTCGGATGGGTAGCTACCAAGTACGGAGGGGTTGTCGGTCGGGTTCGTGAGCCCCAACGGCGTCGAGAGGGCCACGCCCCCTGTGCCATCGGGCGCCATGTGGCCGATAGCGTGGTTGTTGTACTCGGTGAACCAGACGTTGCCGTCGGGCCCGGCAGTCACGCCCCACAGTTGCACCCCGGTGGGCCCAGCTACGACATTCCCCGCGCTCAGCAGCGGCACCGGGTACTGAGTGATGGTGTAAGGGGCGACCGGCGAGATGCGCCCCAGGTATTCATCGGTCACATAGCTGTTGCCATACTCGGCGAACCACATGTTGTTGTCCGGCCCGCGGGCGATGTCGATGGGGCCGGCATCGACGTTCGGGATGTCGAATACGGTGACCGCGCCGGTAGGCGTGATGCGGCCGATCTGGCTCGAGAATTGGATGCTGAACCAGAGATTGCCGTCGGGTCCCAGGGTGATGCCTTCAGGCCCGCCGGGCGGGTTGGTGATTGGCGTGGTAGGCAGAGGAAATTCGTTGATGGCCAGCGCCCCGGCAACGCGCAGCGGCGTATGGGTGGCGGGACGCGCTGGTGGGACAGGGCGAGGCCGCGGCGGCCCCAGGCGGAACGGCAACGGGCGGCCTGGCGCCGCCTGCGAGGCCGGGCGTGGGGAAGCGTCGAAGAACATCGGCGATCGATCTGAAGCGCTGAAGGCAACCCCCCTCGAACTCGACGGGCCCGTGCCGGCAGGCGCTGCAAGGCCGGGCAAAGGCGCGTAAAAGCCGGACGAAACGATCAGCACGAGGATCACGGCGATTGATCGCAGCACTGCTGGCTGCCGGTCGAGAAAATGCATACAGGTCTCCCTGATTCAGGTCATGAACATCCCACGGAACCGAACTTCCGAGGACTGCTGCCGACCGACTGCCCACCAAGCTTCGGCCTATTTCTATCATATATCTTACATGCAGAATGTAGCCCCTGTCACGCGGACGCGGCGTTTGCAGAGACCGGACCCTCTGCCTTCGTGCGCGCTTCTGTGTCGGGGCCTGGTCATTCTTACAGGATAGACAGGATGGTCCGGGATGAACAGGATCGAGCCCAAAAGCGCATCCTGTTTATCCCATGCAATCCTGTCCATCCTGTGAAAGTAACCGGTACCAACGGACGGCGCGGCCCCCCGTCGGCGTTGCCGAGCAAGCAGCCTGGCCGCAACGGGACCCCGCCCTGGCCTGCGGCTTTCCGCCCCCCGGCGCGGGCCGTGGGCGTGTGCTATACCCCGTGCCTCTCGCATGGCGCAACACTTTTGAGACTGTTGCATTTAACCACAAGGAATGGTATATTATTTGCCGTGAGTTCCTTGCCACGCGGCACCCCCGGGAGACGACAGCATGCGGCCCACACCTCGTTACGCACCCGGCCAGAAGATCGGGGGGCGCTACCTCGTCCATGATGCGCGCGCCGACAACGTGTCGGAAGTGTACAGTTGCTTTGACCTGGAGCGCCAGCGACCCGCGGTGCTGAAGACGCTGCGCGCGCCCTATCTGCGCCATCTGCCGGCGCTGGGCGACGCGCTGTACCTCGAAGTGGGCGCCTGGATCGGCCTGGGACGGCAGGCGTACATCCTGCCCTGCCAGGGCGCCGAGATCCTGGACGGCCTGCCTTTCGTGGCGCTGCCATGGCTGGCGGGCGAGAGCTTGCGAGGGCGGCTGGCGCGCGGCCGGCTGGCGCTCGAGCTGGCGCTGCGCGTCGCCATCGACATCTGCCGGGGCCTCGCCGGGGCTCAAGGGCCCGGGGCGACGCGCCCGAGCGGGCAGGCCGGCGACGCGGGGGCGATGCCCTGGATGGCACACGGCGACCTCAGGCCGGAGAATATCTGGCTGACGCCGGAAGGCACGGCCCGAGTAGGCGGCTTCGGCGTAGCGCAGGCCTTTCAGGATGCCGGCCCGGCCCCCGCGCCGGCTGCCGGGCTGGCGCTGGACCAGGCCAGCACGCCCCCCTTTGCGGCGAAGGACCGGACCGACTTTGTGGCGACCGGGCGGCTGGCCGGCGCGCCGCTCTACCTGGCGCCTGAGCGCTGGCGGGGCGCGCCGCCGAGCGCAGCCGCGGACGTGTATGCCCTGGGTTGCATCCTGCACGAGATGCTGACCGGCCGGCCGCCCTTCACGGCCACGACGCTGTGGGGGTTGCGGCGCCAGCACCTCGATGCACGGGTCCCCCATGCGGATGGCGGCATGCTGCCGGGCGTGGCGGCGGTCATCGACAGGTGCCTTGCCAAGTGCCCGGAAAAGCGCTTCGCGACCGCCGGCGCCTTGGCGAGGGCGCTGGACGAGCTCTACGAGCGCCAGTTCGGGCACGCAGCGCGCCCGGCGCCCAGCGCGCGGGAGATGGCAGCCGCGGAGCTGTGCCATCGCGGCAGCGCTTATCGGCAACTCGGCAGCCCCGGCGCGGCGCTGGAAGATTTCGCGGCCGCGCTGGACCTCGTGGCAGCGCCGGGCGGCCTGCCCGAGTCATGGTATCGGGCAGAAGGCGATGCCTCGCCAGAGGGGCAGGAAGCGCCTCGGGCGGCAGCCCGCGGTGCGGGGCGGCTGTTGTGGGATTACCGTGCGGGCCTGGCCGCGGTGGCCGGCCCGGGGGCGCTTGCGGAAGATGCGCCGGCGCATTACCGGCTCGGGCGCGTACGGGCCTGGCTGGGCCAGCTAGATGATGCGCTGGCCGACCTGGACCAGGCTATCGCGGCGGCGCCCGGCCGGGAGCCGGGCCCGGCACAGGCTTTCCTGGCGCGGGCAAGCGTGCAGGCGGCCCTGGGCCACGAGGAGCTGGCCCTCGACGACTTCGGCCACGCCCTGGCGCTGGCACCTGCGGACCCGGCCGGCTATTGTGGGCGGGGCGCGACCGCAGTGCGGCTGGGCCGGCCGGCCGAGGCGCTGGCCGACCTCGAGCGCGCCGTGGCGCTTGACCCCAGCAACGGCGAGGCCAGGTTCTGGCGGGCCAGCGCGCTGCACACGGTGGGCCGCGACCGGGAGGCGCTGGCCGACCTGGAGCAGGCCGGGGCCGCCTTTGCCGGCGACCGCCGGCGGTCGGCAGCCGCCCACTATCATCGAGGCCTGATTTACCGGGGTGGCGGCGCGCTGGGGGCGGCGATCGCCGCCTTCACACAGGCGCTCAACCACGACCGGCGACTGGCTCCGGCGTACTATCAACGTGGGCTGGCGGCTGCCTCCGAGGGGCGCCTGGAAGCTGCGCTGGCCGACCTCGGCCACGCCATGCGCGCGGCGCCCGGCCGGGCAGGCCCGCCTTTCGCCCGGGCGGAAATCGCCGAGCGGTTGGGCCGCCACGACGAGGCGTTGGCCGACCTGGATCGGGCGATCGCCCTGGACCCACGCCATGCCGGGGCCTACCTGCTGCGCGGCACGATCCGCGACTCCCGGGAAGCTTATCCGGAAGCCCTGGCGGATTATGGCGCCGCGCTGGAATGCCAGCCCGACCTCGCCGAGGCGCATTTCCGGCGCGGGGCATTACGTTATGCGTTGGGCCGCCTCGACGCGAGCCTAGCCGACCTGGATCGCGCCCTGGAGCTGAGCCCGGCGCACGCGCCGGCGCTGGCGGCCCGCAGCCGGGCGCAGCATGACCTGGGTCATCCCGAACAGGCGCTGTCCGACATCTCGCGCTCGCTCCAGCTGGACCCTCACGTGGCGCTTTCGTATTTCCACCGCGGCGTGCTACACCGGGAAGCAGGCCGCCCGGCCGAGGCGCTGACCGACTTTACGCAGGCGCTGGCGCTGAATCCCGGCCTACGCCGGGTGCGCGTGGCGCGCGGCCAGCTGCTGCTGGCGTGCAAGCAGCCCCAGGAAGCGCTGGCAGACTTCGACCAGGCGCTAGCAGCCGACCCGGCCGATGCCGGAGTGTACCATCTGCGCAGCCAGGCACACCGCGACCTGCGGCAGGACGCTCAAAGCCTGGCCGACCTGAATCAAGCCCTGGAGATCGCGCCTGACCTGGCCCAAGCGTACTACGACCGCGCCCTGATCTTCGCACGACGCCAGCTGACCGAGGAAGCGCTGGCAGACCTGACGACCGCCATCGCGCGCCGGCCCGACTTTGGCATGGCATTCTACCGGCGTGCCCTGTTGCGCTCGGGCGGCGCCATCGGGGCCGGGCAGCCCGGCCGGGAGGCGACGAGGGGACGGGAACCGGGCCAAGAGGCCAGCGGCTGGGCGCCCGGCGAGCAGGCGCTGGCCGACCTGAACCGCGCCGTGAAGCTGTGCCCTAGCGAGGCCGAGCCGCTCGTGCAGCGGGGCATGATCCACGCAAGCCAGCATCGGCTGGAGGCCGGGGGGGGGGGGGGAGAGAGAGGGGGGGGGGGGGGGGGGGGAGGGAGGGAGGGAGGGGGGGGGGGGGGGGGGGGGGGGGGGGGGGGGGGGGGGGGGGGGGGGGGGGGGGGGGGGGGGGCGCGGGCAGGC
>CAWEHT010000394.1:0-5227 GCA_963808455.1 uncultured Chloroflexia bacterium | reverse complement strand
AAACGCCCCTGCGCCGTGTTCCAAATCGCCTGATCGATCTGGCCGAGATCGGCCTTATGCGTCAGGTGGGCATCGTGCAGCGCGATGCTATAGGCCGAGAACCAGGCCGTGAACGCCAGCATCATGGCCAACAAGACAGCCCAGGCCCACAGCGGCACGGCCTCGCGACGCGAACTGCCCGGGGACCGAGAGCCGTTCATTTGCCGGCCACCCGGCGCCGGGCCGGCGGGATCGCGGCATCGACCGGCGCGACCGCCGGCCGCCTGCGTGTCGCCAGCGCCAATCCCGCGGCGACCGCCTCGCCGGCGATCGTCCATAGCCTGGCCAGGATCGCGATCACGGCGGCCACCGGTTGCGGCAGGACGGCTGCCAGGAGCAGCACGATCACGCCCTCTCGCACACCGAGGCCCGAAGGTGTGAGCAGGCTGAGGAAGCCGATGACGTAGGCTGCGACCCAGGCGGCAGCCACGTAGGGCACCCCGGCAAGTGGCAGCGGGGCAAGAGCACGCACAAGGGCTGCGAAGGCCAGGCCTTGCACGAGCCACACCACCCCGTAGCGCAGCAACAGCAGCCAGATCCGCCCCCAGGTCAGGGTCACTTCAAGCGCCGGGCGATGAAAGCGGGCCAGGACCCAGTTCAGCACGCTTTGCAGCACCCGCGGCTGCAGCAGGAGCAAGCCGAGAGGCACGGCAAATAGGAACGGGCGCAGCCGCACCACCCAGGCTCCGCGGCCGGCCAGGGCGAAGTAGGCCGCGGCCAGCAAGAGCCCGGCCGACGTCGAGATGACCTGGTGCAGGGCGACGCTGGCCAGCGTCGCTGCCCTCGGCACGCCGTCCTCCGCGGCCAGCTCGACCATGCCCAGAAACTGCCACACATTGCCAGGGATGTAACGAATGATGTTGCTGAGGAACCACGCCTGCAGCGCCCGGCCATAGGGCAGAGCCTGACGGCGACCTGTGCCTTCGGGAAGGTTCTTCTCTCTTGGTTGCCCACCCAGGTCATTCAGGATAGTCCGCCAGGTGTCCGCCTCGAGCAGCCACGACAACCCCAGGATCGCCAGCCCGAACAGGGCCCAGGCCGGCGCCAACTGCCAGCGGTAAGCTCGAAGGGCCGACCACTGCCCGCGCGCCAGCGCCGCCAGAAAGCCCAGCGCTACGAGCAGCAGGATGACCTGGGCCAGGCGTTTCCACGGCAGGTGCGCGGACACATCATCGCCCATAGGGAATCTGGCGGTCGGGCGGATCGCTCTCGGGCCACTTCGCCGGGCGATCCCTGCGCATCATCTGCTCCACCTCGGCCAGCCGCTCGCCCTGGCTGACGATGAGTTCGGCCAGAAAGCCGATCAACAACAGCAGCAAACCCGCAATCGCCAGGCCGCCCGCGGCCCAGAATATGGGACGCCTTTGGGTGGAGGCTGCGAGCCACAGCCACAGCAGCCACAGGTAGGTCAGGCCGCTTCCGGCCAGGGCCACCAGCCCCAACCCGCCGAAGAATCGCATCGGCGCCATGCTGAACGTCAGCAAGAACTTTACGACAAGCACATCCAGCAAGGAGATCGGGATGTGCGCGACGCCGAACTTGGACCGGCCGGCCCGGCGCTTCTGCCACGGCACGGGCACCTCGGCGATCCGATAACCCTGGTGGGCCACGATATGGAGCAAGAAGCGGTGCCAGTCCGACCGCAGCGGAGGCAACGATTCGATCACCTCGCGGCGAAACCCCTTGATCCAGTTCATGTCGTGAGCGGTCAGGCCGAAGAGGTGCCGCGACACGAAATTGTACACGCCGGAAGCCAGGACCTTGCCTTCCTTGCGCCCTTGCCGCCAGCCAGCCACGACGTCGTAGCCCTCGTCGAGCTTGGCAAGCAGCAAGGGGATGTCCGTGAGCGGATCCGATTCGAGGTCGCCGGGCAAAAAAAGGATATATTCGCCGCGGACGGCCAGGAACCCGGTATGCAGCGCTGCGGTCAGGCCCAGATTTCGCCGGTGATGGATGACACGCAGAAAAGGGTACTCGGCGCACAGCGCCTCGGCAGCCGGGCCGGTCCCGTCACAAGAGCCGTCGTCAACGACGACCAGCTCGGTTTCGTGATCCGGCAGGCCGAGCTGGCCGAAGGCCTGGCCAACCCGCGCCACGACATCACGAATATTATCGATCTCGTTGCATGCCGGTATCAGCACCGATATGCGCACACCCATGCGGAGATTCCTCGTGCACAAGATGATGGGTCACGTGTCCGCGTCACCGGGCCGCCCGGCACGCGTCTCATTCGCCGGGCGGCCGGGCTCCTGAACTGCGTGATCCCGAACCGATCAAGTCAGGTTGCTCACTTCGCCAGCAAACGCCGCAGGCTCTGAATATGGAACTGGCGTTGCTCGATCTCGGTCAACACGTGAGGCGACACGGTCAACAGGTCGCACGCCCGGACAGCTTCCAGCTCCACCAGCCGGGCGCGATGGGCGTTCAGCTCCGAGCTCAGAAAATGCTCTTCGTGCGCTTGCTGGCCGGCCAGTGCGGCCTTCATCGCGATGTCGGAGACCTGAGACGGGCTTTCCATCAGCCTGGCCGGCTCCGCTTCTGCGGCCAACCAGGCAGACAGGAACTGGTTGCCCAACTGCAGCCGGCCGCCCCGCGTCCGGCGCAGATGTCCAGCCGTTCCAGGTTGTGCACGTGCTGGCGCAACTCGGCGCCACCCATGTGCACTGCTTCACCGAGGGCGCCCTCCTCGACGGACTTCGCCCGGCCGATCTCCAGCAGCAGTTGGCGGTCTACGGGGGTGAGCAGTTGAAACTCGGCTTCGAGAAAACCGCGCAGCGCCGGATCGATGAGCAGATCGTCCGGACCCGGCCCGCGCAAGCTGCCACTTCCTGGAACAGCCGCGCACACAACAGCTGAATCAAGTATGGCTGGTTGTTGGTCCGTTCAGCGATGGCCTCGATGACCTCCGGCGTGGCCCGTACCGGCTCCGGTTCCTGGGCCTGCAAGATCAGCCGGCGCGCTTCCTGCGGTTCGAGGCTGCCCAGCGTCTGCGACATGTCGAAGCCACCCAGGAACGACGACGTCGGCCAGTTGCGACACAGATCGTGCAACTGGTAGATGGCTTGCGTCGAGGCGGCGACGACCCGCAGACCATTGCCGGCGGTGAGCAAAGCATGCAGGCGCTGCAGCGAGCGCGGCGCCGAGCCCGCCAGCTTGATGAGCGCTTCTGTCTCATCACAAAGCAGCAGCAGCTCGCGGCTCGCCTTGCGGGCAGCCCGCACGAGCCGCGGCAGCAAGGTCAAGACATCGTCGTCGAGAGCGCTCGCTGCGCCGAAGCCAATTTCCTGGAGTCCCTCGCTGCAATCGTTGACTGCATCGACAAACACCGCCCCCAGCTGCCGGAACGTGTCGCAGCCCTGCATGTCCCACCAGATCGGCAGGAAGTGATCCCTCGGCGCCGTCCATGCCAGGTGGCGGAGCAGCGACGTCTTGCCGACGCGCTGCGTTCCGACGACCCAGTAGGCTGGGGTGGTGCCGTGCAGCAAGTAATCCACCAGGCCCTGGCGGCCATAGTGCTTGCGACCGACGACATATGGACCGGTAACGTAAGGGTTGCGCATGGCACCGTCTCGGAGGAAACGTCAGAAGCGATTCATCGGAGTGATCATAACATACTACGGGCCAACCGTCACAACCGCGACAGCCGCTGCCACCCGGGGAGCGGTGAGCGGGAGCCCGAGCGAGACCTGCGCGGGCTGCCGGCCGTCCAGGCTTTCCAACGCCGCGCCGGGCGGCGCGCCTTTCCTGCCGATGAATGCGTGGCTCCAGCGGAAGTGCCCGCGCAGATCACCGGCCACGCCCAGGGTCGCCAGCGCCCGAACTGCATCCGGCCCGAGGGCAAACGAAGCCTCATCGCAGACCGCCCCCGCAACCAACGTGCCTGCCGGCGAGCGCGGCGATCCACGCCGCCAGGCGTCCGGAGGCTGACGGATCGAGGTGCGTATCGAAACTGGCTGCCCGCACGGGGCCCGGGCCCAATGCTACCAGGTTGTAGCCCCGCTCATCCGGCGCCAGGTCCAGGCCATCGACGTAGATGTGCGCGAAATCGCCCGTCTCTTCACCCGCGCTGCGTGCGAGCAGGGCTGCCGGCAAGGCCGGAGCCGGGAGGGCTGCGAGCGAGACCGGCAACTCTGCCGGCGATGCCAGGCTTTCGACGGACCACGATGTGGCGAAGCGCAGGCGCACATCGCTCAACGGGCCCCGGCGCGCATCAGCCGGCACGGTAAACGTGATCCATCCGGCATCCCGCGGCAGCGCCTGTGGGCCAGAGGCTGCAGGCTGGCCGTCGACCGTCAGGGCGACCTCCTGGCCAGGCCCGGGCGACCAGCCATACAAGCTGACGTGCGTCGCCGCGGGGCCCACCGGCAACAGGAGGCGGGGAGCCTGGCGTTCGGCATACACCGGCTGTTCGGGCACCCCCGCGGGGGCGCGGAAGGCGGAACCGGATGTCGAGTCTGCCGCCCTTTCGCCGCTCCCTGCCCCCTGCTCATCTGAGCCCGGGGGGCTCCAGCCTTCCGCCACCGCCATCTGCCCCGCCGAATTGCCCAACGCGTAGCTGCGGGGCGCCCTGGACACGGGCGCCAGCGCGTACAGGGCCAGCGGCCCATCTTGAGCTACCGGGCGCAGCGGCAGCAACGCCCGCAGGACCGTCTCGGTTTCCGGAGGGATCTTGTCGCGGTGCACCACGATGTACCGCAAATCCAGGAAGGCTGCCCAGGCGCCCGCCCGTGCCCGGTCGGCATCGGTGATCGGGGTGGCGGCAAGCGTCGCGCGCAGCGCCGCATCCAGCGACAGGTCGGCCGCGTTTGTCTGCGCGATCAACCGCGCCAGGGTAGGGTCTTCGGCATAGTACTGGAACTTGAAGTCAGGGTTGCGCGAGGTATTGCCGCCCAGCAGACGTTTGCCGTGGACCGTCTGGTACCACATCTCCTGCATGATCACGGGGTCTTGCTTGCCAAGCACCCACGCTCCATTGCGCAGCCGGGCGGTATCTCCAGGACGGCAAAATCTCCGGGCACCTGGGCCAGCTTCGAATAAAGCGCCGGCACGCGCAAGTCGAACAATGGCAAAGGAACAGAAAGGTGCTCGAAGAGGAGCAAGCCCAAGAGCAAGGCAAAGGAGAGCCCAGTCCACCAGGCCCGCCTCGCCGGGTTCGAGCCGGTCCCCCCCGTCCGTTTCTATTGCACGT
>CAWEHT010000393.1:0-15970 GCA_963808455.1 uncultured Chloroflexia bacterium | reverse complement strand
CGCTGGGGCGCCGGTTCATCCTCATCGATGACAACCCGGAAGCGCTGTCTGTCATGGCCCGCCGCTTCGCCGGCGTGAACGGCATCGAGTGGATCGGGCTCGACGCGGGTCCTATTGACAATGGCACCCCCGGACATTATACTGCACCCTGAGAGGATGGATCGGCCCAGAGGGAGTGGGGATGGAGTACAAAGATTACTACCAGGTTCTGGGTGTGTCCAAGAATGCCGACGAGAAAGAGATCAAGAAAGCGTACCGGAAGTTAGCTCGCCAGTTCCATCCAGACGTCAACCCAAACGACAAGACGGCAGAGGCCAGGTTCAAGGAGATAAACGAAGCCTACGAGGTGTTGGGCGACGCGGAAAAGCGCCGCAAGTATGATGAGTTAGGGCAGAGTTTCCAGCGCTGGCAACAAACGGGAGGGCAAGCCGGAGGCTTCGACTGGAATCAATGGGCTGCCAGCAACCAGGCCGCTGGGGGGGCGGCGGGCCGGCCCGGCAGTTTCCGTGTCGAATATCAGGACATCGACGATCTTTTCGGTGGCGGCTCCGGCTTTTCCGATTTCTTTCAGCAAATCTTTGGTCAGGCAGGCACGAGCGGGCCCGGCAGGCATGCAGGGGCCGGGCGAGGGGCGGCCGCGGCGGGCCGCGACCTGGAAGAGGAGCTCACGATTACGCTGGACGAGGCTTTCCAGGGTGTTCAGCGCTTGCTGGAAGTGGATGGCAGGCGCCTGGAGGTCAAGATCCCGGCCGGCGTCAAGACGGGCTCGCGCGTGCGTGTGGCGGGTGAAGGACTCCCCGTCAGGAGGGGCGGGCAGCGCGGCGATGTATATCTACGCATTCAGGTGCTGCCTCATCCCACCTTCGAGCGGCGCGACGATGATCTGCACACCGAAGCGCCGGTAGATATGTTCACGGCCTTGCTGGGCGGAGAGGTGCAAGTGCCGACTCTGTCAGGCACTATCGTTCTGCGTGTGCCCGCGGGCACCCAATCCGGCCGGTCGTTTCGTCTGGCCGGGCAGGGTATGCCCAAGCTGCGGGCGCCCACTGAACGAGGGGACCTCTACGTCAAGCTCCAGGTGCGCTTGCCGGAGAAGTTGAGCGACCAGGAGCGCCAGCTAGTCCGCCAGTGGGCTGCGCTGAGAGGGATCACAATCTAGTCACCTTAACATGCTCCTTGGCTCTCAGCGGCGCCGGCCAATCGGCGGACGCCACCTTGCCTTCGCGTGCAGGCGGGGCGGGACAGCGCAGGAACAGGAGCTCAGACCATGTTGCAACAGAGCGAACTTCAGGAGTTGGCGGAACGGGTGGGAGACAGCAGGTCGCCCATCCTGAGCCTCTATCTTGACGTGGATCCGCACCATGGTTCCGCAGATGAACAAAGGTTGAGCTTGCGCCGGCTTCTGGCGCAGGCCGTCAGCCAGAATGCTGCGGCAGCCGATGTCGAGCGTGTGGGGCGCTTCTTCGATCACGAACATAATCGGCAGGGCCGCAGCGTGGCATGCTTTAGCCACCAGGCGACGGGTTTCTGGCGTGCTTTCACCCTTCTGGTTTGCGTAGAGAATTGGGCGTTTGTGGGCACGAGACCGTACATCAAACCGTTGACCGATGTGTTTGATGAGTACGAGCGTTTTGGGGTGGTTACGGTCGACAGCGAAGGCGCACGGGTCTTTGTCTACCGCCTGGGCGTGCTGGAGGATTCGGCCGGGACGTTGGGTGCCGAAGTCAAACGCCATAAGCAGGGCGGCTGGGCTGCTCAGAAGCTGCAGCGGCACGAAGATGAGGAAGCGAAGCACAATCTGAAAGATGCCGCGGCATGGGCCGACGACTATCTCCGCGAGCATGACGTGGCGCGCGTCGTGTTGTCGGGCACGGATGGCAATGTCGCCTTGTTTCGTGACCTCTTGCCCCGGCCCCTGCAGGACAAGGTCATCGGCCAGGTCAGCCTTGACATGAACGCTTCGCCTGCCGAGGTGTGGGAGCGTTCTTTCGAGGTCGCGCAACAGGCGAAACGACGGAAAGAGTTGCAGCTGCTCGAGCAGACCATCACGGCGGCTCACAAGGGTGGTGCCGGGGTCGTCGGGCTGGCAGACACTCTCGCTGCCCAACAGGAGGGGCGGGCTTATCACCTGTTCGTGGCGCGCAACTTCCATATGGCCGGCAGGCAGTGTCAGAATTGCAGCGCCGTCGTCATCGAGAGCCTGCCCGCGTGCCCTTACTGCGGTCACGAATTGGTGCCGACTGCCGACGTGGTCAATACCGCCATCCAGCAAGCCATTGGGCATGGCCTCAAAGTATCCATCCTGGAACCAAGCCCTGCGCTGGAACAGGCGGGCAATGTGGCTGCCGTCCTGCGTTATTGAGCGGGGCAGCGAAGATATGGCCGCGGGCGGTAGCCTTGCGGCCCTATTTGTATTGTATCAGGCAGCGCCGGGCAGGTGCCCAAGGCCGCCTTTGCCCGGGCCCGGTCTGAGGCGGAAGGCCGGTTCCGCCCTCGAAACGGCCGGGCCGGGCAGCACGTAAGGTCGCTTACGCCGGTTGCCATGTCTTTATGTTAGCATATCAGGGTAATGTGAGCTGTGCTACGTTCGGAGCGAGTTACTGTGGTTGAAGCTTGCGCAAGGGGTGGAAGATCCTATGATGCGATTTGACAGGTTCACGGAGCGTGCGCAGGACGCGGCCATGCGTGCTTATGAGATCATGCAGCGCCATGGCCACAGCCAGGTCGATGTCGAGCACCTGTTCCTGGCGCTCCTCGAACAGCCTCAAGGGCTGATCTCGGAGATGCTGGAACGCATGGGCGCTCCGGTAGATCTATTGAAGGAACGGCTATCGGATAACTTGCAGCGCACCCCTCGCAGCGTGGGCGGCGTCTACCCGCAGCCGGTCGCCCAGGTGTTCATCACGCCCAGGCTCAAACGGGTGATCGATCAGGCCACCGACGAAGCCAAGCAGCTTCAAGACGAATATATCTCCACCGAACATCTGATGCTCGGCATTGCCAGCGAGCGCAACAGCTTTTCCGCGAACCTCTTGCGCGAGGCGCGCGTGACCCGCGACATGATCCTGTCGGCGATAGAGCAGGGGCGCGGCGGGCAGAAGGCCAGCACGCCCACGGCGGAAAGCCGCTACCGCACGTTGGAGAAATACGGGCGCGACCTGACCCACCTGGCCAGCGCCGGCAAGCTGGACCCCGTGATCGGTCGCGACATGGAGATCCTGCGGGTGATCCAGGTATTGAGCCGGCGGACCAAAAACAACCCGGTGCTGATCGGGGAGGCAGGCGTCGGCAAGACCGCCATCGTCGAGGGCCTCGCGCAGAAGATCGTACAGGAAGACGTGCCCGAGATCCTGATCGGCAAGCGCGTGATCAGCCTGGATCTGGGCGCTATGATCGCCGGCACCCGCTTTCGGGGCGAATTCGAGGAGCGGCTCAAAGCCACTATCGAGGAAGTGCAGAAGGCTGAAGGGGAAGTGATCCTCTTCATCGACGAGCTACATACGGTGGTCGGTGCCGGGGCGGCTCAGGGTGCCGTCGATGCCAGCAGTATGCTCAAGCCGGCCCTGGCGCGGGGCGAGCTGCGCTGCGTCGGCGCGACAACCCTCGACGAATACCGCCAATATATCGAGAAAGACAACGCGCTGGAGCGGCGCTTCGCCCCGATCTACGTGGACGAGCCGTCAGTGGAAGACACGATCGAGATCTTCCGCGGCGTGCGTGATCGCTATGAGAAGCACCACCAGATCGCCTTTACCGACGAAGCGTTGGTGGCGGCGGCCAAGCTGTCGAACCGCTACGTGACCGAGCGCCGGCTGCCCGACAAGGCGATTGACTTGATCGACGAAGCGGGCGCCAAGCTGCGCGTCGCGCTCTACACCATGCCTGAATCGCTCAAGACGACCAAGAAACATCTGGCCAGGATGAAATCCGAGGAAGAGGCGGCATGGGAGGCCAAGGACTATGCCCGCTCGGCGGAGATCAAGAGCGAGCGGCTCAAGATCAGCAGCCAGTACGAGGTCAACCGGGCCTCCTGGCGTTCGACGAGCGGCCTGGATGAAGTCGTCGAAGCCGAGGACATCGCCGAGATCGTGGCACGTTGGACGGGCATCCCGCTCAATACCATGCTCGAGGGCGAGGCCATCAAGCTGCTGCGCATGGAGGATGAGCTACACAAGCGGGTGGTCGGCCAGCACGAGGCCATCACCGCCGTGGCGGACGCCTTGCGCCGGGCGCGCAGCGGGTTGAAGGACCCAAAGCGCCCCATCGGCAGTTTCATCTTCCTCGGCTCGAGCGGTGTGGGCAAGACGGAGCTGGCCAAGGCGCTGGCGCAGTACCTCTTCGACGACGAAGAAGCTCTGGTGCACGTCAACATGAGCGAATACCAGGAGCGTCACACGGTCAGCCGGCTCTTCGGCGCCCCGCCGGGCTATGTGGGCTATGAAGAGGGTGGCCAGCTCACAGAGGCGGTGCGCCGCCGGCCATACCGGGTGATCTTGTTCGACGAGATCGAGAAAGCCCACCCGGAGGTGTGGAATTCGCTGTTGCAGATCCTCGAGGACGGCCGGTTGACCGATGGCCAGGGCCACGTGGTCGACTTCGCAACACGGTGCTGATCATGACCTCGAATATCGGCACGGCTTTCGTCCACTCCGGTGGCACGCTGGGCTTCTTGAAGTCGGATGCGGCAACTACCCAGGATCGGCAGCTGCGCGAAAACATCGACCGCGATCTGAAGCAGACCTTCCGGCCCGAGTTCCTGAATCGCATCGACGAGATCATCATCTTCCACAGCCTGACCCAGGACCATGTGCGTGAGATCGTGGATCTGCAGATGCGTCGAGATCGCGACGCGGCTGGCCGAACATGGCATCAAGGTGGAGCTGTCTGAGGAAGCGCCGCGATTGGCTGGCGCAGGAAGGGTACCGACGCGCAGTTCGGCGCGCGCGCCGCTCCGGCGCACCCTGCAGCGCTATGTGGAGAACCCGCTATCCAAGCGGATCCTGGCCGGCGACTTCCACGACGGCGACACGGTGCTGGTCGAGATCGGCGAGAGCCCGAAGGCAAACAAGAGCCCGCATTCAAGGTGCGGGCCCCTGAGGCAATCGCCGTCGAGCTGCCCGTCCAGCATCGGGCGGAAAACAGCAAGTAGCTTATCCTGCGCTTTGGCGCAGGGCCACGGCGATTTGGGCCGCGACGCGCGCGTTCTGCTCGAGCAGGGCGAGGTTGGCACGCAGGCTGGCTGCGCCGGTCAGCTCGCTGATGCGGGCCAACAGGAAGGGGGTCAGCGCATGGCCCTTGATGCCCTGGGCCTGGGCTTCCTCCAGCGCGCCGGGAGATGGCCCCTTCCATCTGTGGCCCGGGCAGCTCCGCCCCCGGTGGCACCGGCACCGTGACCAGCATGCCGCCGGGCAGGCCCAGCGACCGCTGTGCACGGTACAGCGTGGCCACTTTCGCCGGACTATCCGCCGTTTGATCCAGGGGCAGCCCGCTGTCGCGGTGGTAGAATGCGGGAAAGTTGTGGCTCTTGTATCCGATCACGGGCACACCGTGGGTCTCCAACCACTCCAGCGTCAGAGGCAGGTCCAGGATCGCCTTGGCGCCGGCGCACACCACCAGCACCGGCGTCCCTGCCAGTTCGGGCAGGTCGGCCGATACGTCGAGCGGCTGGCCCCTGTGCACGCCGCCGATCCCTCCGGTGGCAAAGACCTCGATCCCTGCCCGGTGCGCGGCCCAGGCTGTGGCCGCGACGGTGGTCGCGCCGTCCAGCTTCTCTGCGACGACGATGGGCAGGTCGCGCCGGCTCACCTTGCGCACGCCGCCGGCCGTCGCCAGGTGCTCGATCTGCGCCTGGCTAAGCCCTACGATGATCTGCCCGCCGATGACGCCGATGGTAGCCGCGACGGCGCCCTCCCGCGCGCACGATGGCCTCCAGGCGGAGCGCCGTCTCCACGTTTTGCGGATAAGGCAGGCCATGGGCAATCACGGTGGATTCGAGGGCCACCACCGGCAACCCCTTCTCGACCCAGTCGCCAGACCTCGCCAGCCAATCGTTCATGGGCTCTTTTCCTTTTTCATCCAGTGTAACGTATTGCGCCAAATGGCACAAAAATGCTTGCCGAGAGCTTGTCCACCTATGCTATAATGGCGCCAGCCAACCAGAGGGGGTGCAACCCTATGCGAATTGCCATCGGTGCGGACCACGCAGGTTACCCGTCGAAGAACGTGGTCGCCAAACTGGTCGAAGAGGCGGGCCACACGGTGCTCGACCTGGGCGCGTTCAACGCCGAGCCGTCGGATTACCCCGATTTTCGCGCTGGCGGTTGGCCGGGCGATCCAGCGGGGCCAGGCCGATCGAGGGATCCTGCTCTGTGGCAGCGGGGTGGGGGTGTGTGTCGCAGCGAACAAGCTGCGCGGCGTCTATGCGGGGCTGTGTCACGACATCTATTCCGCGCACCAGGCGGTCGAGCATGACAACATCAACGTCTTGTGCCTGGGCCCACGCGTGGTCGGCCCGGGGGTCATCCCGGAGCTCGTGAAGGCTTTTCTGCGCGCCGAATTCAGCGGCGAGACTCGCCACGCTCGCCGGTTGGCCAAGGTGGCGACGATGGAGAAGGCAGGCGAATGATACGGGGGAACCATGCCCGATATTGACCACCCCGGCGGACCGGCGCCCACACCGGCAACGATCGTGATCTTTGGGGCCAGTGGCGATCTGACCGACCGCAAGCTGGTGCCGGCTCTCTACACCCTGGCGGTCGAAGGCCGGCTGCCAGAACACTACGCCGTGATAGGGGTCGCCCGCAGCGATTTCGACGATAACGCTTTCGTCAGGCACCTGAAGGCGGGCGTCGAGGAAAATGCGCGTTTGAAGCCGCACGAGGATGGCAGTTGGGACGCTTTCGCGAGCCATCTCTGCTATCTCCAGGGCGACTACGACGACCCGGCCACCTATGCCGCCCTGGGAAGGCTGCTGGCCGATATGGACGGCAGGCACGCCACAGCCGGCAATTGCCTGTTCTATCTCGCCACCCCGCCCCAGCTCTACCCGGTCGTCGTCGGCCAGCTCGGCCGGGCCGGCCTGAACCACAACCAGGGCGGCTACGTCCGCATCATCATCGAGAAGCCATTCGGTCACGATATGGACAGCGCGCGGGCGCTGAACGACGAGGTGCACGAGGTCTTCGAGGAGAGCCAGGTCTATCGCATCGACCACTACCTGGGCAAGGAGACCGTGCAAAACCTGATGGTCTTCCGCTTTGCCAATTCCATCTTCGAGCCGATCTGGAACCGCAACTACGTCGATCACGTGCAGATCACCGTCGCCGAGACGGTCGGCGTCGAGCAACGGGTCGGGTTCTACGAGCAGGCCGGAGTGCTGCGCGACGTGTTCCAGAACCATCTCCTGCAGCTCCTGACCCTGACCGCGATGGAGCCCCCGGCCGCGTTCAATGCCAAGTTCCTGCGCGATGAGAAGGTGAAGGTCCTCCAGGCCATGCATCCCCATACGGCCGAGGAAATTGTGGCCAACACCGTGCGCGGCCAGTACCGGACCTACCGCGACGAGCGGGGTGTGGCACCGGGCTCGACGACCGCGACCTTTGCGGCTTTGCGGCTGTTCGTCAACAACTGGCGCTGGCAGGGCGTGCCGTTCTATCTGCGCTCGGGCAAGGTCTTGGCCGCCAAGCTCTCGGAGATCACGGTCCAGTTCAAGGACGTGCCGCACAAGCTCTTTCCGCCAGCCTCCATGGATGGCCCCCACGCCAACTTCCTGAGCTTGCGCATCCAGCCGGATGAGGGGATGCACCTGCGGTTCGAGACCAAGACGCCGGGGACCGGCATGCGAGTACGTTCCGTTGAGATGGATTTCAACTTCGGCGAGGAGTTCGGCCAGGCCGCGCTGCCCGATGCGTATGAGCGCCTGCTCCTCGACGCGCTGGTGGGCGATGCCTCGCTGTTTGCCCGCGCCGATGAGATCGAGCTGAGCTGGCAGGTGATCGACCCGATCATTGCCACGTGGGCGGAGCAGAACGCCCCCCCGCTGGAGTTCTACGAGAAGGGCTCCTGGGGCCCGCCGGAAGCCGACAAACTGCTCACCTGCACGGGGCGGCACTGGCGCATCGGCGGCAACCTGCGCCTGGGCGATTGCCGATGACCGCGCGCCGGGTCGTCGTCGTGGATGATCTCGCGGCTTTGTCTGCGGAGGCCGCAAGGCGTTTCGTGGCGCTGGCCGCCGGTTCGATCCGGCGCGCGGCCGCTTTGCCGTGGCGCTGACAGGTGGCTCGTCGCCGGTGGGCCTTTACCGCCTGCTCGCCGCCGGCCCATGCCGCGGCCAGGTGGATTGGGATGCGGTGCTCTTCTTCTTCGGCGATGAGCGCTGCGTGCCACCCGACCATGCCGATAGCAACTACCGGATGGCGCACGAGACATTGCTGGCGCAGATCCCGGCGCCGGCCGCGCAGGTCTTCCGGATGGCGGGCGAGGGATGCGGCGAAGCTGCCGCCGAGGACTACGCCCGCCGGCTCGCGCAGGCGCTGCCGGGCGGGGAGGCGCCGGGAGGCTGGCCGCGCCTTGACCTGGTGCTGTTGGGCATGGGGGAAGAGGGCCACACGGCTTCGCTGTTCCCCGGCATGCCGGCCCTGGACGAGACGCGGCGGGCCGTGGTCTGGACCGCGGTCCCGCCGGGCACCCGCCCTGCCGTGTCACGGCTCACGCTGACCCTGCCCGTGCTCAACGCGGCGAGGCACGTGATGTTCCTCGTCTCGGGCGCCAGGAAAGCCGGGGCCGCGCACGCGGTGCTGGATGAGTCGCCCGGCCCCGCGGCGCCGCTGCCGGCCGCGCTCGTCCGGCCTTCTGACGGCAGCCTCACCTGGCTGATCGACCGGGCGGCCTCAGCGCTCACGCCCAGCCCTGGCGCTGCATGAACTCCGTGATCAGCGGGATGTAGGGGCGCGAGCCCATATAGGCCGCGTAGGCGTAGTACAGCGCCACCAGGTGCGGCAAGAAGAAGATCGGCCACAGGCAGGCCAGCCCGCAGCCCAGGGTCAAGATGCCGAGCACCCCGTAGGCGATCGCCGCGAGGACCTCATAGGCGATCGCCACCAGCCAAAACCCGATGGACGCGACGGCGTGAAAACGCTGGAATGGTCGCTCCTTGTTGGCCTCGGTCACCAGCAGGACCAGCGAAACCAACGGGACCTGCAAAATGACGGCGCACAGCCAGGCCAGGGCCGCCATCAGGCGATCGTCAGGGGTCACTTGATCATCGATGGGCATGCGTTCCTCCGTTCAGCCTCGCGGGCCGGCGCCAGTTCCCGGCGCGGGACCCCCGCGAGGCGCTCCCTCTTGCATCCCATTACGTTGAGACGCCCTGCCGGGTTTCGGCGCGGGCCAGCCCTGGCAGCCGGGTGGTGAGGCAGGGCCATAGGAAGAGCGTGTTCTCGCCCTCGCTCGTCGTCCAGCCCTTTCGCCTGGCCCAGGTATTGATGACCGTTACGTGTCGAATATGGGCTTGCCAAGAATAGTACATGTCCCGCTAACAAGTGCTGGCTCACGATCTTCCTTGATGCCTCCTGGGAATAACCGAACCTACCCGGCGGTTCAGTTCAACAAACTGTGCGAGCCCCGGCGTCTCATGAAAATGCACCCTCTGGTAGCGCCGTGGGCGCTGCTGCTCGTGGGCGCCGATTTGGGTGGCTGGCACGGCGCTGTGTTGCCACGCTAATCGTCCTTAGGGGTAGCGCCATCCAACGCGGTTGCACAGAACTCAAGAGCTCGAGCGGATCTCATCCAGCACCCAGTTCAGGACTGCCAGGAACTGCGCCTGAGTCTGCTCTTCGACGAGCGCCGACAAAGGAAAACTCGGCCGGTGGCCGATCTCGGTCTCGGGAATGCTCACGCCGGGGATGTCGTTCAGGCGGTGCAGCAGTTCCAGGCGCTTCGCCTCGTCGTCGAACGGCGGCCGGGCTTTCAACGTTTGGAACTGCACTTCGACGCTGCCGTAGGTCCAGACAGCAACGGTCGAGTGAGCGATGGGGCCGCAATCAATTACCGGAAAGAACGAGCCCTGCTTAAGGCCGTGGCCCCACCACGGGCGTAAACCTCTGGACTCCGCCCACTCCAAGATGCTCTGGGCCACGCGCACCAGATCGCTGCCGCGCCGGCTTCCGAGATCTTCCCGGAAAGAGTCCCAGTCCCAGGTCCGGCTAGTACCCTGCGTTCCGTCCTGGCTTCCCTTCTCCCCCGGCGCTTGCTTCGGCATCTGATCCACTACGAGCCGGCATGCCTTTTCCAGCCGGACCATGGCATCGATCATCTTGTCCTGTGTGTCCGGCCACTGAGCCTGGTTTTGAAGGCCGGCACCCGGCACTTCGTAACGGATGAAACACCCGCGCCGGTCGTCCGGTCCCCGGTCCCAGTTCAATGGCCCGCCAAACCGGGCCTCGATTTCTTCGCGGCGTGCCGCTAGCTGGTCGAAAATCGCGGTTCTGTTCTCGTGTCGAGCGGTACAAGGTGAGCTGAACCTGTGCCCCATCCATCCGGATGACATACTCGTACCACAGTCCGGCCCGTCCGGCGCTTGCGCTCAGCCAGTTCTGAGTTGTCGCGGAACTATCGTGGTGGAGCTCGGTCCGGCCGGCGGCTCTCTTCAGCAACCCCTCCCAGAAGGCCCGGCGCATATAGTGCCGCGGCGCCAGCCCGTGGCCCGAAGTGACGGGGGGCTCTGGCTTGGCCGGCTCGTAAGCCGGGACCGTCACCTCCTCGAGCTGCGCAGGAACGGCCTTCCCGGTGAACAGCTTCGTGAAAGCGTCGCGCACCACGCAAGCGATGCGCTTCCCGCGCTCCTGTAGGAATTCCTGGTAACCCATTTTTTCCCACCCAGGCGCCAGAGCATGCCAGTAATACATCCAGGACAAATCCTCGGGCGCGGCCCCGCTACTCGATTGCGGTCCGAAACGGGCCAGATATTTGGGCAGATAAGCCGCCGGCGCCATGTCGCTGATCTCGATGTTGTCCTGCCATTCCACCAGGGCGAAATTCGCGATCTGGTTCGTCTGCTGGCTGTCGGTCACGCCGGTTTTCGCCAGGTACTTGCGTGGAAACAGGTGATGGCGTTCCAACGCCGATTTTTTGGCGTGCACGGCCGGGTCGAGGAGATCGGCGACCCTCATCTTTGAAAAAAGCACGCGCGCGTCCAGCAGGTTCAGCGCGGCATAGTATGCAAATAGGGACGGTGATCGCGCCGAGGAGACCGCCAGCTCGTTCGGCAGGCCGATCCGCCAGTAATCCTCGGTCAGCGTGTCGGCGATGATCTTCCGCCATAAAGCGACGAATCCCTCAGCGCCCTTCACGTCACGCAGGCGCGCCAGGTCCTGTTCCATCTGCGTCTCGGGCGAGGCGGTGTAGCGCCCGGTCAGGGCGGCGGCGAAGAACCACTACGCCATTGCGTCGCGCAGCGTGTCATGTGGCACCTTGTAGTCACGCTTGCCGATGAGCCACAGCGCGTAAGTGTAAAGCACGGCGTTCTTGGAGGTGATCATCTCGCCATTGCGATAGCCCGCCCGTATCACTACCTGGAGAAAATCTTGCCAGTTCTGGACGTCGAGTACGTCCTCCTGGGCCTGCTTCAGGATCGCGAACTGCTGCACGCGCCGCTCGTCGGAGAATAACTCCGTGTCCAGATCCTTGCCTCGGAGGAGCGAATATACGTGTTTCAGGCGCGAGCGGCGGAACGCCAAGCCCACGTCCACCCGCAGCAGTTGGTCAGGCGCAGGCTGCAGAAAGTGATTGAACGGCGAGGCGCCGCCGGCGCTCGGGGTCTTGGCATCCCGGCAGAATTTCTCCAGCAGCGCTACGTCCTTCATCCCAGAAGACCGACATCAGCGTCAGGATGAAATCGGCCTCGTTGAGCGTGGTGCCCTGGCTGTTGATGCGCACGAAGACGTCGGCTACCTCTTCCTCCCCTACGCTGGCCGAGAGCACCAACGCCGTGAAGGGATAGGTGGTCAGATTCTGCAAATTGCCCAACACGTTGGCGACAGTATCCTCTTCGGCCTGCTCGACCGTCCGCGCCGCCTTCAGGCGAAGCACAAAGTCCGTCACGAACTTGAAAAAGGCGGTCAACGGCGCCCAGATGGCGGAGATATCCGGGACCCACTCGGGGTCGTTCACGACGGTGGCATCCGCCACCTGGAACTTGCCGTCGCGTGGGCGAAAGGCGATGCCAATGCGCTCCTTTTCGTAATCCTCGCGCACGACTTCCCGCCCTTTCACAACAGCGTACAGAGAGGTCAGGCGCTGCTGGCCGTCCACAATCAAGTAGTGCGGCACGACCTGCTTGGCATCCACTCCGATCACCTTGTGTTCGCCTGACCAGCCATTTTCCCAGAGGAGCAGGTAGCCGACCGGAAACCCGCGATACATGGAATCGAAGAGGTCGCGCACCTTCGTGTTGGGCCAAACGAAAGGACGCTGGATCTCGGGTAGCCCGATCAGGCCAAGTCCGATTTGGTCCAGGATGGTGGCCAGCGTGTAATCGATCTTGGTGAAAAGAGGTGTGGTCACGTCGAACCTTTCTGCGATGTGCGGCGGCCGAGAGTGGAGAAGCCAAGAAGCTGAAAATGTGCGTTGACAGCCGTTTGATTATTTGATACAATCAAAATGTCAGTGGACAAAATTCGGCTGCATGCCGTGTGGTCACCCCGTTTCAGCAGGGTGGCCCTATATCCCTGGCAGCACTTCTCGAGCCGCTGAGGTCAGCGGCTTCTTCTGTGTATAATACGTTCCGTACGGTTTGCCCCTCTTGTCGTCCAGATCCAGCACCAGTTCGAACGCAGGCCAGAGCAACTGCAGGTACCGGTCCTCATTGCGTTCGTACAGCCTTTGCAGTGCCCATAGGAAATAATCCGCCGCCTGCAAAGGGATGCACTGGTGTGGATAGCAGGCGTGCACATGGATTGGGGTGGACGAATGAATACCCCATCGCTTGGCAAAGCCCTCCCGAGCCCGTGCCAAGGCATCGGTAAGCGCCAGCGTCCGGTCGCGGCTGCCACGCCTGGCAAGCCAGATGTCGTATTCTTCGTCCTCGCGCAACAGGGTCCCGAACAGCCGGATTACCATATGGTCGTAGAGTTCATTTGGGCGGTAGCGATATGCGGGATCACGGCGGTTTCGTTCAGTGACCTCAGCCAGCAAACTTCTCTTGTCGCGCACCACTGCAAGAAAACGCATCTCATGGCGGAGCAAGAGAGAGAAGACTTCCCTCCGCACTTCAGGTACATCGTCCTTGGCGTGAAATGCGAGCGCCGTTTTCCTAGTGTCCGGCTGCATGGACGGCACCCCTCGAAAGTAAGTGTCGGCCAGGAGCCTCGTTCGAAGCTTCTCGAGTTCGTCGGCCAGACTCGCAGGTTCGGGAACATGCAATAGCCCAAGGGCAAAGTAGTTCGAGCAGCCTGGTTGCCCGATGATGATGTGCCCTCTTGCGTCGAATAGTGCCCCGTCGCCGGCCTCGTCAACGTAGCAATGTCTGGCGCGCGGTTTTTGTTGGCCGGGTGACCGCCGGTCCTGCCCACGCTCGCCACCGTCCTGGCTAGTTGTCATCATACTCCACGTGCAAGACAGTGCGGGAACGCTGCAAGCGACCCGGGGACCCGGAGCGCATCGCCCATCGCGAATCTTCCACTCGCCATCTCGCCATCAGCAGGGATGTACGCGGATATCTAATCAGAGCCTGGCCTGTGCAGCGCGGTTACCGCATTGGGGTTTGACATGCCGCTACAGCGTTCGGGGCCGACGTCGTCGGCTATCGCCGGCATCCCCAAGCAGCGAGACCACCTCGACGGGGTAGGGTTTCGATCGCACCGATTGAGAATCCTCCTCAAAGACGCGCTCTTTGGGCGTGCCAGCAAAGAGCCCCTGCGAGCCGTCGTAGATAGCGAATCCGTCGATGTGGCCTATGGGCTTGATCTCAGGATCGATTACGGCAGACCGCAGCCGGCTTTCCAAATTCCTTCCCAGTGGGCACGCGTCGATTGCCATGGCGATCCTCCCGCGTTGGCTGTGAGCGTCATAGGCCGTCGCCGGATCCCGCAAGCCGCCACGGCCAGAATCATGTCGGCTTCTCCAGCAGCCTCGCTGCCTCATGCCGCGCGACCTCGGACGGGCACTGCTCGAAGGAACGGCCGGAGCGTGGCAACCACATCGTCGCCGCCGATGCCCTGCAGCGATACCGCCGCCAGCTGTAGGAGGCTGGTGCCGGGTCTGGTCAACAGGCAACCGTGTTCACGACGGGCAAATGCCCGTGTGGCCGAATCGCAACACCCTCTCCCGCCGTCTCAGTGTTCAGTATCATTACGCGTATTGCAGACGTCACGGTTGGAAGGTTGGATCGTCGCGAATCGCGGCCAGGCATTCATCGAGGGACAGTGCTTCGTAGACTTCGACCCACTGTCCCGTATAGCGCATGTACGACAGGTTGAAGCGCCCATCGCCAGCATACGCCAGGCGGGCGAACTTCTGCTCGAAAAACGGCACGATCGCATCGGGGCCGGAGACGATGTAGCGCGCACAGAAGTAGAAGTAGCTGTGGTACCACTTGGTGTAGAGATTGTCGATATAATTGAACTGCGGGTCCTGCGGTGGCGGCTGGACGTGTTGCGGCGTGAGCACTGACTCCACCAGGGCGTTCGACCTTGTCTCTACTTCGTGCTTGAGCGCATCCGGTACCTTGGGCGGGATGGGCTTGCGCGGCGCGTACACCCAGGTTTTTCTGGTCGATTTGGGCATGATGGCCTCCTCGAATTGGACCTGGCAGGCTCTCAGAAAGCCTCCAGACCTCCTGTCCACCCGTTGCAGGCGTATCCTGGCGGCAGATAGGCAAGTGTAAGAATTCGCCCATGCTGGCCTACTGCGGCGCCGTCCGTGACACGACCTCAGCTCGATGGCTTATAGGGCGGGATCTTCGCGAAGTTGCCGAGATTCCACTCAACCTGGTTGGTGCCGTCGCTGACGATCAGGTTCAAAGACTGGACATCCGTGGGGACATCCCAGAGCATCAAGAGCGGGGTCTGGACGCCCGGATTGATATCGTCGAAGATCGTCTTGAAAACCGAGAATTCCCAGGTCGCGTAAACCATGGCCTCGCGTTCAGTGGTGAAGGCGTCTGAATAGCTGTACGTTCGGCCTTGATCGTCCTGAAGCTCGAATGAGAGCGAGCTGTTCAGGTTCTGCGTGCCACCCGCGTCGCTCTTGGCCAGCACGAACACGATGGCATAGCGCCCCATGGCCACCTTGGAGTCGCTGCCCCAGTAGACGGCCTTCTCATTCTGGATTCGCTCCGCCTGGATCTCCCACGTGCCGATCTGCTGCCGCACGTGCAAACCAGGCGCCGGCGCCGAGGGCGCCGTAGTGGGGGCTGGCTGCGTGGGCGCCGGTGTGGGGCTGGGGGGTGGGGTGGGAATATCGTTGGCCAGGGCTACCTGGTCGAGCGGCCCACTGGCAGTCACGACCGAGGCAGCAACCCAACCGACCTGGGAACCGGGGTTGACCTGGAACCAGGAGGCGTCGTCGTTCTTGGCCAGGATCGCCAACTGCTGTCCGGCCTGCATCTGGCCCACAACGGGGAAATCGGTGCCCGGACCTGCCCGCACATTGATGGCGCTGCCGGCAGTGACTGCCGGCGTGCCAGGCGGCACGGTGGCGCTCTGGGCCGACGAGCTGTTAGGATTCCCCGCATTCACCTGATACCCGGAGGTGACGTCATCGAGGTACGTGCCCTGCACGCCAGTCTCGGTGATCTGCGCACCGAAGACATTGGCCATCGCGAAGGCGCCTTCGCAGACGCCGTAGACCCACACTGTGTCGTTCTGGTTGATCTTGGTGACGTCGAAGGCGCTGATGCCGATCAGTATTATGGCGCTGGGGTCGTTCGGGTCGCTGCAGTTAGCTGCCGCCACATCGCCCACGTTGGATGCGT
>CAWEHT010000392.1:0-19242 GCA_963808455.1 uncultured Chloroflexia bacterium | reverse complement strand
AGCCGCCCGCCATGGCAGACCCGGCCAGGCTCAAGGTCGAGGAGGACTTCCTGGTGATCGCACCGCTGGCCGTCCCGCTCTTCGACCGTTACCGGTTGTTGCGCTTCACAGAGCCCACGGCGCAGCCTCATCAGCCTGGGCAGCTGCAGACGGAACCTCCCGCGACGTACCATCGGATCTCCCGGCGCAGCCTGGCCCGGGCGTGGGCCAGCGGGCTGGCGGCGGAGCAACTGCTGGGGTTCCTGCGCCGCGCCGGCGATGCCCCCTGCCGGAGCGGCTCCAGGTCGGGCTGGCCGGCCGGGAACAGCACGGCGAACGGTGCGCATAGACAAGGGGGCCGTTGCGCGCAAGACGCTAGCGCTGGCCACCTTGCGGGCGGACCCCGTGGTTGGCCCCTTGCTCGGCGAGCTGATGGCGCAGGCCGCGTTAGTGAGCGTGGCCAATCTGCCCGCTTGCTGGCTGCCCTGGCCCAGCTCGGGTACACGGCGAAAGTCGAAGGTTGAGCCTTGCCTGTCGATGCGGATGCTCTGGAGCGCCTGTGTAAGCTGCGCAGCCTCGGGCTGAGGCAGGGCGTGAGTGGGCTGGGCCGCGCCGGCGGCAGGACCCTCCCCCCCGCCGCTTGCGGAGCCGGCTCAGCGCGACGTGGCGCCTTTGGAAGGCGCCGGGGCTGGATTGCCCGGAGAAGTCGTCGCCACCCCGCACGGCCCGGCCTGGGTGCGAACCGTGCGCTACCCCCTGGCCGTTCGGCCAGACCTCGGATCGCTACTGGCCGTGCCGCGCGAGGCTCTGGCCGTGCTGGGCCACGATCCGACCCTTCTGGGGCTCGATCCCGCGGCGACGGCTTTCATCGACGTGGAAACGACCGGGCTGGCGCTCAACGCCGGCACCTACACTTTCCTGATCGGCGTAGGGACATTCGAAGACGATTTTGTGGTGCGCCAGTACTTCATGCGCAGCCCCGCCGAGGAACAGGCCCAACTTTATCTCGTGGCCGAAGCCCTCGGCCGCTGCACCGGCATCGTCAGCTTCAACGGGCGGGCCTTTGACCTGCCCTTGCTTCAAAATCGCTTCCTCCTGGCCCGGCTTGCGCCGCCCCTGCCCGGCGCGCCGCATCTCGACTTGCTGCCGCCCGCCCGGCGCCTCTGGCGAGCGCACCTCGGCTCGTGCGCGCTGGGCGAGCTGGAGCGCAAGGTCCTGGGGCGGACGCGCAGCGCGGCCGACGTCCCGGGTTGGATGATCCCGGGCATCTATCACGATTTCTATCGGGGGGCCGGCGAAGAGGTGACGCAGCTGATGAGCCGCGTCTTCTATCACAACCAGGAAGACATCACCAGTATGGCTTCGCTGGGTACGCACATGGCCCGGTTCTTCGAGCGCGCCCAGGCGGCCGGCCGCGTCGAAGGCCTGCACCCTCTGGAATGTGCCAGCCTGGCCCGCTGCTACGACTTGCTGGGCTGGGCCGAGGCCAGCGAAGCCGCCTATCGGGCCGCGCTCGTCGGGCCGCCAGGCAGCGCCGGGCAGGCCGAGATACTGCGCGCTTTCAGCTTCTGGCTCAAGCGTGCGGGCCGCCGCGATGAAGCGGCCGCGCTTTGGGAAACGTGGATCACGACGGTCCCCGATGCCGACCTGACCCCCTACCTGGAGCTCGCCAAGCACCATGAGTGGCACACCGGGGACATCCGCAGCGCGCGGCAGTTGGGCCGGCTGGGCCGCGAGCATCGTGGAGACCGGCTGGCCGCCCGGCGCCATGCGTAACGAGACCCTGGCCGACCTCAGGCGGCGCCTGCAGCGCCTGGAGCGTAAGCTCGCCGGGGGGCAGGCGACCTCAGAGCACGGCCAGGACCTAGCGACCTGAAATCAACCTGATCTAAAGGAGTGCCTCAGGACCATGCAGATCGAGACAACCAGCCTTCCGGGCGTGCTCGTCATCACGCCGCGCGTGTTTAGCGATGCACGCGGTTTCTTCCTCGAAAGCTACAACCAGGAAGGGTTCCACGCCCAGGGCATCGACACGGTTTTCGTGCAAGACAACCACTCGCGCTCGGTGCGCGGCACGCTGCGCGGCCTGCACTTCCAGCTGCCCCCGGCCGCGCAGGTCAAGCTGGTTCGCGTCATCCGGGGCGTCATCTGGGATGTGGCCGTCAACATCCGCGCCGGCTCGCCGACCTTCGGCGCATGGTATGGCGCGGAGCTGAGCGCCGAGAACTACCGGCAGCTCCTCATCCCTGAGGGTTTCGCGCATGGTTTCTGCGTGCTTAGCGACGAGGCAGAGGTGCTGTACAAAACCAGCCGCGTTTACAGCCCCCAGCACGAGCGGGGCATCCTTTGGTGCGACCCGCAGCTCCAGCTCCCTTGGCCCATCGCCGAGCCGACCCTATCGGAGCGCGATCGGCGCGCCGGCACCCTGGCCGAGTATCTGGCGGGCACACCCTTCCGGGCGGAGCCGTGATCCTCGGCCCTTGCATCGGCTGCTATCTTTATCCATTCCTGAAATCAAAGAAAGCGGAGCAACGTGGCCCTTTACCCTGACACCTCGACGGTGTGCGAAGTCATGTCGGAGCTTTTCAAGAGGAGCATGGCCGACCTCGAGGCCATGAGCGAGCTGAGGCGCAGCAACCTGGTGCTGCGCCTCGAAATCAGCGATCCGCCGGCTCAGTTCACGCTGGATGCCAGGTCGCAACCACCTCACTTCACGTGCGGCGCCGATGCCAGCCGCCCTGACCTCGTGCTCCACGCCCGCATGGATGTGCTACATAAGATATGGATGGGCGAGACCGGGCTCCAGGACGCCTTTTTCAGCGGCCAGTGCCGGCTGGATGGGTCGATGCTGCGGGCCCTGAGCCTGGCCGACCTCTTCGGCCGTATTGAAGCCCTCTATCCTGTCGTGCTGCGTGAGCTCAAACTGATCCCCTGAGGCAGGGATCAATTCGGCTTGTTTCCCTGCTCGGCGGCCAGGGCTTCGACCCTGGCCGATATGGCCGTGATCCTATCGTTTAGCCTGGTGACCTCTTCCCACGATGGGATACTCATGCGGGACAGGACTGCCTCGATCCGTTTCTCTATGCGGCCCTGTCTCCCTCCATCCTGGAGCGCCTGCCCAGGTCAGCCACCGTTTTGAGCGCTTCCTGTTCGGCGACGGACCCGCGCTCAACGAGCTTGTCAACCAGGGCCTTGCTCTCGTCTTTGGTCAGGGCCACGGCCCCGATGCCCACGAGCATGAAGGCATGCGCCAGGTCGGCCACGCTCTGTGCCGCCGCGCGCGTCTGCTGGCTTGCCACACACACTTTCTGCCTCACATCGGTATCCGCTGCCATGTGCGCCTCCTTGGGCTGCTCTCGATATCAGCGGTGTGACGCACCGCGTCAGAGGCGATGATAACACCGGGTTGCGATTCTGTCAACCGTCGAGCAAATCGCGGCTGAGCCGGTCGTGCCGGTGGACGAGCGCCGCCAGATCCAGGCCGGCGATGCAACCGTCCTGCACGCGGATCTTGCCGTCGATCACGCTCAAGTCAACCTGGGGCGGCCGGCAGAAGATCAGAGCTGCCAGCGGGTCATGGAGAGCGCCGGCGAAAGCGAGGCGGTCCAGGCGGTAGCCGATGAAATCGGCGGCCATGCCGGGGGCGAGGGCACCGATATCATCGCGGCCCAACACCGCGGCGCCGCCCAGGGTGGCGATCTCCAGCGCTTCGGCGGCGCCCATGGCCGCGGGGTCACCGTTGACGCGTTGCAGCAAGAGGCACTGGCGCACCTCGGCCAGCATATGGCTGCAGTCGTTGCTGGCCGACCCGTCCACTCCCAGCCCGACATGGGCGCCGGCATCGCGCAAGGCGCGCACCGGGGCGATGCCGGAAGCCAGGCGCATGTTGCTCGACGGGCAGTGGGCCACGCCGCTCCCGCTGCGCGCGAACAGGGCCACCTCGGCCGGGCTCAGGTGCACGCAATGGGCGTGCCAGACGTCGGGCCCCATCCAGCCCAGCGATTCGAGATATTCGGCCGGGCGGGCGCCGAACTTCTCGAGGCAGAACTGCTCCTCGTCGCGAGTCTCGGCCAGATGCGTGTGCAGGCGCACGCCATAGGAGCGGGCCAGGATGGCGCTCTCACGCAGCAGATCGGCCGTGACGCTGAAAGGCGAGCAAGGGGCCAACGCCACCCGCACCATGCCGAAGCGCTGCGCCTGATGGAACTGCTCGATCGCCCGCCGGCTCTCGCGCAGGATGAACCCTTCGTCTTCCGTCATGCTGTCCGGTGGCAGGCCACCCCGCGAGCGCCCGAGGCTTATGCTGCCGCGCGTGGCGTGGAAGCGGATGCCCAGCTCGACCGCGGCCTGGATCTCGTCGTCGATGCGCACGCCGTTCGGGTAAATGTAGAGGTGGTCGCTGGACGTGGTGCACCCGGAAAGCATCAGCTCGGCCAGCCCCACCTTCGCGGAGACGTAGGCCATCTCTGGGGTCAGACCGGCCCATATCGGATAGAGCGTGGTCAGCCAGTCGAAAAGCACCGAATCCTGGGCCACGCAGCGCGTGAGCGTCTGGTAGAGGTGATGGTGCGTGTTGACGAGGCCCGGCAGCAGCGCCATGCCGCCCGCATCGAGCACGCGATCTGCCTCGGCGGGCAGGTCGCCCGTCGCCCCGACCTGCTCGATGACCCCCTCGCGCGACGAACAACCCGCCATCGCGGATTCTGGCGCCGCTCGCCATCCATCGTGATCAGCAGCGCGGCATTCTTGACGAGCAATGTAGACATCTTTGTCCTCTGGGTAATGAAATATCAGCCGATTCGCAGCTTGGCCCCCACCAGGCTGGCCAGGAAGGTGCGCTCGGCGCCGGCGAAGCTGACGGTCACGGCCAGGTCGTCACCGTCGGGCTGCACCGCCGTCACCTGGCCTGGCCCGAAGCGCTCATGAACGACATCCATCCCGATCGCGTAGCGGGGCGCCGGCGCACGGCCCGGCGGGGCCGTCCCGGCCGGCGCCATAGGCTTGCCGGCCTCGGCGACCAGGGCCGCCTCGCGGTCCCACCATAATTCAGCGTAGTTCCGCAAAGCTTCCGGGCGGGTGAGGCGCGTGGTGAACTCGCCGGCATGGAGCCTTGCCTGGCTGAGCAGGCGCATCCCGCGCTGCTTGGCGGCCGCCGACGACTTGCCGAGCGCCATGCGCGAGGTCGCCCGCGCCAGGCCCATCTCCATCGCGCGCAGGGCCTCGCGTGGGTCGCCGTCGGGATTGATGCTCAACAGCACGATGCCGTGCTCCAGGCAGACGGCCGCCCGCTGATCCTCGCGGGCCTCGTCCGCCGCCGCTTCATCATCACTCTTGCGGCGCTTGCGCGCCGTTCCTTCCAGGCCGACAAAGCGGACGGCCACGCCGATCTCCGGATACAGATAATCCAGCTTGAGCCGCCGGCCGGTATCGGGGTTGACCAGCCACTCGGGCGTCAACCCGGATTGTGCATCGCAACCGGCGAAGATGCGCGCCAGCACTTCGCGCCAACCGTAGATAAGGAACCCTTGCATCCCTTGAACCTGCCATCGATAGATGTATGTGGTCCAGCCGTGGCACGGTACGATAATGTAACCCAGGCCCGCCATCACGTCAAGCGCATCGCCGAAGCAATATTGTCTGACCTTCCCCGCCAAGTGTATAATCGCTGCCATGCTCGAGACCAGACCGTCGCCCACCGAGGAGGCATGGGATGCCTTCGTCGCCGCTCACCCGAGCGGTCACATCTTGCAGACCAGCCGCTGGGCCCGGTTGAAGCAGGGATTCGGCTGGGACGCGGGGCGGGCCGTGGTGTCAGAGGGCCTCGGCCCCGGCGCCCCGATCGTGGCCGGGGCCAGCGTGCTTTTCCGCAGGCTGCCGTGGGGCCAGGCCCTGGCCTATATCCCCAAAGGCCCGCTCGCCGATTTTGCGGACGCCGCGCAGGCCGGCGCCTTGCTGGCAGAGCTACGCCGCGTTTGCCGGCGGCAGCGGGCTGCTGTGCTCAAGATCGAGCCCGACCTGCCCGCTGCGCCCGAGCTGGGCTCACAACTGTGCGCCCTGGGTTTCCGGCCGAGCGTGCAGCGGGTGCAGCCGCTCAGCACGATCGTGATCGATCTCAGCGCCGGCGAAGAGGCGCTGCTGGCGCGCATGAAGCCCAAGTGGCGCTATAACATCCGCCTTGCCGAGAAGAAGGGCGTCTGTGTGCGCCCCGGCACCGCGGGCGATCTTCCAGGCATCCAGGGCCTGCTGGCCAGGACGGGGAGCGCGACGGATTTGCCGTGCACAGCCCGGACTACTACGAGGCGGCCACGCGGCTCTTCGTGCCCGCCGGCCTGGCCGAGTGGCTCATCGCCGAGCATGAGGGCCGGATGCTGGCGGCCATCGCCGTCTTCGCCTTGGGCGCGCACGCGTGGTACATGTGGGGCGCGTCCGCCGCCGACGGTCGCAGCCTGATGCCCAACCACGCCCTGCAGTGGGCCGCCATCCGGTGGGCGAGGGCGCGTGGCTGCCTTTATTACGATCTGTGGGGCATCCCCGACGAAGTCGGGGCCAGCCCAGAGGCCTTCGCAGACCCTGAAAGCTGGGGCCACGAAGGCCTTTGGGGGGTCTACCGCTTCAAACAAGGCTTCGGGGGGCAGGTGGTGCGCTTTACGGGCGCCTGGGATCTCCCGCTCTCGCCGCCCGGCTACGCTGCCTACCGGCTTGGGCTGCGTTGGTCCAACCGGAAGCCCCGATCCGAGGCCCTGTAGCCAGGGGCCCTATGCCCGCCGGCGATGCTCACGTGCATCGACATCAAGGGCGAGCTTTAGCCTTCTGAAGAGGCCGGCGCTGAAGACGAGGCTGAAGGCTCACGTGCATCGGTATCAAGGGCGAGTTTGTCCTGGGGAGGAGCCTCTGATGGGCCTTTTGGACGGCAAGGTTGCTCTCGTAACCGGCTCGACGTCGGGCATCGGTGCGGCTGCGGCTCGGGCGCTCGCGGCAGCAGGCGCGGCCGTCGTCGTGGCCGGCCGGCGGGCGGAACGAGGTGAGGAGGTCGCCGGCGCTATCCGTGCCCAGGGCCATGAGGCGCGCTTCATGCGGACCGACGTGACAGATGAGACACAGGTCGCTCACCTGATCGAGTATACGGTAAGCGAGTTCGCGCGCCTGGACATTGCCTTCAACAACGCGGGCGGAATGCCCCCGTTCGAACCTCTCGAGACGCTGAGCGCTCAGGCCTTCGCCGACACAATCGCACTCAACCTGGCCAGCGTTTTCTACTCTCTCAAGCACGAAATGCGTGCGATGCGCGGCGCAGGTGGCAGCATCATCAACACAGCAAGCCCGGCCGGTCTGCAGGGATATGGCCATGGTATGTCTGCGTATGTGGCGGCGAAGCATGGCGTCATCGGCCTGACACGTTGTGCGGCCCTGGAGGCCGCACACGACCGCATTAGGGTCAACGCGATAGTCCCGGGTGTCATCGGCGTCGAACGCCTGTACGGCGAGGGGGAAATTCCTCCCGCGATGGTCGAGCGCATCGTCGCCGGCATACCCCTGCGTCGAGTGGGGACGGTGGATGACGTCAACGCGTTGGTGGTCTTCCTGGCCAGCGATGCAGCCAGCTACATCACCGGTGCCATCTTGCCTGTCAACGGGGGGGAAACTGCCGGGGTGCCGAAGCCGGAGGAGTGATAAGCTTGCCTGGAGAACGTGCAGGCCTGGCCCGTACCCGTGCGGGTGGACGAGAAGACTCACGCCGCGGAGGGTCACAGCGACGAAGTCCCCGCAGGGGGAGAATCCGTCGCGGGACTCCCGGAACGGATGCTTCGGCCTGCCACGCCGGCTCGTCAAGAGCGGTCAGGGAGTCGGCCTGCCTAGAAACCCCCGATACGGATTCTTCGCTGTGGCGCGCCGTTGACAGGCTTTGTGGGTACGGCCGCTCAGAATGACAGTCCAGGAGTTTCTTGCGTAGACGCATCCCGCCCGGCGGGATGGAAAACTCAGCATGACATTGGGGGGCTTGCGTAGCCGCATCCCGTTCGGCGCGATAGAAAACTCAGGATGACAGGTTCGGGAAGTTATTCCTTCACGGGCGCTTAGCAGGAGCCCCTCGCCGTGGCCGAGCCGCGAATATCGGCAGGGGCTCTGGAAAGGACAGGCATGGCCGAGCCGGTCTTCAACGAGATCTGCGACCCACAGGCGTGGGATGCTGCGCTGTTGCAGCTGCCCTGCCCGCACATCCTGCAATCCTGGGCGTGGGGCGAAACGAAGGCCCAGACGGGCTGGCGCGCCGTGCGCTGGCTGTGGACGCGCGAGGGTCGCCCGGCCGCGGCCGCGGCGATGTTGGTGCGACGGCTGGGTGGCTTGCCGGGGACCACATGGTCTCCCTTTGGGTTGCCCGGCCTGCTCCCTGCTGTGGCCTATGTTCCAAGAGGCCCGATCCTCGACTGGACGGATCTCTCCCTGGCCGGGTCCGTCCTGGCCGCGCTGGAGAGCCACGCCGCGCCGGGCCGGCGCCATCTTTGTCAAGGTCAACCCGGATGTGGGCGGCGACGCGAGGGCTCAGGCAGTGCGTGAGGCCCTGACGAGCCGTGGGTGGCGCCCCTCGGCCGAGCAGATCCAGTTTCGCAACACGGTGGTCAGCGATCTGAGCCAGCCTGAGGATGCCCTGCTGGCCGCCATGCGGCCCAAGTGGCGCTACAACATCCGGCTTGCCGAGCGCCGCGGGGTGACCGTGCGCGCCGGCACGGGCGCCGACCTGCCGGCCTTCTACATCATGTACCTGGAGACCGGCGGCCGCGACGGCTTCCTGGTGCGCCCCTACGCCTACTACCAGGCGATCTGGGAGCCCTTTCTCGCCCGCGGGCTCGCGCACCTGCTGCTGGCCGAGGTGGAGGGCACGCCCGTTGCGGGCCTCATCCTGTTTCGCTTCGGGCCGACGGCCTGGTACTTCTACGGCGCGTCCACAGCGCGCTCGCGGGGGTCGATGCCGAATCACGCCTTGCAGTGGGCAGCCATGCGCTGGGCCAGGGCGGCGGGCTGCGCCCGCTACGATTGGTGGGGCGCGCCCGACGCGTTGGCCGAAAGCGACCCCATGTGGGGCGTCTATCGCTTCAAGGAAGGATTCGGCGGGGATTTCGTGCCGGGCATCGGCGCCTACGACTACCCGGCGCGGCGGCTCCTCTACTGGTGCTATAGCGTGGCCATGCCGCGCCTGCTCGATGCGGCTCGCCGGCGCCATCGAGTTGGCCTCCCTCGGACGGATCCGGCGCAAGACGAGCCCTTTGCAGATCGGCAGGAAACCGCATGAAGTGGTCGCGCGGCTGCCTGAAGCTTGGATGGCCACTGATCGCCGGCCTGCTCGTGGCCGGCCTCGCGTTGGGCGCTTTTGCCGGCCTGGCGCGCGAAGTCTATCTGCACCAGGCCTTCTCGTTCGATCAGGCCATCCTGAACGCCCTGTTCGCCGTCGAATCTCCGGCCCTGACACGCGTTATGGAGGCCATCACGGCTTCCGCCGCGGTGCCTTTCGCCGGCCCGTTGGCGCTCCTGCTGGGGCTGGGGTGGTGGCGCACCGCACGCGCCGACGCTCTGGCGCCAATCGTGGCCCTGGCCGGCGCCTTTGCGCTCAACCTGACCGCCAAAGCGATCTTCGAGCGGGCCCGGCCCACGCTGCACCCGGCCCTCGTGCATGCGCTGGGCTATAGTTTCCCCAGCGGCCACTCCCAGGCCGCGCTAGCCCTCTACGGCACGCTGGCCTACCTGTTGGCCAGGCGCGTCGCGCTGCGGTACCGTTTTTGGTTGTACTGCGCGGCAGCCGCCTGGATCTTGCTGGTGGGCGCCAGCCGCATGTACCTCGAGGTGCACTACCCCAGCGACGTCCTGGCGGCCTACGCGATCACGCTGCCCTGGGTGCTGGCGGTGATTTCGGCCTATCAGTGTCTCGCAAACCCTGCCACACGCGTTCCGGCGTCAGCGGGAAGTCGCTGAAGCGCACGCCGGTGGCGTCGTAGACGGCGTTGGCCACGGCCGCCGCCGCAGGCAGATAGGGCATTTCGCCCATCCCGCGCGCGCCGAAGGGACCGTTGGGGTCGGGCACTTCGACGATGATGGATTCGAGCCGCTCCGGCACGTCGAGGACGGTTGGGATCAGGTAAGTGCTCAGGCGGTCGGTGAGGACCTGGCCTTCTCGGGTCTTGAAGTTCTCCAGCAGCGTGTAGCCGAGCGCCTGTACGACGGCACCCTCGATCTGGCCGGTCACCTGCTGCGGGTTGATGGCCTGGCCGACGTCGTCGGCGCAGATGAAGCGCTCGATGTGCACCTGGCCCGTCTCCGTGTCCACGGCAACCTGAACGGCCTGTGCCGCGTAGCCGTAGGCGAAGTTCGGCATCCCATAGCCGGTATCGTGGTCCATCCTGGTGGTCTTGGGCGCCAGATAGACGTACTCCCCAACGGCGGGGCGCTCTTCGGCGCGCCACGCAACCAGGGCCCGCTCGGCCGCGCCGCGCACGGCGTTGCCCGACATGTACGTCAGGCGCGAAGCCGAGGCGCTGCCTGCATCGCCCATCTGCGCCGTGTCGGAGGCCACCACCTGCACACACCCGAAGGGCACGCCCAGGCTTTCGGCGGCCACCTGGGCCACGACCGTGTGGTTGCCCTGGCCTACGTCGGCGCCGGCGTAATAGACAACCGCCCGCTCGATAGCTGCCGCGCCGCGCAGCTCGACGCGCGCGTAGCTGTGTTCCTGATAGCCAAAGCTGAAGCCCACATTCTTGAAGCCGCAGGCGAAGCCAATGCCGCGGCGGATCGTCGAACGAGAATCCCCGGCAGCGGCCTGAGACCCGTCCATTGTCATGCTGAGCGGGTCGGAGGGACGACCGTGGCCGCGGCGTGGGGCCAGCGAAGCATCCGTTTCGGCCGGCGCCGGCAGAACGGACCCATCGCTGGACAGGTCTTGTTCGGAAGGTTGTGTGGCATACTCGCTCAGGGTGACATCGGGTGGTGTGCTCGTGATGGCAGGCTTGTGCCAGCGGCCGTCCTCCCCCTGGGTCCATCCGGCCGCCCGGGCGGCCGCCAGCACCGTCTGGGTCAGCCCCACGCCGCCCGGGATCGGCGTGCCCACCGTCAGCAGCTTTTCGCCGGTCAGGATGTTTTTCAAGCGCAGCTCGACCGGGTCCATGTCCAGCGCCTCGGCGAGCCTGTCCATCTGGCTCTCGGCGGCGAAATGGCCCTGCGGCCCGCCAAAGCCGCGGAAGGCCGCCCCAGGCACGTTGTTGGTGTAGATGGCATAGGTGTCCACGGCCACGTGTGGGATCTCATACGGCCCTGTGCACGTCAGGGTGGTGTTCCCAAGCACCTTGTTGCTGGTGTAACCATAGGCGCCGCCGTCGGCGATCACGTTCACCTCGGCCGCCACCAACGTCCCATCACGCCTGGCGCCCCAGCGCGTCCGGATCTTCATCGCGTGCCGCTTGCCGTGGCCGACGATGGATTCTTCCCGGCTCCACTGGGTGCGCACGGGCCGCCTGATGCCGCGCTGCGCCAGCCGCCAGCCGCAGAGCGCCAGCGTGATCTGGACCGACATATCTTCGCGGCCCCCGAACGCGCCGCCGATGGCCGGGTAGATCACCCGCACCTGCTCCTTGGGCAAATCCAGGGCGTCCGCGATCTGCTCGGCGTCCACGTGCGTCCACTGCCCGGCCACCTCGACGGTGATCCGGCCCTCGGCGTCGAGATAGGCGATGCCGGCTTCCGGCTGGAGATAGGCATGCTCCTGCACCGGTGTCTCATAGACGCCTTCCACCACGACATCGGCCGCCTGCGCCGAGCGCGGCCGCGGCGTCTCCCTTGCGGATGCGATACTGGTAGGTGATATTGCCGGGCGCATCCGGATGGAGCTGGCACGCCCCGGGCTGCATGGCCGCTTCCGGGTCGAGCACCAGCGGCAAGTCTTCCCATTCGATCCGGATCATTCCCAGCGCCCGCGAGCGCCTGCGCTTCCGTCTCGGCCACCACCAGGGCCACCTGGTCGCCCACGAACCGCACGACGTCGCTGCCGGGCTTGGCCGACCCTGGCCCGCACAAGACCGGCTGGTCGCGCACCTGGAGCCCGTATTCGTTGACAGGCACATCCCCGGCCGTGAAGGTGGCCACGACGCCCGGGGCGGCCCCGGCGGCCGCCGTGTCGATGGCCCGCACCACGTGCGGGCGCCCGGCAAAAAGGGTCGCCATGAACAGCATGCCGGGCATGGCAATGTCGCCCGGATAGAGCGCCTTGGCCCGTTACCTTGGCCGGCACGTCGACACGCGGCGCGTTCCGGCCGATGACGGAGCATGCATTCGACGGCATCGTTTCATCCTGATGGAGATTCTGCGCACTCGATGGCCTCGATGATCTTATAATACCCGGTGCAGCGGCAGAGGTTGCCGGTGAGGGCCTCCTTCACTTGCTCCGTGGTGGGCCGCGGCACCTCGTCCAGCAAGCTGGCGGCCGACATCAGGAAGCCCGGGGTGCAATAGCCACACTGCACGGCCGCGGCTTCCACGAAGGCCGCCTGGACGGGGTGCAGGTTCTGGCGCAGGGCCTGAAGCGACGAGTCATCCTCCCGTTCCGCCAGGGCCACGAGACGATCGTCTGCCGGCCGGGCCAAGCCTTCGACCGTCGTCACCTCGCAGCCGTCGGCCGCGTTCGGCAGGGACCAGGCAGCTCATGACCGCAATGCCGTCCAGCCAGACGGTGCATGCCCCGCACTCACCCTCGGCGCAGCCTTCCTTGGTGCCGGTCAGCCCGGCGTCCTCACGCAAGGCGCGTAACAGCGTCTTGCCATCGCGCGCCGGCCAACTGGAGCGGCCGCCCGTTCACTTTCAGCCTGATCGGGTGGCCATCGCCGGCAGCGTCGGCGCGGCTGGGGCCACCGGCAGGGAAGTGGCCGTCGCCGGCACCCCACAGCATCACTGGCCGGGCGGGCCAGCCGGCCCGCTCGCCGCCATCGCGCAGCTGGCGCAGGGCACGGCCGACCAGGACCCGCGCCATGTCGCGGCGATACTCGGCCCCCGCACGGATGTCGGAGATGGGCCGGGCAGCCGCTGCGGCCAGCTCGGCCGCCCACGCCACGATCGGGGCATCGAGCGTCTTGCCGGCCAGATAGGCCTCGGCCTCCGCGCAGCGCACGATGGTGGGCGCGACGGCGCCCAGGGCGATGCGCGCCCTGGCCACGGGGGTTGCCGGTCCGGGCGCTCCGGCGAACTCGAGCACGGCGGCCGCGTTCACCAGGCTGATGGCCTGCGCCTGGCGCAGCCCCAGCTTAACGAAGGTGCCCCGCGCGTTGGGCCCGAGGACCGGCACGGTGATGCGGGTCAACAGCTCGTCAGGCGCCAGCGCCGTGCGGCGCACGCCGAGGAAGAACTGGTCGCAGCGCAACGTGCGCCGGCCGCGTGCCTGGCTGGCCAGGGTGATCGCCGCATCCATAGCCCACAGCGGCGTGATGGTATCGTTCGCCGGGCTGGCCGTGATCAGGTTGCCTGCAACCGTCCCGCGGTTGCGGATCTGGGGGGCGCCTACCTGCCAGCAGGCGCGCGCAAGCGGGAAAGCCTGCGCGGCCACGGCCGGCGCGCCCGCGACCTGGTTGTGGGTCGCCAGCGGCCCCAGGGCGATACCATCGTCACCCAGCTCGATGGAGTCGAGCCCGGCGATCCGCGAGATGTCGATCACGCTCTCCGGCCGGCGAACGCCCCTCTCGATCTCGAGTCTCAAATCCGTGCCACCCGCCATCACGCGGCAGCCAGCGCCAAAACGCGCCAGCTGCTCCAACGCTTCCGGCACAGAGGCAGGAGCATAATAGTCATGCCACATCAGCGCACCTCAGGGAATAGGGGGTAGGGAGCAGGCGTTATTCCCTATTCTCTACTCCGTCGTCTTGATCGAGCCGCTCCCTGGCCGAGCCGGCTCCAGCTTCTTGGGATGCAAGTAGATGCCATCCCAGCCCAGCATCGGCAGCAACAGGGCATCGGTCGGGCAACGCACGACACACAGGCCGCAGCCGAAGCACCGGTCGGCGTTGAATTCGGCTATCTCGTCGCCGCCGGCCTTGTTGGCTCCCGGCACCATGTAGATGGCATCGTAATGGCAGCTCAGCTCGCACAGGCGGCAACCGATGCAGTCGGAGGCATCGTAGAGGACCGGCACGGAGAAGCGGTGGGGCTGCAGCGATTCCCAGCGCCGGATGCCGGCCCGCTGGACCTCGGCGACCGAGCTGTAGCCGTGGGCGTCCAGCCATTTCTCCAGGCGCCTGGCCAGGTGGCCGTAGAAGCCCGGGCCGCTTTTCAGCGCCGCGCTGGTCACCTGCACCGCGCAGGCCCCTGCCATGAGATACTCGACGGCGTCTTCCGGCCAGCCGATGCCGCCGGAACCGATCACAGGGATGTTGACCGCCACCGCGATATCGAAAACGCAGCGCAAGGCCAGCGGCTTCAGGGCCGGGCCGGAAAGCCAGCCGTAGCCCTCGGGCGCGGCCAGGGCCGGCTCAGCGGTCTCGGCTTCGATGGCCATCACCGGACCGTAGGCGTTGGTGGCCGTGATGCCGTCGGCGCCAGCGGCCGCGATTTGCCGCGCCACTTCGGCCATCTCGCCGCCGCCCAGGGGATTCACCTTGACGAATAGCGGCTTCCGGGTGGCTGCCTTTGCTGCATGGATTGCCGCCAACAACGGCGCCGGATCGCGCCCCGATGAGGCGGCACGGCGGCGCATCTCGCCGGCTGCTGTCCAAGGGTCGGTGGTCCAGGCCAGCTCGCCGTGCATGGCGCTGAGCTCGAAAGCGTCGGCAAAGCGCTCGATCTGAGGCACGAGCTGGGCGACCTCATCCGCCGTGTAGCCGATGCTGGCGATCAAGGGGATGCCGGCCGCATCGGCGGCGGCGCGAGCCTGTGGATACTCGGTCGCCAGCCACTGCGCCAGCGGCAGCTCCGACCAGCCCGGAGCGTTGAGGTAGCCGCCGCGCACCTCGAGATACGGCGCGGGCCTGGGCGCAGGCAGCAGCGACACCGTGCGCGTGACCAGCCCTCCGGCGCCTGCCGCCACCGCTGCGGCGCCCACCCCATCTTCGATCACCGGGCCGGCGCCCGGCAAGACAGGGTTCCGCAGGCGCAACCCGGCAACTTCCACCCGCATATCTGCCATGACGACACACCTCGCTGCGGCCAACGGCCCCTGGGGCGACTCGCGGGCCCGCCGCTTCTGCGCTAACCCGCGGATCTCGGTTGACGCCGGCATAGCCGTGCGCGTCGAGCCAGGCACCGACCTCCTCGGCAATCTTGCCGTAGACCTCATGGCCGCGCATGATGGCCGCCGTGCATACCCCCACTGCCCAGGCGCCGGCCATCATGAACTCGATTACGTCCAGCCCGCGGCTGATGCCGCCGACGCCGATCACCGGCAGGTCCACCGTGGCCGCGATATCATACACACAGCGCAGGCTCAACGGCTTGAGAGCTGGGCCGCTCAGCCAGCCGTAGCTGTTGTCGCCGCCCAATAGCGGAAAGCCGGTCTCGACGTCGAACCCCAGCGTGGGCCCGAACGAGTTGGTGGCGACGATGCCGTCTGCGCCGGCGTCCTTGGCCGCCATGGCCGCCGCCCGCATCTCGCGGCCCAACGGGCTCATCTTGACGAAAACCGGGCCATGAAAAGCACCCTTCGCCGCGTCGATGGCTTCGATCATCGGGCGTGGGTCCTCGCCCAGATAATGCGTGCTTAGCTCCAGCGTGTCGGCGATGCCGTTCATCTTCGGCGCCAGCTGGCCGATTTCCGTGCCGGTGTAGCCCAGCGAACAGATCAACGGGATGCCCGCCTCGTCGGCAGCCTGCCGGCAAAGCGCAAACTCGCCGGCGAACCAACGTTCCGGTGGCAGCTCTGACCACAGCTTGGTGTTGATGAACCCACCCCGCACTTCGGCCATATGCGGCATGGGCACAGGCGCGGCGTCGACTGAGATCGTCTTGCTGAGTGCCGCGCCGGCGCCGCCCTGAATGGCCTTGATGACACGCTTGCCGTCGCGGACGTTGGGCCCGGCAGCCGGGATCACCGGATTGCGCAGTCGCAGACCGCAGATCTCCACACCCAGGTCAGCCATGTCGTGCCTCCGTCCGCGGAAGACGGCCGATGCCGGCGAACGTCAACGGGCGTTGGCCGTCCGCCTCGAACTCCGAAAGACCGAGCTCCACGGCGCCCATCCGCCCGTCTTCGAGCTGCAGCCGGTAGCGCACCTGGCCCGCCAGCACCTGTGCGTGCAGGATGGGCGCGGCCACCTGTGGCTCGACGATGCCTCCCCACCGGATGCCGCCCTCCGTCTGATCGAACCAGATGGTCGCCACCACATCGTTCGACCGGCTGATCGCTGTGCGCCAGCAGCAGCTGGCCCCGCTGGCGTACGGTCAATACCATAGGCCCTCCAAGACGCGCTGTCATCTTCGCTTCTTCCTGCTTCCTGGTCTGCGCGCTTCTTGCGTTTCGCGAGCCTTCGTGGCTGCGTGGCCCGAACGCCCCTCGCGCCCGTCGGCCTTTCGAAGGAGGGATCGTGGTCCAGAAACCGGCAGATGCGCATCGAGCCAGGCGATCATCGTATGCATCACCTCGCCCTGTTGCAGCTCGTTGTGCAGCTCGTGATACAGGCCATCCCATTCCTTGAACGTGCATCTCCCAGTCGGAGATGCCTTCTCCGCGAACTCGCGGCTGGCAGCGAAAGAACAGATCGGGTCGGCGTTCCCGTGCATCAGCAACAGGGGCAGCGGCAGCTGCGCGGCGTCCCCCAGCGCCTCCCGCCCGTAAGCGAGCAGGTTGACCCCCAGGCGAGCCGATAGCCGGTCGTGGACCAGCGGGTCGCCGGCGTACGCGCGGGCAACGGCCGGATCGTGGCTCAGGCCGTTGCGGTCCAGCCCATTCGACATCAACAGGCCCGGCTGCACGCGGCAGAGCCCTTTCCCGAGGGCGACCCTCCAACGCGCCGGCTCGAACGCCGGGCGCAACGCCGGGCTCGTAACAATCGCGCCCGCAAGCCTTGGCCGGCGGCGCAGCACGTAGCTGAGCACCAGGCTCCCGCCCAGGCTGTGGCCGTAGAGAAAGCTCGCCCGCCGCGAAGCGCGCCTCTGCCTGATCGAGAAAGCAGTCGATGTCGGACAACAGCGCGTCCCAGCCCGGCACATGCCCACGCCGGCCCTCGGATCGGCCGTGGCCGCGCAGGTCAAAAGCCAGCAGAGCGTAGCCAGTTCCCGTCAGGGCTGCTGCGACATGCGCGTACCGCCCACTGTGCTCGCCCAGCCCATGGACCAGGCAGACGACCGCCCTGGTCTCTCCTTCCGGCTCCCAACCCTGAGCAAAGAGCTGCAAGCCATCTGAGCTCGGCCAGCCGGATTCGAAGTGCTTCGTTCGTGCCTCCCTGCTGGAGCCTCTTTGTAAACTCGTTCTTGGCTCGGAGCGGTCGTCTTTTGCGACTCGCTGCGGTGGGCGGCTTCACATGCGCGCGTCGCAGGTGCGGGTCAGTTCCGGGCGGCGTTTGCCGATCGGTCTCCGCCTGAGCGAACCCATTCTACCATGGCTGTTGCAATTTTGAAACCATTGACGAGCGATAAACATAATGGGCGGCACATAACGCCATGTGCCGCCCATTGTATCAGTGCCTGCTTGCTGACCAGCTGTGCAGTCAGCAGGGCGCCATTGCGGTAGCTGTTCGCCACAGAGTGCCAGCTTTTAACCAAGGCTCGCTCCGCTCACGGAACGGGCGTCCCTGTCGGCAGCGGCGATTCGGGGCCGGTCGCCGACGGCGCAGGCGTGACGGTCGTGTCCAGCGACGGCACGAACTGGCGGGTCGGCACGTCGAAGTAGAAAGTGATGCCGTCGGCGGCCTGAAGCGTCAGGCGTTCACTCACCGCGCCAAGTATAGTTACCGGCCCGTGCTTCGTCGGCGTGCTATAGTCGCCGCCGCCTGGCTGTCCCTCCGCGAATGTAACGCCATCCTGCGTCGTCATGGCCCATACCGTCACGTCAAGACCACCCTGCGAGACGTCGCTAAAGTCCGACATCGGATTCTCGCGGAAGGCGCCCGCGCACAGTTTCGTGCGCACGCGCCCGCCCTCGCTATCGACATACCAGCAGTTGATGCCGTAGAACTCCATCCCCGGAAGCGACCCCATCGCCCCGCCCGTGAGGTAGCCCGCGCCCGAAGCCGTATCCAGCTCCGGATTGACATGGAAGACGGTCGGCTCGGGTGTGCCAGGGGCCCGTTCCCTGGGCGTCGGCTTACGTGTGCCAGGGGGCCACATGAAGGGCGTTGCACTCAGCCACGCCTCCTCGGTCTGCCGACGCATCACCCATATCGCGCGCGCATGGTCGGCACCCCGCCCCCCATGATCGCGCGCAGGATCGCGTCGGCAGTCGCGGTCCTTCCGGGCGCCGGGGTAAGCGTGCCGGTCACTGGGGCCGGGGTGCCCGGGGGCGATACAGCGGCGGTGGAGGCACCCCGTTGGGGCGTCGCGAACCCGCCCAGGAGCAGGAAGGCGACGGCGAGCGCCGCCAACGCCGTTGCTACCAACGTGCCCAGGGCCGGCAGCCCTTTCCCCGCCCTGCGTCCTTCCCGCTGGTTCATGCTGCCCTCCTTCAGTTGGTCCAGGCGATGTCGGTGGACCAGGGCAGGCTCCCGGCGGTGGCGGGGTCACCGTTGAGGGCCGTCTGAAGCTGCCACCAGCCCGCGCTGGGCGTGTTGTCCAGATGCTGGTCTCTGCACAGGGTCTTCCCGATCTGAACATCGTACTGGCACGCGGCCCACTGCGTCATCGCCCCGCTGATGTCAGCCCGCACGCCGTACAGGTCGTAATTGCGGCGGCTCAGCACGTACCACTGTTTCGCCAGGGTGCCGCCCTCGTCGTAGATCTCCGGCAGCGGCGTTCGAGCCGTCGCGCTGTTTGCTACGACCAGCTGGTCCATGAGATACCAGTCCGGTGCGCTGGTCAGGGGATTCCAGAGGGGGCCGTGGATGTCGATGGGCGTGACGGGGCAGCCCTCGCAGTCACCGTAGTCCACGTAATAGTTACCGTACGTCAAATTCAAATTGGAAGCGTAGCCCGCCATCCAGTTTCCTGTGACCGCAAATGAGTTGAAGGCGGCCTCGATGTCGCTGCCTCCCCTGAACGAAACTTTGCTGGCGTAGCTTGGAGGTTCCGCGAGCCACGTATCGAGGTTTATGATCATGGCGGCCCAGGCCGCGCCGTGCTGGTACGTGACCTGCTCGGGATTCTGCGGCC
>CAWEHT010000391.1:0-6996 GCA_963808455.1 uncultured Chloroflexia bacterium | reverse complement strand
CACCAATTGCTCCCGCTGCCCGGCGCCTTGCTCTGCACGGCGGTCTCACCACGGAAGAAGCGCTCGAAAAGACGCCCTTGCTCTTCGGCGGAGATGCCGGGGCCGGTATCCGCCACGGCGAGCCCCACCCAGGGCGCGCCGGATTCTTCGCGGCACTGCGTGCGCAGCGTGATCGTGCCGCCGGAGGGCGTGTAGTTCATGGCGTTGCTCATCAGGTTGGTGACCACCTGGGTGACCATCCTGGCGTCGGCCTGCAGCGGCGGCAGGCCGGGCTCGAAGGCGAGGTCCAGCTTCAAGCCCCGGCCGGCCAGCAACTCGGCGCGGTCGTTGGCGAGCGTGCCGAGCAAGGCATTCACGTCAACCTGGGCCAGGCTCACCTGCACCCTGCCCGTATCCAGGCGTGACAGGTGCAGCAGGTCCTCGATCAGCCGGTGCAGCAGGTTCGCCTCACGCTTGAGCGTGTCCATATAGCGGTCGTGTTTTTCGGGCTTGCCGTTTGAGCAGGCTCAAATAGAGCTTGATATTGGCCAGGGGGGTGCGCAGCTCGTGGGAGACGTTTGACACGAACTGGCTCTTGAGCTCGTCGAGGGACTTGAGCCGCTCGTTGGCGGCCTGCAGCCTGGCGGCCGTCTCCGAAAGCTCAGCTGTGCGCTGGGCCACCCGCGTCTCCAGCTCGGCCGTGTAGCCCTGCACCTCGGCCCTGAGCCGGCTTTGTGAGACGGCGATGGCCACCTGATCGGCGAGCTCGCGGGCGATGGCCACCTGGTCAGGGGTGAAGGCGCCTGGACGGTCAGAGCCCACGCGCAGCACGCCGAAGAATTTGCCTTCGTCGCGCAGCGGCACCTCGACGAAGCTGCGCAAGCCTGCAGCGCGAAGCTCCAGCAGTGTCGGCGGGACGCTCGGGACGGCGCCCACATCGTCGATCACCCGTGTCTGGCCCCGTTGGAGATCGCCGTACGAGGTAGGACGGAGGATGCGCAACCCTTGAGGCAGGCGCTCTAGCCCTGCGCCCCGAGAGGCAAAGGTCCTGGCCTCGGTGATCTCGGCATCGAAGACCGCTATGTGGGCGATCCAATAGGGGACGATCCTGAGGAGGGCGCGCAAGGCCAGGTCAGCGACGCGCTCGGGTGGCGCCGACGCCAGTATGGCCCGGTCTATCTCGTGCAGCAGCAGCAGGCGGTCGGCATAGCGCTGCAGGGCCTCTTCTGCCTGCTTGCGCAAAGAGATATCGTGGGCGAAGCCGATGGCCAGCTGCTGCCCCTCGATGCTGATCAGGCAGTCGCTCGACTCGACGTCGATGAGTGAGCCATCCTTGCAGCGGTAGCGACGTTCGGCGAACGGCACACGGCCTTCGCTCTGCACCCGCCCCATGCGGGCATCGATCGTGGCCGCATCCTCCGCGACGACGTCGTAGAGCGTGAGGTCAGGGATCTCGGCAGCGGAATGGCCCGTCAGGGCGAGGAAGGCGCGGTTGGCGTGCATGAGGCGACGGGTTGGGGCGTCGAAAAGGAAGATCCCCTCTGCCGCCTGTTCGACTGTGGCGCCGAAGCGCTCCTCGGTCTCCCGGCGGCCGCGCTGCGCCTGCTCGATCGCCCCCAGCATACCGTTCATGGACGTCGCCAGTTGCCCCACTTCGTCCCGCCCGGCCAGCAAGACGCGAGCCGAGGGGTCGGTGCTGGCGCCGATGCCCGCAACCGCCCGGCTGAGCCGGGTGAGAGGGGAGATCACGGTCTTCTGCAAGGCAAAGAGCATGATCAGCCCGAAGACGAGGCCGGCGATCAGCACCACGAGATTCACATAACGGATGACATTGCCGGCCTGTTGGTAGATGGGGCGGGGGGTGCTGACGCGAAGTAGCAGGGCCGGGTGCCCGGTCATGTCCTGCAAGGACGTGTAGCCCGCGAGCGTGCTGGAGTCCAGGGCTTGAATGAAGACGGGGCGAACAGGCCCTGGGCGGGCAAACGTAGCGCTCGCCGGTGGAGAGAAGGGCGCGCGGGCGTCGGCGGCCGCGAGGGCGTCAGGGATCGTCTCGACCGTGCCCGGCTTCAGCGCCGAGAGCAAGGCGTCCCGGGCCTGCCCGAAATCGGGAGGCAGCGCCGGATCGTCCAGGTACAGACACGAGAGATTGGTCTGATCTTGTCCTGAAAGAGCCGCTAACTCGGCCGCGTCCAGGTAGCGTCCCAGGATCACGGTGCCGCGGACCGGCCCCTGGCGCTGGCTGGTCAAGATAGGCTGCGAGGCGACCAGGAGCGGGTCGCCGGGGACGCCGAGCAGCCCCACGCGCGCGTCCGCCGGGCCGGGATGCTGGAGCGTCTCCGGGTGAGCCGCGAAGTCGGCCAGCAATTCGGGCGACACTGGGACCGCCTTATCGGATTGCAAATCGACGGCCTTGCCATAGACGAACTGCCCGCCCGCATCGAAGAACAGGATGACGTTGGCCCCGATCTCGGTGATGGTGGAGTCGCCGAGGTTCGTGCTGACGAAGGCGGGGTCGCGGCCTTGCACGAACGCGTAGGTCTCGTCCCACTGCGCCCAGTCCATGGCCGTCGCGTTCAGGCGGCCCAGGTCCGCCGATAGCGATGAGATCGCGCGGTTGACGTCGGCCATCATGAAATGGGTTTCCATGAACTCGGCGCTCTGGAAAAAGATCCGGGACGATATGACGGAGACGACGACCAACAGGCAGGCCAGGACGGCGACAACCACGAGGAGGTTCTTGGTGCGCAGGCTCATAGGCCGAACCCTCGACAATGTCCAGCGACGGTTGGGCCAGGCCCGGAGCGCACGCACTCGTCGAACCCGATCATCGTCAAGGCCCGGGACACGCGCACGTGTCGAGCCTGGTGGTCACGCTGCCAGGCCGAGACAGGGATGGGGAGATATTGTGGGTAGCCCGGCCGGGCAAGCTCCACCAGCTAACCTTGAGCGCTACCTCGCAGAGAACCGCGACCAGGAGCCAACACCGTCCACAAGGCCACGGCGATGTTCGGCCACTGCTTTAACGCTGCTATGGGAGATCTGCTGTGTTAACACTATTATGACAGATTTCTCGATAATGGGCAAGCATGGAGCGGGCCGAGGTGTGCATTGCCCTCACCGGACGGCGCTCGGTCCCGCCCACTGCAGAAACAGGGAGCCCATTCGCCGAGGGCAGGCCGGATTTTCCCCCTGCGGGGACTTCGTCGCCAGCGGCTCGCTGCGGCGCAGGCCGGCTCGCGGACCCGAGATTGGCGCTGCGGTCAGAATGAGGGACGCTGCGACCGAGGGCTTTCCCTGCGGATGGGCGTGGGCCACGCCGGCAACCGGGGGCCCACTCTGTACAATGTTTGTACACTCCAATTTTGGGCCCCGGGGCCGGTGGCGCCAGGCCAGTTTGTTCCGCGGCGCCCATCCTGTCGAAGGAATTTCCAGGATGGCCCCGGAAGGCCTTCGCAGCCGCCAATCGCAGGAATTTCGACGATCGGAGCTCGGCGGGAGAGGGGGTCTGCTTGCCGCCAGGCCGGGCCCCTGTAAACTGGTAGCGCACGGCCGCCGTGCCGTTCGGGCCGCCCCGCAAGCAGCGAGCGCTCCGTCTGTGAAGCTCCACTTTACACCCGGAGGGCCGCGCGCCGTCGCGAGGTCTGCCGCGCGGTCTCAGCTGTCAACTGAGAGCGCGCAGCCTGGTCGTTCTCCTTCGCTGCACCATGAGTTCGCCCTGCAGCAAGGTTGGCCGGAGCTTGACACCCGTGGCGTTCGATGCCAAGATCGGGGTGGAGCCCGAGCATTCGCCCGGACAGGTCATTGGATCCTGTAGGGAAGGGGGGAATATGCTGTCCATCGAGATACGCAAGGCGACCAGCGCCGACCTGCCCGGCGTCCTGGCCCTGTACGCCGAGCTCGAGCCCGGACCCGAGCACGTGCTGGACTTGTGCCAGGCGGAGCGCATCTGGGAACGCATGGGGCGCTACCCGAGCTACGCGCTGTATGTGGCCACGCGGGGAAGCGAGGTGATCGGCACCTTCGAGCTGCTCATCATGGACAACCTGGGCCACCTGGGGGCGCCGTCGGGGGTGGTGGAAGACGTGATCGTGGCTTCGCGCTGGCAGGGCCAAGGGGTGGGGCGGTCGATGATGCGTCGCGCGATGGACGAGTGCCGCCAGGCCGGGTGCTACAAGCTGGCGCTGTCCAGCAACCTCCAGAGGGAGGCCGCCCACCGCTTCTACGAAAGCCTCGGGTTCGAAAGGCACGGGTTTAGCTTCTGGGCGCGCTTGGGGGCACCTGGCGGCCCGGCCGATGCCGAGGGCGCGCCGCAGCGCTGAGCCGGCCTGATCTACAACGAGGGAGCACACGCCATGCAACGGTGTACCTGGGCGGCGACCGGGGAGATGATGGCCTACCATGATACGGAATGGGGCGTGCCGGTGCACGATGACCGGCTGCTATTCGAGTTCCTGGTGCTGGAGGGAGCGCAGGCCGGGCTGAGCTGGGCGACTGTGCTACGCAAGCGGGCTGCCTACCGCCTGGCTTTCGACAATTTCGATCCGGCAACCGTCGCAGCCTACGGCGTGGCCAGGGTAGAGGCGCTCCTGGCCAACCCGGGCATCATCCGCAACCGGCGCAAGATCGAGGCCGCGATCGGCAATGCGCAGGCGTTTCTGAAGGTACAAGGTGAATTCGGCACTTTTGATCGGTATATGTGGTCGTTCGTGGAAGGCCGGCCCGTGCGCAACCACTGGCGTACGCTGAGCGAGATCCCGGCAAAGACCGCAACCTCCGATGCGCTGAGCAAGGACCTGGTTCGCCGCGGCTTCAAGTTCGTCGGGTTGACGATCTGCTACGCGCATATGCAGGCTGTAGGCATGGTCAACGATCACCTTGTCGATTGCTTCCGGCACGCGGAAGTCGGTTGAATATTCCCTATTTCCTATTCCCTTTTTTCCGCATTGGGCATATGGTACTACGCGATGAGGCTGTTCCGGCGTGGCTGAGTGGCCGATCTAAGAGCTAAGCTGCTGTGTGGCCTCGGGCGCCAACAAAATGCTGCTGCATTTCGTCATGGCAAGGGGTAGTACTATGCTGCATCATCTCTCGCTGCGCTGGAAATTCGCGATCCTCGCGATGATGGGCCCGCTGACCGCCCTGGTCGTGGGCGGGACCGCTTTGAACGGCATCTCCGCGGCTGCGAAGGGGGCCTCAGGCGGCGCGGCCGGCAGCGCCCGCCTGGAGATCGTGGCCGCCGTCCTGTTTCTCTCGCTCGCCGGCTTGATCATCGGCTGGGCGATCAGCCGCTCCGTGCTGGCACCCATAGCGCTGATGGCATTTGCATCCTCCAGGCTGGCCAAAGGCGACCTGAATCGCGACATTCCCGAGTCGGCGAAGCAAGCCATCCTGACCCAGGCGAACGAGCTGGCCGCGCTGGGGTCGGGGCTGGCAGGCACTGAGAACTTCCTGGCCGACATGGTGGCGGTGGCAGAGCGCATCGCCAACGGCGACCTGACCGTCAAGATGACCCCGCGCTGCGAGAAGGACGAGCTGGGCCACATCTTCGTGCGCATGATCGATGGCCTGCGCCAGATCGCCGGCCAGGTGGCGGAAGGCGCCGACAGCGTGGAGCGCGCCAGCGAACAGCTGGCCAGCGCGGCAGAACAGTCGGGCGGCGCCACCGGTCAGATCGCCAGCACCATGCAGCACCTGGCCGGGTCGGCGAGCGAAGAATCGAGCAGGATGAACGGCGTCACGGTGTCGATGGCCGATTTCGGCCAGCAGGTGGCGCAGATCGCCAGGGACGCCGGGACGGAGGCCGAGCACGGCGCACGAGGCGCGTGCCTCGCTGGAGCAGCTCAGCCAGAGCCTCGGCGTGGTCGTGTCGGCGGCCGACAGTAGCGCCGAGATCGTGCACCGGTCGGCTTCCACGGCGCAGACCGGCGCCCGTACCGTGCAGGCGGCCGTGGCGGGCATCGCTGCGATCCGCGAGAGCGCCACACAGGTCGGCTCGCACGTGCGGGAAATGGGCCAGCGGTCGGACGAGATCGGGAGGATCGTTTCGACCATCCAGGACATCGCCGACCAGACCAACCTGCTGGCGCTGAACGCGGCCATCGAGGCGGCGCGGGCCGGGGAACAGGGCCGGGGCTTTGCGGTGGTGGCGGACGAAGTACGCAAGCTGGCCGAGAAGTCGGCCTCGGCGTCGCGCGAGATCGCCACCCTGATCCGGGCGGTGCAGGTCACGACCGAGCAGACTATCCGCGTCACGCAGCAGGAAGACGGCGACGTGGCGCGCGGCGTCGAGGCTGCCACATCGGCAGGCCAATCGTTGTCGGAGATCCTGGCCACGACGGCCCAGAGCGACACGGCAGTGGCCAACATCCAGAAGGCGGCAGCCCAAATCCAGCAGATGGCGGCGCAGGTGATGTCGGCGCTCGAGGTGGTAACGCGCGGCAGCGAGCAGACGACGAGCCGGGCGCAGGCGATGGGGAGCGAGCTCGACCAGATCCTGCAGGATATCGATTGCGCCGCGGCCTCGACGGAGGCAAACTCGGGGTCGTTCCAGGAGGCGTCGGCCAGCACCGAGGAGCTGTCGGCGCAGGTGGAGGAAGTCGCGGCGTCGGCAAGGGAGATGGCCGACCTTTCCGTGTCCTTGCGCCGGACCGTGGCGCTGTTCGACACCGGGGCGAGGCAAGAACAGCGGGCCAGGCCCCAGCCGGTGAAGCCGGCCCAGCGAGGCAAGCCGGGCCGGCCGCCCCCGCCCGCCGCGGGGCAGTTGCCATCGCCGGGGCGAGGCGCTGACGCCGCAGCGTACCAAGGGCCCGCGCCCTCCCGGCAAAGGTGAGCCCGCCGGGACGGCGCTGCCGGGCCCCACAAGAGGGCATGCCCACCGGTCCCAGGGCGAGGTCATGTTGCGCTACCGTGCCGGGACGCAGCCCGGCTTGCTTCCACCGAGCTTGGTTGCCGCGCTGCGGTGGGCTAATTTGGACAGGGCTGGCTGCTGCATGGATATGGATATTGCCACGATGCGTG
>CAWEHT010000390.1:0-6018 GCA_963808455.1 uncultured Chloroflexia bacterium | reverse complement strand
CGCACCGGCGGCCGCATGATGCCGCTGTCCAAACTGATCGATCCGCAAACGCTGCTGAGCCTCGGCGGCAACACGATCTGCTACGAGCAGGATTCCGACCTGCCGCAGGAAGTGCTGCGGCCATTGTTCTCCGCGTCGGCGTCGCCGGGTTCGGCGGCCAAGAGCCTGAACATGCTCTGCTGCCTGCCGGCGATTTCCAAAGGCGGCTCGGGCATTGCCTACGACCATGTTTTTCGGGTGATTATCATGCAGTTCATGGCGCCAGGTGAGTCGGCGCGCGCCATCGGGCAGCAACTGCAGTCGGTGGGCCTGATCCGGGACGGCACGTTGTTCGAAGCTTACGTGCGCGTCGATGGGCTGGCAAGCCGGCTGGAGGCGGGCACCTATGCGCTCAATGCGGCTATGACCCCCGTCCAAATCGCGGCGGCCCTCCAGCACGCCAGGGCCGCCAGCATCACGGTGACCATCCCCGAAGGCTGGCGCCTGGAGCAAGTCGCGGACTACCTCAGCGCGGCCGGCGTGCTCGACGGCGCCGCGTATCGCCGGCTGGCGGCGAGTGGGCAAGCCGGTGTGCAGGATAGCGGCGCTTACGATTTCCTCAGCTCCCGGCCCGCCGGGGCCAGCCTGGAAGGCTATCTCTTTCCCGACACCTATGAGCTGCCCAAGCAAGGCGCCACGGCCTCCGATCTCATCAGCCGGCAGCTTGACGACTTCGCAGCCCAGGTGGTGCCGCTGTACCAGCAGGCGAGGGCCAGCGGCGAGACCACCTTGAGCCTGCACGAAGCCGTGACCCTCGGCAGCATCGTGGAACGCGAGGCCGTCGTCAACGACGAACGGCCGGTGATCGCCGGCGTTTACACCAACCGCCTGGCCAGGGGCATGAAGCTGGAGGCCGACCCAACTGTTCGAATACGCGATGGGCTATCAGCCCGGCAGCGGGCAGTGGTGGAAGACCCCTGTCTCCATCGGCGAGTACGCCCAGGTCTTGAGCCCCTACAACACCTACCTTCACGCCGGCCTTCCGCCGGGCCCGATCGCCAACCCCGGCCTGGCGAGCATCCTGGCCGCATTACATCCCGCCAGGCACGACTACCTGTACTTCGTGGCGCTGCCCAACGGCAGCGGCCGCCATGTCTTCGCCAAGACATTTGCTGAGCACCAGGAGAACGTCGCTCGCTATCTGGGCGTCTCGACGCCCAGCCAGTGACCCGGAGTCACATCGGATAGAAAGCCGACAGCCCGCACCGCAGCGAATGACGGCTGGCCGGCGTCGCCGGATCGGGCCCAGACACGGGAGGGGATGCACAATGGCAGTCATCACTTTTTCGCGTCAATTCGGCAGTTGCGGCGACGAGGTCGCCAGGCGTGTCTGCGAAGCCTTGGGCTACCAGTACTTTGACAAGCGGATGCTCGTAGCAGTGGCCTCGCGCGGGTATCGGGGCGCGGAGCAGATGGTGGACTACCACGAGGACACGTACAAGGTGCGTAGCTTCATGGACCACGTCCTCGGATGGCGCCGCCCGCCCATCAACCCATCCCGCCAGCCCCTTTCGGCAGCGCGCGCGAAGGCCGCTTCCGGGCCCATCAGCGAACATATGCTGGTCTGGCTGGTCAACGCTGCCGTACGGAAGGCCTATGAGAAGGGCCGGCTTGTGGTCCTCGGCCGGGCCGGCCAGGTCATCCTCATGGGCAAACCGGACGTCTTACACGTACGGATCGAAGCCCCGCTCGAGCAGCGGGTGGCCCGGGTGGCCGAGCAGCAGAGGATCAGCCCGGAGGCGGCGCGCCGGCTGGTGGTCGAGCACGATCGCTCGGGGGCCGATTACTTGCGGCGGTTTTATGGCGTCGACTGGGCCGATCCTTTGCTCTACCATCTGGTCATCAACACCGGCCGTTGGAATGTCGCGGCGGCCGTGGCTTTGGTGGAGTGCGCGGTCGCGCACTTGCTGGAGCCGGAGCCGCCAACGCACTGCGTACATGGCATCCCCGAGAGGTAATCGATGCGCTTTGCAAGATCCAGCGGAGTCCTGTGCCATCCCACCTGTTTCCCGAGCCGCTACGGCATCGGCGACCTGGGCCAGGGCGCCTATGATTTCGTCAACTGGGTGGCCGGCGCCGAGCAAAAGCTGTGGCAGATCCTGCCGCTCGGCCCGACGGGATATGGCGACTCGCCCTATCAGGGCTTTTCCGTTTTTGCCGGCAATCCGAACCTGATCAGCCCGGACCAATTGGCCTGGCATGGTCTGCTGCCCCCGGACAGCGCTGGTGGACGTGCCGCCTCTTCCGGATCGGCGCGTGGACTATGGCCCGGCGATCGCCTACAAGACTCGCTTGCTGCGGCGCAGTTTCGAGCATTTCCAGGCGCACGGCACCGCAGAGCAGCGCGCCGGGTTTGCGGCTTCCCTGGAAGCTCATGGCAGCTGGGTGAAGGACTATGCGTTCTTCATGGCGCTGAAGGCCCATTTCGGCGGCGGCAGCTGGCAGGACTGGCCCCGGGAGGTCGCGCTTCGTCGCCCCAAGGCCCTCGACGCGCTGCGCGCGGAGCTCGCCGCCGGCATCGCCTACTACGAGTATCTGCAGTGGTGTTTCGCCGACCAATGGGGGGCTCTGAAGAGCTACGCCAACCAGAAAGGGATCCAGATCATCGGGGATATCCCCATCTTCTCCGCCGAAGATAGCGCCGACGTCTGGGGACGGCCGGAGCTGTTCCAGCTCGACAAGAACCACCGGCCGACCGTGATAGCCGGTGTGCCGCCCGACTACTTCTCAGAGACCGGCCAGCTGTGGGGCAACCCGCACTATTGCTGGGATGACATGGCCAGGGACGGCTACGCCTGGTGGATCGAGCGCATCCGCAGGACGCTGCAGATGGTGGACATCGTGCGCGTCAACCATTTTCGTGGTTTTGAAGCCTATTGGGCCGTGCCGGCGGGCGACAGCACGGCCAAGAAGGGCCGATGGGTCAAGGGGCCGGGCGCCGCGTTCTTCGAGGCGGTCGAGAAGACGCTGGGCAAGCTGCCGATCATCGCCGAAGACCTGGGCATCATCACGCCCGAGGTTGAACGAACTGAGGCTGAGGTTCGATCTGCCCGGCATGAAGGTGCTGCAGTTTGGGTTTGCCCAGGAGCTCGATTCCAAATACCTGCCGCACAGTTACGAGGCCAACTACGTCGTGTACCCGGGCACGCATGACAACAACACGGTGGCCGGGTGGTTCGACGAGCCCGAGCGCACGCCCCAGGAAAAGTGGAAATGCCTGCGCTACATGAACTGCGGCGAGGGAGACCTGCCCTGGGCTTTCATCCGGGCGGCCTGGGGCTCGGTCGCCGACGTGGCTGTGGCCCAGCTTCAGGATGTGATGGGCCTGGGCGCCGAAGGCCGCATGAACTACCCCAGCAAGCCCGGGGGCAACTGGCAATGGCGCTACACGCCCGATATGCTGACCGATGCCCTGGGTGCCCGGCTGCGCGAGCTCACCCAGCTCTATCAGCGCTGAAGCCCGGGCGCGTGGGGAAGGGAGCGCCGGTTCAAAGAGGGGAAAAGGTCAGTACGGCCTTTTCCCCTCTTCTCATCTCGATCAGGGACAGGTCAACACGTTGACGTCGTCGATGTACATCCAATCGCGGTGGCCGTCGGAGGTGCTCGTGTTGAGCACCTCGAAGCCCACGGCGATCGAGCGGCCGCGATAGGCGCTCAGGTTGACGGTCATGGGCTGCCAGGTCTCGGTGTTGGTGAAGGTGCGCGTGACTTCCTGCAAGAGCTCCAGGCTGCTGCCGTCGAGGATCAGCAGCTGCTGCACGTCGGTGCCGGGCTTCCCGTTGCTGGCCAGGATGCCGGGGTCCTGGGTGCCGGCGTTGTAGAAGAAAGTCAGGGTCACCGGATAGCTCGAGGGCGGGACGGAGATCGTCTGGTAGACGCTGGAGTACGTGGCCCCGGCGGGAGCATACACCCAATTGCCATTTTTCTTGGCTATGCTGTGCTCCTGTGGCGAGATGTCGGAGAGCAAATAGGAGGCCGTCTGCCCCGGCACGAGGCCGACCTGCACAGAGTGCGTGCCCGTGTGGGCCACGGCCGTCGAGTAGCGGGCCTGGCTGGCCGTGACCGGCATGACCCACGCGGCATTGACCGTCTCGAAGCCGGGATCGACGATGTACTGCGTGCACCCGGCGATCGCCGTTGGCGTCGGGGTGACCGGGGTGGCCGTCGCCGTCGGGGTCGCCGTCTGTGTGGGCGTCGGCGTGGACGTCGCGGTCGGCGTGGACGTGGCGGTCGGCGTGATCGTCGGCGTGGGAGTCATCGTGGCCGTGGACGTGGATGTCGGCGTGATCGTTGCCGTGGGCGTGGACGTGGACGTCGGCGTGATGGTTGCCGTAGGCGTCAGAGTGGTCGTCGGCGTGGAGGTCACCTCGGCGCAGGCCTGCACGCTCACGTCGTCGATGTACATCCAGTCGCGTTGACCGTCGGAGGCGCTCTGCGTCGAGCACCTCGAAGCCCACGGCGATCGAGCGGCCGCGATAGGCGTCAAGGTTGCACGGTCATGGGCTGCCAGGTCTCGGTGTTGGTGAAGGTGCGCGTGACTTCCTGCAAGAGCTCGAGGCTGCTGCCGTCGAGGATCAGCAGCTGCTGCACGTCGGTGCCGGGCTTCCCGTTGTTGGCCAGGATGCTGGGGTCCTGGGTGCCGGCGTTGTAGAAGAAAGTCAGGGTCACCGGGTAGCTGGCGGCCGGGACGGAGATCGTCTGGTAGACGCTGGAGTACGTGGCCCCGGGGGGAGCCCAGTCGCGCCAATCGCCAGTGGCCGTCCGGGCCAGGCCATGCTCGAGTGGGGAGATCCCGGAAAGCGCATGCGAGGCCGTCTGCCCCGGCACGAGGCCGACCTGCATCGACTGCGTGCCGGTGTGGGCCACCGCCGTCGAGTAGCGGGCCTGGCTGGCCGTGACCGGCATGACCCACGCAGCATTGACCGTCTCGAAGCCTCCGTCTGTGATGAGCTCGGTGGAGGCATGGCGGGTCTGTGTTAACGGCCGAGGGCATGCTGATGAAAGGCAGGAAAAGGGGGACCTGTCCTAGCGGGCCGGCAACCGCGGGCCTGGCCGCACGCTGGGCGTATGCATGGGCCAGCCCAAGCTGAGCCAGGGTGGCCAGCACGAGGACGAGCCAGAGAGCCACCGCGAACCCTAGATATCGCCGCATCAAACCCTCCACTTGGCTGTGCCGGCGTGCAGCGTTTGCACGCACTGATAGGCAACCATGAGAACCGACACTAAGAACAGCCAGGCCGTGGTGTAACTGGCCCGCTGATTACTGGCACGATTATATCATAATCCTCGGCAGAACGAACGCGGGGACCTTTGCGCGAAATGCGGGCCTGGGCGGCTCTTTGGCAGCATCATTAAACTGTAGTTAATCGTCATTGTTGGATAGGGCTGTTGTGGCCACGACCGGCCTCAGGCCAAGCGCGCGGCCATGCCCGGGAAGTGGGTGCCCTTCCAATAGATGCGGCCGCAGTCCGGGCAGCGCCGGAAGTAATGCTGCGTTTGCCAGACGTAGGGCGGCACGAGGTCGCGCGCGGCCTCTCGAGGCAGATCCACCAGGCGGCCGTTGCAGGCCGGGCAGCGGCTGAAGGGTTCAGGAGCACCGGCGGTGCCCAGAGCTGCCCTGGCTTCGGCGATTTGCCCATCCAGCGTCTCGGCGGAGATGAGCAGGGCCTGCACGCCACGCCGGCCTGCCAGCCCATGGTCACGGGTGAGGATGAGGCGGCCCTCGGCCCTGGCCTCGCGGATCAGGTCGTCGTCGCTGCCTGTTCGCCAGTAGGCCGCGTCGTAGCCCAACAAGCGCAACCAGCGCGCCAGGCGGCCCAGCATGGCATCCACCATCAGGCGCGGGGGGCCATCCCTGGTCGCTTCCCGGCCGGCTTTGTCGGCAGGGTCATTCTGTGGTAACATCCGCATCCTCCAGGGAGGTTTCTGCTCATGTCTGAAACCGCGCTCCTTGCGGCCGGGTTGGCGTTCTTGATGCCC
>CAWEHT010000389.1:0-20365 GCA_963808455.1 uncultured Chloroflexia bacterium | reverse complement strand
AGCCCCAACTCGTCGCACACGGCCAAGCCATTACGCGCTTCCCCGGCGTCCAGGGCCAGCAGCCGTCCCCGAGGCAAATCAAATGGGTTCGAGAGAATCGCCATTGTTCCCAATAGATAGGCAAGACAACAGGTTCAATGCTGGAGCGCGATCTGGGTGGCCGTGTCCCAGTCGACGTCAACGCGGATACGCCAGGGAACGGTGGGCACCCTCGTTGGCATGACCATCGGCAGCCAGTCAGGCCCAAGCTCGATCCGAGGGTCGCTGGCCAAAGCGAAACGCTCCCGCAGGACCGAGATTGCGTCCTCCGCTGTCATCCCGGCGATGGTATTCCGTGCTCTGGCAGTATCGATACCGCGCAGGAGCGTGCCCTGTACCGTGATGCTGAAACCGACGGCCGTGCTACTCTGGACTGTCACCGATCCCGGGATATAGTGGACAGAATCGGCCACCAGCCTTGACCCCGGTGGCATGGCCATCTCTAACCGTTGCAGCGCTACGCCGTCTCCCGACGTCGTGTCAACGACCAGGCCGACGGCCTGCACGCTCATGCTCAAGGAGAGTTGGGGCGACACATCTCCAATAAAAGGGGTGAAGGTCGGCGACATGGCCAGATAGGTTACGGAGTCAGCCGGCACGAAAGCTCCCGCAGCCAAGCGCTCGGCCAATTTTTGGTACGCCTGCTGCTTCAATTGCTGGAACAGCTGGTCCTGAAGGCGGCTCTTATCGTCATCCGTTACCACCGCAACTTCCGAGGAGCCCCCTCCGGTAGTATCTAATTCGTTCGACACGTAAAGATAGAGTGCCAGCGGTCCCTCCACCGCGGTTATGGTACCAGCGCGCACATTGCCGTCCACCCCTGCCGCCTGCGCCTCGATCGGCAACACCGTACGGCCTCCCGCCTCGACCTTGCCGTCGCTGGTCGTAATGAAATCAACGTTGTCGCCGGTTGCCGTGGAGACCACTGTGCCCGACGGGATGGTCACCTCACCCCCTGTGCGATTGACAAACACGACCTGTCCGCTTGCCTTCGTGGTCGGCTCGAACTGGCGGCCTGTGGTCGCGATCTGCGCTTCGCCGGTCACTTGAACGCTTTCCGCATGCGCCGGAACCAGACCCGCTGACGCATCCGGCTGCTCCTGGCTTGCCAGGGCTTGCAACGGGACCGTGATCTCAAGCGGCTCGCTGGCGGGCACCAGGGTGACGTGAGCCTCGGGCAAGATCGTTGCCAGGAGGAAGGAAAGACCACCCAGCAGCAGCACCATGCTGACCATCAGGCCCAATGTTGCCCACCAAGGGCTTCGCCCCCTGACGAAAGCCCGCAGGAACGCGCGCGCCCGGAAGGCGCCAGGCACGCGCCGTGCGTAAAGGCCCGGCGCGGGTGGCGCCTCGGCAACGGCCATGCCGGGTGGCCGGATGTCCCTACCCCGCGGCCATGGCTCGGCGCGCAGCCGTCGCCAACGGGCGCGCTGGGCATGTCCAATGCTCCGAAACGTGCTAATGCCGGCCTGGGCAGCACGCTCGCGGAGGTCAGGCCGGTCACTGACCAGTGCCAAGCCGGCGAGCACGATGGCGGCCTCGCGGCGCAGGGCCTGAAGTTCCGGTGTCGTCAGGTCAAGCTCCGGCGGCACCACCAATAGCAAACGCTCGCCGCCTGCAGCCTTCACTCGCGCCAAAAGGCTCGGCAATGTGTCACGAGGCGACAGATATATCGTAAGAGTCATAGGGAGGATCAACACACCAGCGGCACCGGAACTGGCCCCATCCAGGACCAGCCGCCGGTTCGAGGGGCCACCTATTTCAGCCTTTCCCTCACCAGGGCCGCGACCTGGGCCAGGGCCTCGTCAAGGCGCGCTAGGTCTTTCCCGCCGGCCTGTGCCAACGTGGGCCGCCCGCCTCCGCTGCCGCCCACAACCTGAGCGATCGCTTTTACCAAACCGCCGGCGTGGATGCCACGGTTCACCAGGTCATCCGTCACGGCGGCGATCAACTGGGGTTTGCCATCGATGCCCGAAGCCAGGACCACAACCGCCGAGCCCAGCGCGGCGCGCAGCCAGTCGCTCATCTCGCGCAGCGTATCCATATTGGCGCCGGCCACTTGCGCCGCAACAACCGCCACGGCAGCCCCAGTCCCCGCGGCTGGCTCCACGCGCTCCGCGCTCTCGGCCAGGCGAGCCGCCTGGAGCCGCGCCAGCGTCCCACGCAGTCCAGCAGCTTCCTTCTCTGCCGCCTGGAACTCCTCCTGGAGATGCCTAACGGCGAAACCCAGTTCTTCCGCGGGAACGCGCAAGAGCGCTGCCGCACGGTCCATAATGCTCAACCGGTCATGCACCAGCCTTTGGGCCATGTGGCCGGTAACAGCTTCGATGCGGCGGACGCCGGCCCCGATGCTTTCTTCCGCAGTGACATGGAAAAGGCCGATCTGACCGGTGCGCGCCACATGCGTTCCGCCGCAAAGCTCTTTGCTGAGCTCAGTCCCCTCTTCGCCGATGTGGATCACCCGCACTTCATCGCCGTATTTTTCCGTAAAGAGCGCCATGGCACCGGCCGCCAGGGCCTCACGATAGTGCATCGGCACGGGGCGCACCGGATGGTCGGCCAGGATCGCATCGTTGACCAGCCGCTCGACGTCGCGCAACTCCTCTTCGGTCAGTGCCCTGCTATGCGTGAAATCGAAACGCAGCCGCTCCGGGTCGACCACCGAGCCGGCCTGATGGACATGCTCGCCCAGCACGCTGCGCAGCTCGGCCTGCAGCAGATGCGTCGCCGTGTGATTGCGCATGATGTCCAGGCGGCGGCCCATGTCGACCGCAACGCATGCCGTGTCCCCAACCGCCGGCCTGCCGCGCAGCACCTGCCCGATATGCAGGATCAGGCCAGGGACAGGGCGCCGCACATCGGTGATCTCGATCGCCCACGACGGCGATGCCCCGTTCTCAGGGATCTCATCCATGACTCCCGAATCTGAGACCTGGCCGCCCGACTCCACATAGAAAGGCGTGACCGGGACGATCACCTCGACACTATCGCCGGGCTCGGCGCGCTCAACCCGCCGCCCGCCGGAGAGCAAAGCCCCTATGGTTGTGGTCCGCTCCGCCGCCCCATAGGGCACCTGCTGCACCCCCGCGAACGGCAGCGCTCCGTTCGCTTTCAGATCCCGCATTATGTCGAGATAAACCTGCGCATCACCCGACTCGAACGCCCCGAATTGCGCAGCCGACCGCGCCCGTTCGCGTTGCTCGAGCAGCGCCTGTTCATAGCCGCTCATGTCCACGGTCAAGCCCTGTTCGCGGGCCGCATCCCGCGTAAGATCGACCGGGAAGCCGTAGGTATCGTAAAGGCGGAAGGCATCTTCCCCCGGTATCGCGGTCTTGCCCGCCATTCTGAGACCGGCGATCAGGTCATCCAGCAACGCCAACCCCATTTGGAGGGTCTGGCTGAACCGGCTCTCTTCACGCTCGATGGTCTGCAGAATGAAGGCCTGGCGGCGCAGCAGTTCGTCATAGTGCTGGCCCATGATCTGGATCACCGTCTTGGCCAGCTCGGCCAGAAAAGGTCCTTCGAAACCGAGCATCCGGCCATGCCGGGCGGCGCGGCGCAGGATCAGCCGCAGAACATAGCCGCGCCCTTCGTTGGCCGGCAACACGCCATCGCCTATAAGGAATGTGATGGCCCGGACGTGATCCGCGATAACGCGGTAAGAAACAAGTCCGGCCAGCCGCTGGGCATCGCTCTGGCCAAGCAATTCCTGTGTACGCTGGATGATCGGCCCGAACAGATCTGTGTCGTAGTTCGAGTCTACGCCCTGCAGCACCTTCACCGCGCGTTCGAAGCCCATGCCCGTGTCAACATGCCTGGCCGGCAGCTCCTCCAGTCGGTCGTCTTTGGTGTGGTTGTACTGGATAAACACCAGGTTCCAGAGCTCGATGAAGCGTCTGCAATCGCCGTTGACGGCACAGACGTGGCCGGCAACCCCCTGCCGGTCGCACGCAGCGGGCCCCATGTCCAGGTGGATTTCACTGCACGGCCCACATGGGCCGGTCTCGCCCATCTCCCAAAAGTTGTCCTTGCGCCCGAAATACACGATGCGGGCAGGATCGATAGCAGTTTCCGTGCACCAGTACCGATACGCTTCTTCGTCGCGTCCGAGGTCGCCCTTGTCATCCTCGAACACGGTCGCCCACAGCCGCTCCCCAGGCAGGCCCCACACCTGTGTCAGAAGCTGCCAGGCCCAAGCTATGGCTTCTTTCTTGTAATAGTCACCAAAGGACCAGTTGCCGAGCATCTCGAAAAACGTATGGTGAAAGGGCGAGCGACCGACGTCCTCCAGGTCGTTGTGCTTCCCGCTGACGCGCATCACTTTCTGCGCGTCAGCAACCCGCGTCTCAACGGGCTCACGCAGGCCAAGGAAGATCTCCTTGAACTGGTTCATCCCAGCGTTTGTGAACAACAAGGTTGGGTCGCCGACAGGCACCAGCGAAGCGCTCGGCACAATGGCATGCCCGCGGGCCGCGAAGAAGTCCAAGAACCCTTGCCGAATCTCTGCGCTGCTGGGCACCTGCTTTTCGCTCATGAACCATTCCCCTGCTGCATCGTTCTGCGCCATACACCACGACGCGCCGGAAGCTCCAGCGCGTCTAACAGGTCATTTTAGGGCAACTTCCGGGCTTTGTCAAAGTCTGCCCGAAAAAATGGCAGTTAGCGGGCCGCCGCTGGCGGCCCGCTAACTGCGAGGTACTGCTATTGTGGCCAGATGGCAAAGTGTAAGTGCGCCTCGCCCCCTGCCTGGAAGTACTCGACGGTGATGGTGTGTGACCCCGGTGCTACGCCGAATGCCTGAGTATACGTGTGTATGTTCTGCACCTGCCAGGCATTGATGATCTCATTGCCGTCCACGAACACCTGCGCGCCGTCGTCCACCGCGACCTGTGCCACGTAGCTGCTCGCCGGGAGGTTGACCGTCGTGTTGAACTTGGCCGACCAATTCACCGCCGGCATGCCTGACAACGGCACCTGGCCAGTCCCCAGGTCAAAGTCGATCGACCCCACCTGCTGCTCGAGGAACACGTTCCCCGACAAGTCCGGCGTGGTGTAGTAGTCCACCGTCCACGGTCCCAGCCCGGTGACATTCGGCGCTACGTAGGGCGCCGGCTGGGCCACATACGGCGCGGGCTGCACGTAGTACTGGCCCGGCTGCATGTAAGGCGCCGGCTGCTGGTACGACACCGACGGCGCGTAGGAGGGCTGCGCCCAATTGTGGTAATACCTTCGGTCGGTCGGGCCATACGCCAGGGCCCGGCCGATACGCAAGACCTCCCCTGCGTAAATGCAGTTGGCGTTCGGGAGGCCGTTCAATTGCGCCAGGTACCAGTAGCTAGTTCCGAAATACGCCGCGATGGATGCCAGCGTGTCACCAGGACGGACTGTGTAGTAAGTGGCCGCACCGCCGCAAGCCCCGCAGGGCTGCGCAACCTGCGCCGGCTGATGCCAGTTATCGCCCCAGCCCACGCTCCCGTCGTAGGCGGTGCCGTAATTGCCCGGTCGTCCATAATAGCCCGTCGGGCCCCAATTTGCCGGTGCCGCGGAAGCAGCTGGCACGAGCAAACTCGCCAACACGATGACCAAGACCAGAACTGCGCCGATTTGGCGTGCACTTCTTCTCACGATGTGCCTCCTTCCCAGGAAGAACCGGACGGACAAGGACAAACCCGACTACGTAAATTGTACTTCGTTTGACACGTGCGTGTCAATATACTATGATGACGCACGACTTCGGCAGTAGGTACTGCCCCTGGGCACGACTTTTTCGAAGCTGGACGACCCGACATTATTATCATGACGCATTCGTTACACAGAAGGTTCCGACCGTGAGCACGATCTTTACAGAAGCCAGCGAATCCGTAAGCGCCTTCCGCCCCGTCGAAGAGCAAGTTGCAATCATCATGCGCGGCGTGGAGTTCGGCGACGCCCAGACCCGCGTCAACATGCAGGAGGAGCTGCGCCAGCGGCTGGCCGAATCCTTGCGCGCCCGCCGACCGCTGCGTGTCTATTGTGGATTTGATCCAACTGCCAGCGACTTACATCTGGGCCACACCGTGCCCATGCGCAAGCTGGCCCAGTTCCAGGAGCTCGGCCACGAAGTCGTCTTCTTGATCGGTTCCTTCACTGCCCTTGTCGGTGACCCGAGCGACAAGAGGGCTGCCCGCCGGCAGCAATCCGAGGAAGAGGTGCGCGATTTTGGGCGCACTTTTACCGACCAGGCCTGGAAAATCCTGGATCCTCAGAGCACGCTCGTAATGTATAACGCGGACTGGCTTTCGCCCCTGAGTTTCAAGGATGTGATCGGCCTGGCCGCTAACTTCACCGTCCAACAATTCTTAGTGCGCGACAACTTCGCTCAACGGTTCGAGAAAGGCGATCCGATCTGGCTGCACGAATTCTTCTACGCCCTCATGCAAGGCTACGACGCGGTCGCCACCCGCACCGACATCCAAATCGGCGGTACCGACCAGCTGTTCAACCTCCTGGCGGGCCGCAAGCTGATGGAGAATTCCGGGCTCAGACCGCAAGTGATCCTTACGTTCCCAATCCTCGTGGGCACCGACGGCGTGCTACGTATGAGCAAGACCACCGGCAACCACATCGGCATCAACGAGGCCCCAGAAGTCATGTTCGGCAAGGTGATGAGCATCCCGGACAGCGCCATGCGCAACTATGCGGACCTGGTCACGCGCTGGTCCCCTGAGGACATCGGGCGCCGGTTCCTGGCCTACGAAGCAGGGGAGTTGCACCCGCGTGACCTGAAGCAACAGCTTGCGCTCGAGATTACCGATATTTTCCATGGCAGCGAGGCAGCCCGCGCTGCGGAAGATCACTTCCGCCGCGTCTTCCAGGAACGGGAAGCGCCGGAGGAAATGGCCGAACTGCGGCTAAGCGGCCCGCGCTCCCTGCTGGACATCATCATCGACGCGGGGCTGGTGCCAAGCAGAAGCGAGATCCGCAGGCTTGCGCAGCAGGGCGGCATCCGCCTCGACGGCAACAAAGTTGACGACCTCACCAAGATCGTGCCGCCGGAAGGCACCCATGTCTTGCAGATCGGCAAGCGCAAGTTCCTCAGAATACGTCAATGAGGCTCTCGACTGTCCGGATCAATGATCGATTTCCACGACCACGCCCTCCTGAGCCCACCCGTAGAGGATCTTCGCGTTGTCTGTGCTCAAGAGGATACACCCGTATGTAACCGGGTGCCCCAGGTCGTTCGTCCACAATAGCTGCGATCCGCCACGCGTGGGAAAACCGTGGAATCCATTCATAAAGGCCTGATTCGGCACCGGCTGGTAGACGCCCATGAAGAATGGCATCCAGAGGTCCCAATTGCTCGCGTAGGCATTCTGCTGGTGTGACTGGATCTGGAAGATGCCGGGGGCAGTTGGCGTACCAGGCAGGCCGGTGCTGGCCGGCCATTCCCATTTGACGGCGCCATCCTCATAGACCCACGCCTTCTGGGCGCTGAGGCTGACCTTGATGCGCTTGTTCTCGATGGGCGGTAATGGGATCAGCGCGTCTGAGGAGGGGATGGTAATGACCTGTCCCACCTGTATCTCGTCGCCGAGGGATGGGTTGGCGCGCTGTATCCATGGATACGGCACGCCGTAGCGGTCGGCCAAGCTGGACAACGTATCGCCGGACTGGACCGTGGCCCTGCGGTCGCGGTGGTAAATCCGCAGGCTGACTCGGCCGCCGGGCGCCTTCAAGGCGGCGACGATGGCAGGCACGGCCTGCCCCAGGTCAATATATCGATCCTGCCCTAGCCCCGCGGCCTGGCCTGTCAGATAGGCTGTCGCTTTGGCTGCATCGATCGCCCACTCGACCCCCTGTCCACTGCCCTGGGCGGGCTGTACTGTGATCCAGGGGCTCGTCACCTGTCCTGAAAGCTGCCAATCGTGTGCTTGGTCGGCCACCGGATCGTAGAGATGAATCAGGACGGGCTCGGCCAATGCCTGGTCGATCTGCGCCACGATCGAGGTGGTGTCTGTGACTGCCGGTGCCAGCTGATGGATCACAGGCTCGAACCGCCCCCGCGTCACTGTCCCCCACGGATCGGCGTTGAGCGTCACGCCGGAGGCGGCCACATCCAGTGCCCGTCCGGGCGACGCGCTCGAGGATTCCGCTCGGCCGTCGATGATCCTGATCCCGGCGTTGACTGCCGGAACATAGGCCTGGCGGGCCAATTCCTGGAGCATGCGATCGGCCTGCCCGCTGTCAAACCGCCATACCGGCTGGACCTCGGTGACGGGAAGCGCCAACTTGTGATCCCTCACCATCGTCGCCAGCGCGGCTGGAGAATGCCCCTCGTCATAGGCCAACCGCACCGTATCGGTGACATCAAGCGTCACGCCGAGATCGGCCGGGTGCACGGTCTGGATCGAGCTTCCGATGTCGATCAACACGGTGTGGCTCGCCCAGGCCTGTTGCAACGCAGCTTCCGCCTGCGCTTGCGACTTGCCACCTACCTGCACACCGAGAACTTGCAGCCCGGACGGTATCGCATCGCTGGCATAAAGGATCGCTCCGCCTGCCATTGCAGCTACGAGCAAGATTAGGAGGGCCGCCAACGACCCTACCAAGACCCCAGCGCAGCTGGCGTGGACCCGGCGTTCTGGCGGACGAGCTCCCCGCCGATAGGGCGCTGCATACTTGGGCGTCCTGCCCTGGCTTTGGTTCGGCATTCTTCCCCCGGCCGATGGCTGTCGAGTCACTGATACACGGGCCACCCGAACTTTACCACAAATGCGGAAAGGCACAAAGACCTATGACCGGAGTCAAGTCCCTGTGCCTCTCCAGCTCGCTGGGCGCATCGGGCTCAGGCATCCCGCCAGACGCCAGCACGACTTGTGCTTTTCCCGCTCACCAGCTACAATCGACTAATGTCAGGCCGGCTGTAGCCCACTCATTTTCCCAGATTTGCGTTCACAAAATCCCAGTTCACCAGGTGATCGAGGAAGGCCTGCACAAAGTCGGGTCGCCGATTCTGATAATCGAGGTAGTAGGCATGCTCCCAGACGTCACACGTGAGGAGGGCAGTTTGGCCATGCGCCAGGGGCAGGTCGGCATTAGCAGTGCTGATCAGCTTGAGGGCCCCGCCATCGAGTATCAGCCACGCCCAGCCGCTGCCAAACCGGCCCACGGCCTGCGCTTTGAACTGTTCAGCAAATTGCTGGTAGCCTCCAAACACCTCCTGGATGCGATGGGTGACCTCACCCGTGGGCTGGCCCCCGCCTCCTGGCTTCATGCAATTCCAGAAGAACGTGTGGTTCCACACCTGGGCAGCGTTATTGAAAACCGCCGTCTTGCTGCTGTCTGCGGCCGCAGCCGCAATGACTTCAGCCAGCGGCCGATTCTCCCAGTCCGTCCCGGCGACTGCCTTGTTCAGATTATCGACGTAGGCCTTGTGATGCTTCCCATAATGGAAGCTGATCGTGTTGGCCGAGGTGTACGGTTCCAATGCGGCCTCGGGCCACGGCAACGGGGATAGCGTGAATGCCATTGTCCACCTCCTATGTGGAGTAGTGCGTTGAACCGTTGGCGATGATTATATTTGGTTTATTGAATTGTTGCAAGTAGCACAATCTCGCTCACTTCCGCGAACCTGCTTATTGGGCGCCTAGCGCTACCCGACGCCGACTACAGTTTGTTTGGTGGCGCTCTTACCGAATAGTTCAGTGTTTCTTGCTATCAGGATTTTGCTCGCCGTTCGCCAGTTCACCCTTCAAAGGAGCGGGACATGTTAGCTCTGCGCGAATTCTCTCCCTTCGAACAAGCCAGCCTGGTCGCCGTTCTCCTCATCGCCCTCATCGGGCTCCTTTACGCCTACTATCTCCGCCGCCAGACGTTGAGCATCCCCTTGCCCGGTGGGACCATGCGCACTGTCTGGGATGGCATCCGTGAAGGAGCAGAGGCTTATCTGGCCTCGCAGTGGCGCATCATCCGGACCATGCTGATTTTCTTGGTGGTCGCGCTCTTCCTGAGTGTCTGGGTGGTGCAACCTTCGCAGGAGGCCTTCGAAGTATTTGGGACCAACGCGCGCGTAGTCATTGCGGTGGGCCGCGCCTTGGCCTTCCTCGCCGGTGCGCTCTTCTCGGCCATGGTAGGCCGTCTGGGCATGCGGATGGCTATCCAGGCGAGCATCCGCGTGGCCTCCCAGGCCGCCAATGGCGAGGCAACCACCGCATTACGTACTGCCTATCGCGCCGGCACCATCACCGGCATGCTCACCGATGGGCTCGGCCTGATGGGCGGAACGCTGATCTTCATGATCTTCGGCAAAGCAGCCCCGGATGCCCTCCTGGGTTTCGGCTTCGGTGGCACCCTGTTGGCCCTCATGATGCGCGTGGGCGGCGGTATCTACACCAAAGCCGCCGACGTGGGCGCCGACCTCGTCGGCAAAGTCGAGGCCGGGATCCCGGAAGATGATCCCCGTAATCCCGCTGTGGTCGCCGACCTCGTGGGTGACAACGTGGGCGACTGTGCTGGCATGGCCGCCGACATTTTCGAATCCTACGAGGTCACGATTGTCTCGTCCCTGATCCTCGGGCTGGCTCTGTCCGCCATCACCGGCTCTCTGAAGTGGATCATCTTTCCGCTGCTCGTACGCGGCATCGGCGTGTTGAGCTCCGTGATCGGCACTTCCTTCGTCAAAGGGCGCAAGGACGAAAACCCGCTTCACTCGATCAACCGCGGCTTTTATACTTCCGCGGCGATCAGCGCCGTCCTCTTTGCGCTGGTCGCTTTCTTCTACATGCACGAATGGCGCGCCTTTCTTTCAGTCGTCATCGGTGTGGTCCTGGCCATCGTGATCGATCACCTGACTGCTTACTACACAGACATCGTCTACCGTCCCGTGCTACGCATCGCCGAGCAGACCAAGAGCGGCCCTGCCACCACGATCCTGACGGGCCTTTCCGTCGGCCTCGAGTCAAGCACATGGTCGATGTTAGTCATCGCCATCACTATCGCCGGGGCCGTGGTAATCTACGCAGGCTATCCCATAACCTACGTCCTGTACGGGGTGTCGCTCACCGGCATCGGTATGCTGACCTTGACCGGCAACAATGTGGCCATGGATGCATTCGGGCCCATCTCGGATAATGCAGGCGGCATCGCGGAGATGTCTGGAGCCAGCCACCAGGCACAGGCCATCCTGGCCAGGCTCGATGCGGCCGGCAACTCGACCAAAGCCATCACCAAGGGGGTCGCAATTGGCAGCGCGGTGATCGCCGCCGTGTCGTTGTTCGGCTCCTTTATCACCGACGTTTCGAACGTAGATCCTGCTGCTCTCGCGAACGGCATCCGGGTTTCGCAGCCGTTGGTCTTTGTCGGTCTGTTGATCGGCGGGTCCCTGCCGATGCTTTTCAGCTCCCGTCTCATCGATGCCGTTAGCAGAGCGGCTTCGGCAATCATCGCTGAAGTCAGGCGGCAATTTGCCAACCCGGCCATCATGGTGGGCACGGAGCGTCCTGACTACGCGCGAACCGTTGACATCTGCACACGCACCGCTCAGGCGGAACTGCTGCCCATCGCGCTCCTGGCTGTCTTGACGGCCATCGCCGTCGGCCTCTTGCTCGGTGTCGAGCCACTTGGCGGCTTCCTGGCCGGCCTGATCATTTCCGGCCAGATGCTGGCGGTCTTCATGGCCAATTCCGGAGGCGCCTGGGACAACGCTAAGAAATACATCGAGGATGGGAATTATGGCGGCAAAGGCTCGGACGCCCACAAGGCGAGTGTTGTGGGTGACACGGTCGGCGATCCCCTAAAGGATACCGCTGGCCCCGCCCTCAACCCGCTCCTCAAAGTGATCAATCTGGTGTCGGTCATCATCGCGCCGATTCTCGTCGGTCACATGCTGCCTGTCGTACGATATGGCTTGGCGGCCCTGATCCTGCTGGCGCTCGCGTGGCTGGTGATCGCCCAACGGCGGAACCAGGGAGCCGCGTTCGGGGCCGGCCAGGGTGCTCACCCCCCGACCGCATCCGACGAGAGGCTCGTGCAGGCCGACTCCGAGCAAGGCCCGGAGCCCGTCCGCGCCGATCGTTGAGCGGACAGCACGAAAGCGGCGGCGCGCACGAGGGGCCAGCGGCGTCCGTCGGCGTGTATTTCACGTTTCATGCATGCCCAGGCTGCGCGTCGCCGGCTTCAGTGGCTTGTCAACGCGACGAACACGTCCTCGAGATTAGTCTCGGCCGGCGCTACTCTGGCCGTCGCACCTAAGGGCCCCAACGCCTCTCGCAACGTGTCGCCGGTGTGCGCGCCCCGCTGGGTGATCGCATGCAGATGGTCGCCGCGCAAACCCGCCTGAAAGACGCCGGGTGTCGCCTCCAGCCTTTCCAGCGCCGGGATCAGCGGCTCGGCGACGATATCCCAGGCCGGCCCCGGCAGCACATCCCGCTTCAGAGCGCTTGGCGTGTCCATGGCCAGCAAATGGCCCAGGTTCATGAAGCCGAGCCGGTTGCAGTATTCGGCTTCGTCCATGTAGTGGGTGGTGACGAAAACCGTGGTGCCGGCTTTCGCCAACGAATTGATCAGCCCCCAAAACACGCGGCGGGCTTCGGGATCGACACCGCTGGTCGGCTCGTCGAGCAGAAGCAAGCGCGGCCCATGCACCATCGCGATGCCAAGCGCCAGCCGCTGCCGCCAGCCGGTGGAGATCTCGCCGGCGCGCTCCCGCTCGCTCGCGGTCAGACCCACCATTGCAAGGACCTCACGCACCCGCCGGGCGCGTTCAGGCGGACGGATGGCATAGATGCCGGCATAGAATCTCAGGTTCTCGAACACGGTCATTTCGTCGTAGAGGGCGGCCTTTTGGCTCATATAGCCAACTACCGGGCGGATGCGGCCCGCTTCATCACGGATATCGTAACCGAGCACGCGGGCCGTCCCTGAAGTCGGACGCAGCAAGCCCAGAAGCATCCGCATGGTCGTCGTCTTGCCGCTGCCGTTCGGCCCGAGATAGCCGACGATCTCTCCTGCCGGCACTTCGAACGAGACGTCGTCCACTGCCGTGAAGTCGCCGAATTTCTTGGTCAGGTGCTGTGCCGTCACTGTGATTTCTGCCACTGAGGAACTCCGTGAATCATCCCACAGATCTTGGCTGAAGTGAGCCCTCGAAGGCAACTCTGCCGCCCTTCACGTCCTCGAGCAACGCCACAAAGGCGTCTTCCAGGGAAGGCGGGATGGCGCGCACTTCGCCGACGTGCACGCCGGCCGAGGACAGCGCCTGGGTCAGTCGCGCCGCTGGACCGTCCTCGCCGCTGGCTGCCACGCCCGCGTGCAGGCGCAGGTGCAGGCGATCGCCGAATGCCAGCACATCTTCCACATCGGCATCGGCCAGACACACCGCCTCAGCCTCTGCCATCGGCTGGGCAACCACCTCCATCACGCGCCCGGCTAGACTGGCAGCCAGTTCGCTCGGCGCGCCCTCCCTCAGGATGCGCCCGGAATACATGAAACCCAAACGGCTGCAGCGTTCGGCCTCGTCCATGTAGGGTGTGCTCACTACGACCGCGACCCCTTCGCCCAACAGCCGGATGATCAATTGCCAGAAATCCTGGCGCGTCACCGGGTCCACGCCTGTCGTCGGCTCATCGAGCAAGAGCAAGCCGCGGCCGGTGGATGAGAGCGCATGCCAACCCGAGCTTTTGCTTCATCCCTCCTGAGAGCCGATCAGCTCGCCGTTCCTCAAACCCGCTCAGCCCGACAAATCCGAGCAGTTCCGCCGAGCGCTGGGGGATTGCCGAACGTGCCATCCCTCGCACGGTGCCGAAGAAGCGCAAGTTCTCGCGCACCGTCATCTCGCCATAGAGCGCAAAGCGCTGCGCGAGGTAACCGACGTTCGTCAGCGCCGCCGTGGTTTGCGTGCGCACGTCATAGCCACAGATGCGCACGAAGCCTTCGCCCCGAGCCCCTTTGGGCCTCTCGTTGTGAAGCGCACCCACGAGCAGCCGCATCGTGGTTGTCTTGCCCGCTCCGTCGGGCCCGACGAGGCCATAGGCCTGGCCAGCCTCGACCCGCAGGTTGACGCCGCCAACAGCCTTCGTCTGGCCAAAGCTCTTGAAAAGGCTCTCCGCTTCCAATACCAGGTCAGCCATTCGGCCCCTCACTTTGCGAAAGCTACGTCGGCCGGCATGCCGGGCTTGAGCTGGTCCTGGGGGTTGGCCACTGCCAGCTTGATGGCGAACACGGTTGTGGCCCGGCCAGACTGGGTCTGCACGTTGTGTGGCGTGAATTGGGCCTCCTCAGCAATGAACTGCACGGTGCCAAGGTACGTCTGGCCGGCGAACGAGTCAACCGTCACTCGCGCCTGGTCGCCCAGATGCACCTGGCCGTACTGGTTCTCCGGCAGGTACACGGTTAACGTCAGATCCGCGAGGTCTCCCATGGTCAGCAATATCCCGCCTGCCAGCGCCGTTTCGCCGGGCTCGGATGCCGCGCGAGGATTACCCCGTCTGCCGGTGCAGTGATCGTCAGCTGCGCCAGCTGGTCTTCGATCAGCTGCACCGAAGCCTGCCCGGCTGCTACCTGGCCGGAAGCCGCCTGAGACTGAGCATGGGCTGCGGCCACCTGCGCTTCCGACGCCTGGATTTGCTGTGGGGCATTGCCGGCCCGCAGGAGGCTAAGGTTGTCCTGCTCGGCCGCCAGCGTTGCCTGGGCCGCTGCCAGGCTTGCCTGTGTCTCGCTGACCACGGCCGTGGCCTGGATCACACCGGCCTCTGCTTGATCGATGGCCCCACGGGCTTGGTCGAGCTGCGGCGTGGCGCCGGCCACGGCACCCTGGTAGCTGGCCTTGGCCGCATCGAGCGCCAGGGTGGCTTGCTGAAGAGCGGTAGACTGCGGGAGCATGGCGATGTTGGCCTGGCTCTTGACCTGATCGTACGCTGCCTGTGCCTGTTGGACTGCCGCTGCCGCTTGCTGGTACTGCACTAGCGCCGCGGTGATCTGCTCCGGGTGTGCGCTCTGCTCCAGGTTCGCGTAGACCGCCACCGCCTGAGAGCGCTGCGCCTGAGCCGCCTGCAGGGCCCCGCTCGCCTGCTGGAGCTGGCCCTCTGCGGTCGTGACGTGGTCCTGGTCCGCCTCCACCGTGTGCTGTTCGGCGGCAATCTGCTGTGGCCGCGTGCCGCGGTGCAGCTGATCGAGGTTGGCCTGCGCCGCCGCCTCGTTGGCCTGCGCTGCGGCGAACTGCCCCTGGGCCGCCTGCAAAGATGCCTCGGCCTGCGCCTTTTGCGCCTGCAAAAGTGTGCCGTCCAGTTGCACGAGCTTCTCGCCGGCCTTGACCTGATCGCCTTCGTTGACGAAGACAGAATCGACCAGGCCCGTTGTTTGAGCCGAGAGATCGATCTTGGTGGTCTCGATCGTCCCCGTAGCCGTCAGCACGCCGGAGTCTGCCTCGGCCCTCATCGTAAACCAATAATACCCTCCACAGGCGATCGTCGCGACCACGACGATCACGAGCGCGGTACGGCCAATTTGGTTGCCCATGTTTGCCTCCTCCGAACGCGGTGCCAGGTCACTAATTCAGGCTCTTGCGGAAGCGCCGAGTTGCTGCGGCCATGATAAGCACGGTGAAGATGGCCAGCGCCACGACATCCGTCCAGAGCGTCTGGACACCGACGCCCTTGAGAATGATGCCGCGGTGATGACCAGAAAGTACTTCAATGGGATTAGATAGCTGAGATATTGTAACCACCGGGCAGCGCGGCCAGCGGGAAAAGGAAGCCCGACAGGAAGATCGATGGCAGAGTCAGCAAATCGAGGGTCTGGTTCGCCCTCTTGCTTCGGTCTTAGCCCCGGCAGAAAAGAAGAGCCCGATCCCCAGGCTGGCGGTCAGGAACAGGATGACCAACGCCATGAGCAGCAGCAGGCTGCCGTTGATCGGCACCCCGAATATCAGGACCCCAAGCAGCAGCGTCTCGACCGCAGAGACCAGGCCCAGGATCAACGCCGGCGCCATCTTGGCGATCATCAGCTCGAGCGACGTCAGCGGCGTCACGAGCAGTTGCTCGATCGTGCCCGCTCGCGTTCTCGGCACGACGGCATAAGCCGGCAACGTTGAAGCGAAGGTCTGAATGATCAGGCCGATCAGCGCCGGGACCATGTTGTAGACGCTGATCAGGTCGGGGTTGTACCAGACCTGCGTCTCCACGTCGATCGGAAGCGTGGCCTGGCCGCTCTGGCCACTGGCTGCAGCTTTCTCCTCCAACAGATTCGTCGAAAGCGACTGGGCGACCGTCTGGGCGGCCGAGAGGGCCGTGCCGGCAACCGAAGTGTCCGACCCATCGACGATGAACGATACCTGGGCCGTCTGCCCGGACGCCAGCGTGTTGCCGTAGCCCGGCGGGATGATGAGCCCGGCCCGCGCCTCGCCGCCGTCGATCAGCCTTCTGAGCTCCGCCTCGCTCCCCACGAAATCGCCAAGCGTGAAGTAATCTGAGGTACGGTACGACGTCCAGCAACTGCCGCGAGGACGCCGACTGGTCCTGGTCCCAGACTGCCAGCGGGCACGTTGCGCATGTCCGTCCCTATGAATCCAAACAACAGCAGATACAGCAACGGGCCGATGAGCACGATGACCAGGCTGCGCGGGTGTGCATCGTCTGGATTATTTCTTCCTGAATCATGGCGAGCAATCGTGTCATGTTCATGATTTCGCCTCTCCTCCAAGGGCCTTTGCACACTGAGCGCCCGGCGGCAGCTCACTGAGACCACGGCAACCCCATGTCCCGCACTCTGGCCAGCATGCTGTTCAGCGCCGCCTCATCCACCAGCCAGCCCGACAGCAGGCGACGTGCTGTTTGCCCCCACCGCCGCAAAGCTGAGGCCGGCAAACCACCCCTTGGCCTGTCAAATGACCCCTGACCTGGACCTCCCACCATTGGCCGATGCCTGGCGCGGCCAGCGAAGCTGCCGGGCGCTCATCCAGGCACCAGCCGTCCTCGACCACCGCACCCGGTCGCAGAGGCGGCACGCCACCTCGCGCCGCCGTGTCGCCAGGACGATGGTCTTGCCACCGGCATGCGCCAGCTCGCGGCAGCGTATGGGCGTTTCGCTCCCAGCCGGCTCGTTCATGCCCAGCGCCGGCTCGTCGATGACGATCCGCGCCTGGGCACCGTGGTCGCGGTGGCCAGGCTCAACAGCACCCAGCCTGGCGCCTGGCAGCCGACCGCTCCGACACACAGTCATGGCCCTCACGGAGGAGGCGGCCGGCCTGCTCGGCCTGACCGGCCGGCCGCCTCCTCGGTTGAGGGCCATGACTGTGTGTCGGAGCGTTCGGCTGCCAGGCGCCAGGTCTGGGTGCTGTTGAGCCTGGGCCGCCGTGAGCACGGTGCCCAGGCGTGTCATCCTGATCCACGAGCCGGCGCTGGGCATGAACGAGCCCGGCTGGAGGCGAAACGCCCATACGCTGCCGCGAGCTGGCGCATGCCGGTGGCAAGACCATCATCCTGGGCGACGCGGCGGCGCGAGGTGGCGTGCCGCCTCTGCGACCGGGTGGCGGTGGTCGAGGACGGCTGGTGCCTGGATGAGCGCCCGGCAGCTTCGCTGGCCGCGCTAGGCATCGGCGAATGGTGGGAGGTCCGGGTCAGGGGTCATTTGACAGGCCAATGGCGCGAGTGGTTTGCCGGCCTCAGCCTTGCGGCGGTGGGCGACGGCACGTGCCTGCTGTCGGGCTGGCTGGTGGATGAGGCGGCGCTGCACGGCGTGCTGGCCAGAGTGCGGGACATGGGGTTGCCGTTGATCTCAGTGAGCTGCCGCCGGGCGCTCAGTGTGCCGGAGGACCTTGGAGGAGAGGCGAAATCATGAACATGACACGATTGCTCGCCATGATTCAGAAAGAATTCATCCAGACGATGCGCGACCCGCGCAGCCTGGTCATCGTGCTCATCGGCCCGTTGCTGTATCTGCTGTTGTTTGGATTCATAGGGACGGACGTGCGCAACGTGCCGCTGGCAGTCTGGGACCAGGACCAGTCGGCGTCCTCGCGGCAGTTGCTGGACGCGTACCGTACCTCAGATTACTTCACGCTTGGCGATTTCGTGGGGAGCGAGGCGGAGCTCAGAAGGCTGATCGACGGCGGCGAGGCGCGGGCCGGGCTCATCATCCCGCCGGGCTACGGCAACACGCTGGCGTCCGGGCAGACGGCCCAGGTATCGTTCATCGTCGATGGGTCGGACACTTCGGTTGCCGGCACGGCCCTCTCGGCCGCCCAGACGGTCGCCCAGTCGCTTTCGACGAATCTGTTGGAGGAGAAGCTGCAGCCAGTGGCCAGAGCAGCCAGGCCACGCTTCCGATCGACGTGGAGACGCAGGTCTGGTACAACCCCGACCTGATCAGCGTCTACAACATGGTCCCGGCGCTGATCGGCCTGATCATTCAGACCTTCGCTTCAACGTTGCCGGCTTATGCCGTCGTGCGAGAACGCGAGCGGGGCACGATCGAGCAACTGCTCGTGACGCCGCTGACGTCGCTCGAGCTGATGATCGCCAAGATGGCGCCGGCGTTGATCCTGGGCCTGGTCTCTGCGGTCGAGACGCTGCTGCTTGGGGTCCTGATATTCGGGGTGCCGATCAACGGCAGCCTGCTGCTGCTCATGGCGTTGGTCATCCTGTTCCTGACCGCCAGCCTGGGGATCGGGCTCTTCTTTTCTGCCGGGGCTAAGACCGAGCAAGAGGCGAACCAGACCCTCGATTTGCTGACTCTGCCATCGATCTTCCTGTCGGGCTTCCTTTTCCCGCTGGCCGCGCTGCCACGGTGGTTACAATATCTCAGCTATCTAATCCCATTGAAGTACTTTCTGGTCATCACGTGTGGCATCATTCTCAAGGGCGTCGGGGTCCAGACGCTCTGGACGGATGTCGTGGCGCTGGCCATCTTCACCGTGCTTATCATGGCCGCAGCAACTCGGCGCTTCCGCAAGAGCCTGGATTGAGTGACCTAACGCGTTCGGAGGAGGCAAACATGGGCAACCAAATTGGCCTACCGCGGTCGTGATCGTCGTGGTCGCAGCGATCGCCTGTGGAGGGTATTATTGGTTTACGATGAGGGCCGAGGCAGACTCCGGCGTGCTGACGGCTACGGGGACGATCGAGACCACCGAGATCGATCTCTCGGCTCAAACAACGGGCCTGGTCGATTCTGTCTTCGTTGACGAAGGCGATCAGGTCAAGGCCGGCGAGAAGCTCGTGCAACTGGACGGCACACTTTTGCAGGCGCAAAAGGCGCAGGCCGAGGATCTTTGGAGGCGGCCCAGGGGCAGTTCGCCGCAGCGCAGGCCAACGAGGCGGCGGCGCAGGCCAACCTCGATCAGCTGCGCGTGGCGCGCGGCCACAGCAGATTGCCGCCGAACAGCACGCGGTGGAGGCGGACCAGGACCACGTCACGACCGCAGAGGGCCAGCTCCAGCAGGCGAGCGGGGCCGGACAGGCGGTCAGGCGCAGCGCTCTTAGGCGGCGGCGGTTACGCGAACCTGGAGCAGAGCGCACACCCGGAGCAGATCACCGTGGCGCTAGTGCAGTACCAGCAAGCGGCAGCGGCAGTCCAACAGGCACAGGCAGCGTACGATCAGGTCAAGAGCCAGGCCAACATCGCCATGCTCCCGCAGTCTACCGCTCTTCAGCAAGCCACCCTGGCGCTCGATGCGGCCAAGGCCAGCTACCAGGGTGCCGTGGCTGGCGCCACGCCGCAGCTCGACCAAGCCCGTGGGGCCATCGATCAAGCAGAGGCCGGTGTGATCCAGGCCGCGGCCGTGGTCAGCGAGACACAGGCAAGCCTGGCAGCGGCCCAGGCAACGCTGGCGGCCGAGCAGGACAACCTTAGCCTCCTGCGGGCCGGCAATGCCCCACAGCAAATCCAGGCGTCGGAAGCGCAGGTGGCCGCAGCCCATGCTCAGTCTCAGGCGGCTTCCGGCCAGGTAGCAGCCGGGCAGGCTTTCGTGCAGCTGATCGAAGACCAGCTGGCGCAGCTGACGATCACTGCACCGGCAGACGGGGTAATCCTCGCGGTGGCATTGAGCCCGGCGAAACGGCGCTGGCAGGCGGGATATTGCTGACCATGGGAGACCTCGCGGGATCTGACGTTAACCGTGTACCTGCCGCAGAACCAGTACGGCCAGGTGCATCTGGGCGACCAGGCGCGAGTGACGGTTCACTCGTTCGCCGGCCAGACGTACCTTGGCACCGTGCAGTTCATTGCTGAGGAGGCCCAATTCACGCCACACAACGTGCAGACCCAGTCTGGCCGGGCCACAACCGTGTTCGCCATCAAGCTGGCAGTGGCCAACCCCCAGGACCAGCTCAAGCCCAAGTGCCAACGAAGATGG
>CAWEHT010000388.1:0-23921 GCA_963808455.1 uncultured Chloroflexia bacterium | reverse complement strand
GCAGAGGCGCTGGGTGTGCCGGTCGGGCCCATCCGGCGCGATCTCGTCGCGGGGAAGCGCGTGAGGCTGCCGGACGGCCGCGTGGTCGAGCCGGATGAGGTGCTCGGGCCCGAAGTCACAGGTGCTCGCATGGTCTTCATCGGCGACACCGGTCGAGTTGACAACCTGGTGCAGGAGATTGCTGGAGCCGATCTGCTGGCCATCGAGTCAACTTACACACAGGAAGAAAAGGACGTCGCAAACGATTTTGGCCATCTGACTGCCGCGCAGGGTGCCTGGCTGGCCCGAGCCGGCGGCGTGAAATTCCTGGTTTTGCACCACATCTCCCGTCGCTATCGCAGCAGCCAGATCCTGGAAGAGGCGCAAGCGGTCTTTCCACAGACCGCAGTGGCCAAGGACTTCGATCTGTTCAGGGTGGTCAAGCACAGGCCCGTCGAGCATGAAGATGTGCGCCAGCGCCCCGGCGAGGCAGACCAGCCGATGAACCATAATGAGGAATCCGAGCCAACGTAAGGATCTGCCCGACTCCTTCACCCGCCCGCACGTGGCCTCTGCATAGGCCCGAAGCGGAGCAGGGCGAGGACAGGGCCCCGTTCACCTCGCCCCCATGCTGGAGGGCGGGCGGGGCCCAATTCTCTGATGGTCAGCGAGGAGGCCGGCCGATGAGCACCGAGCAAGAGCTTCTGGAAGTCTTGGATCGCCACCTGCGCAGCATTTGGACCTGCGACCTGGACACCTATGCTGCAACAACTGCCCCGGACGTGACTTTCTACGAATGGTACATCAGCACGCAGCGCATCGATGGGCTCGACTTTCACCTGCGCGAGCTGGCCGCCATGGCAAAGGCCGCCGGGTCAAGCCGTGCGGCGGGCCAAGGCCGCCAGATCGAGCACGAGGTGCTGGCACCTCACGTCCAGGTGTACGGCGATGTGGCGATCCTCACCTTCACGCTACTGATGCGCTACACCTCAGCCCAAGGGGTCACCCATACACAGCAGAACGAGACCCGGGTTTTCCAACGCCGTGAGGCCGGCTGGCAGCTTATTCACTGCCATAAGTCCCCTATGTGGCCGGCACCGCACGAGCCTTGCCAGTGCAAGGGCCAATCATAAACAGTCGAGGAAGCCGGGCCTTGGCTGGGCGCGGGGCGCGTTCTTGGGCGCCCCGCATGTCGGAGGCTAACTCGATATATCTGTGACTACCAAGCTGCAAAGGAGGCACAATGGCCACGCAACTGCGTGTTCTGACTGCGGATGATGTGAGCGCGGCACTGCCTATGGCTGAGGCCATCGCTGCGGTGCGGGGGGCGTTCAGCCAACTGGCTGCGGGGCAGGCCTTCGTGCCTTTGCGCACACAGCTCCCCGGCGACGGCGGCACCGCATTGATGATGCCCGCCTACTTGCCCGCAGATCATGGGCTGGGTGCCAAAATCGTCTCGGTCTTCCCGAACAACCCGGCGCGGGGGCTGCCAACCGTCACCGCACTGGTAGTCCTGCTCGAGGCCGATACGGGCCGCCCTGTAGCACTCCTGGACGGCACGCGCCTCACCGCTCTTCGGACCGGCGCGGCGTCCGGACTCGCCACGGATTTGCTGGCTCCGCCGGGCGCTGACACCCTGGCACTCTTTGGGGCCGGTGCGCAGGCACGCACGCAGCTGCTCGCCATCTGCACCGTGCGGCGCATCCGCACAGTCTGGGTATACGACGCTGCGCCCGGGCGCGCTCAAGAGCTCATCGCCGGGATGGCAGGGCGCCAGCCGATCCCGGCCGACCTGCGAGCGGCGTCGACAGCCGCTGAGGCCACGCGGTCGGCGTGCATTCTGGCCACCGCAACCACCAGCCTGGCCCCGGTTTTTTGTGACACCGACCTGTTGCCCGGCGCGCACATCAACGCGATCGGGGCTTTCACGCCTCAGATGCAAGAGGTGCCGCCCGAGACCGTGGGGCGGGCGCGCGTTTTCGTTGACCAGGTCGGCCCTGTGATGGCAGAAGCCGGGGACCTCATCCGCGCTCATGGCCAGGGCCTGTTGGACCCTGCCCGGCTGGTGGAGATCGGTGCGGTCGTCCTGGGCCAGGCGGTAGGGCGTCAGTCGCCGGAACAGATCACGCTGTTCAAATCGGTGGGTGTTGCCGTACAGGATATCGCGGCTGCCACGAGGGCATTGCGCATCGCCGAGGAGCGAGGGCTCGGCACCATGGTGACGCTCTAGCCTGGTGCATGGCCAGGCAGCATGAGATGAATCAACGGGTGATCAGAAGCCCGTAAATGCACTCAGATACCCAAGGAGGAAGCCTTGTTACCAAAGACGGCAGATGTAGTCATCATCGGTGGGGGCGTGATGGGGGTAAGCTCCGCATACCACCTGGCACGTCGCGGCTGCCAGAATGTAGTCTTGCTGGAGCGCGACGATTTCCTTGGCAGCGAAGCCACTGGGAAATGCGCCGGCGGCATCCGGTATCAGTTCAGCACGGAGATCAACGTCCGGCTCTCGAAGTTGAGCCTGCCGATGCTCGAGAGATTCGAGGATGAGCTAGGGCAGCCCATCGACCTTCGTTGGACGGGTTATCTCTTCCTCATCGACAACGAGGAGGATTCTGGAGATTTTCCGCCAGAACGTGGCCATGCAAAACCGCCTGGGCATCGCTTCGTGCCTGCTCGAGAAAAAAGATGTCGGGACTCTGGCACCGCTCATCAATCTCGACGGGGTGATCGCCGGGTCCTGGTACGAGCACGAGGGGCTGGCTGACCCGAGCAGCGTCGTACAAGGTTATGCCGCTGGCGCGCGCAGGGCGGGAGCTCAGTTCCATACGGGCGTAACCGTGACGGGAATCAACGTGTCGGCAGGACGCGTTGCGGGGGTGGAGACTACAGAGGGTGCCATCGCTGCACCGGTGGTGCTGAATGCCGCTGGGCCCTGGGCCGGCCAGGTAGCCGCCCTGGCCGGCGTCAACGTGCCGATCGCGCCCATGCGACGGCAGATCGTGGTCACGACGCCCCTGCCTTCGGTGCCCCGCACATTTCCTTTTGTCATCGATTATCGCACGGGGCTATACTTCCACCGCGAGGGGCAGGGGATCCTCTCGGGCCAGGCCAATCCGGAGCAACCGGCGGGCTTCGACCAGTCGATCGATCACGAGTGGACCGAGAAACATCTGGAGGCGGCCGTGCAGCGGTTCCCCCTGCTGGCCAAGGCCGGGCTGTTCCGCGAGTGGGCCGGGCTATATGAGGTCACGCCAGACGCACACCCCGTGCTCGGCGCTGTGGACGAGCTGGCAGGCTTCTACGTCGCCGCCGGTTTCAGCGGTCATGGCTTTATGCACGGCCCGATCACCGGCCTCCTGATGTCTGAGGTGATCCTGGATGGGCGGACCAGCAGCCTGGACATCCATCAACTGCGCCACAGCCGCTTCCTCGACGGCGACCTCGTGCTGGAGCAAAACGTAGTCTAAGGCCTGGTGCCTGGCAGGCTGGCGCCCGGCTATCGCCCCCCACGAGATAGGGCCTGCTGCCTGAGCGGGCCATGGAATTCGCCCTTGGAAGGCGGGAGGGAACGATGGATATCGTCGTCAAACGGGCCAACATCGTGGAGGAAAGCGCAGACCTGATCCTCCTCGATCTCTACCAAGGCAGCGGCGGGGCGGGCGGAGCAGCGGCCGCCGTGGATCAGGCATTGCAGGGCGCCCTCCGCCGGGTGCTGGCCTCAGGGGATTTCGCCGCCAAGCCCGGCGAAACCTTGCTCCTGTATGGCGACGCTGCGCTCCGGGCCCCGCGCCTTCTATTGGTTGGACTCGGCCTGCCCGAAGCGTACGACGCCATTGTCGCTCGAAACGTGGCCGCGGCCGCGGCGCGGCGCGTCCGTGAGCTGGGCGTGAAGAGCATGGTCAGCGTCGTGCCGGGAGCCGCCAGCACGCTGGGCCCGCGAAAGGCATGCCAGGCGTTCGTCGAGGGGATGCTGCTCGGGTTATACCGATTTGCGGGCCATCGTTCGAAGACACCCGAGAACTGGCGGCCCGATCCCACCACGTTGACGCTTGTCAACCTTGATGCGGAGCGGGCGGCAGCGTATCCCTTCGCCGTGGCCCGAGCCGAAGCCATCGTCAAGGGCGTGAAAATGGCCCGTGACCTGGTCAATGAGCCTGCCAATCGCATGACGCCCAGGATAATGGCCGAACGAGCGACAGAGATGGCGGTCGAGACCGGGCTGCGCATCGATGTGCTCGACCGGGCCGACATGGAAGCCCTGGGCATGGGCATCCTGTTGGCGGTGGCCGCGGGCTCGGTCGAGCCGCCACGATTCATCGTCCTGGAACACAACGCCGGCCGCGATGACTTGCCGACGGTCGTGCTGGCCGGGAAAGGCGTCACTTTCGATACCGGCGGCATTTCCCTAAAGCCACGCGATGACATGTGGCTCATGAAGGATGACATGGCAGGCGGCGCCGCCGTCATAGGCGCCTTGGGCGTGACAGCCCGCCTGAACTTGCCCGTCCACGTCGTAGGACTGGTGCCACTGGCCGAGAACATGCCAGCCGGCCAGGCCGACAAGCCCGGTGACGTGTATCGGGGCATGTCAGGGAAAACCATGGAGGTGATCAGCAGCGACGCCGAAGGGAGGATGTTGCTGGCCGACGCCCTGGCCTATGCCGGTCGGTTCAATCCCACAGCGGTGGTGGACATTGCCACACTGACAGGAGCCCAAGAGGTTGCCTTCGGCCCGCAGGCAGCGGCCCTCTTCTGCAACGACGATGCCCTGGCGGCTCGCCTGGCAGAAGCTGCTGTTGCGTCAGGTGAGCGGCTGTGGCGCATGCCCCTCTACGCCGAATACGCGGAAGCCATCAAGAGCCAGGTGGCAGACGTCAAAAACAGCGGGGGGCGCACCGGCGGCATCGGCACCAGCGCCAAGTTCCTCGAATTCTTCACCGAGAGCTATCCGTGGGCGCACATCGACATGGCCTCGATGGCCTGGAGCGAGGAAGACAAACCAACTCGCCCCAAAGGCGCGACCGGCTATGGGGTGCGACTGTTGGTCACCCTGCTGGAGAACTGGCGCTGACGGGCAGGGCGGCCGGGGACAAGGATCATTGAGACTGGCGGCAGGAAAGCTCGGCCGAAGGCAGCAGGCGCGAGCGTTGGTGCAAGACGTAGGCCAAAACGCCAGCCAGTGAAAGCGCGGACCCAACCACCGCTGCGCTGACAACCCAGCGCCTGTCGAGGTCGCCCAGCTCGTTGAGCCCCATGCCGGCCCATTCGTTGACGCGGCCGAAAAGGACCAGAGGCAAGCCGGTCGCATGGCTCGAGGGTAGGACCAGTTCCACCGGCTGCTGCGCCTGCCGCTGGCGGGCGACTGCCAGTAGATCGCGCCCCAGATCGGCGCGAAATTCCCGGCGTGGGTGCACAGGCACGATCAAGGCAGCAATTTCGTGGGCCAGGTCCAAGAACGGAACGATGAGAAGGGCTGTTTCGGGGCCGCGACCGGCATTGCGCCCAGGTAACGCGTCTCCCAAGCTAGCAAGCAATCCTTCGAACTGGTGACTGTTCATAGGTTCAACCAAGAGCCTCTAATCACGGAGTCTCCGCAGAGAGGGCGTTCAGGCCCTCACTCGTCCCGATGGTCCTGCCAGCCCCGCGCTTCCAGGTCGGCGCGGAAAGACTTCAGCGTCCTGTGATATAGTGATTTGATCGAACTTTCGGTCCGCCCCATCAACCGCCCGATCTCGTCGTTGGAAAGCCGATCGGCAAACTTCAAGATGAGCAGCCGCTGGCGCTCTTCTGGCTGGCGCAGAATCGCGCCCCACAGGGCCTGACGTCGCTCGGCATTTTCTGCAGCATGGTCCGGGCCGTCAGCAGGCCGGTTACTGATTTCAAGATCATCCAGAGGCAGCAGCTGCCACCGTCTGCGGCCCCGATGGTAGTTGGCGACCAGGTTATGAGCGATCCGGTAGAGCCACGCAGCAAAAGGCGCGCCTCGATCGGTGTAGCGCTGCAGGCTGGCCATTGCCTGATAGAACGTGCGAGCCACCAGGTCTTCAGTATCTGCTTCGTTGCCCACCCGGTAGTAGATGTAACTATAAATCCGATCGACGTGGCGCTCGTAGAGCTGACCGAACGCTTCGGGATCTGTCTTGGCCCGCTCGATCAGGTCGCTATCATCCAGGCCGATGGATTTCTGGTCCTCAAGCGTCTTTTCCATCTCTGCTTACCACCGCCTGGCAATGAGAAGAACACCGTGGGGCATCGAAGGATGCGCCCTCATTTGTCTGCCGGCTCGCTGACGCAAGCCGCGGCCCCGATGGTGCCGGGGCCAACGTGGACGCCGATGACCGGGCCCAGCAGGTTGGTGAAGATGTGTGTGCTGCCAAATTGGCCCGTCATCTGCTTGGCCACCTCGGCCGCCTCGGCTTCGGCGCCGGCATGCACCACCGCGAGCCGGAGACCTGGCCCGCGCTCGGGCACTTCGCTGCCGAGGTATTCCAGCATGCTCTCCAACGCCCGATGTTTGCTGCGCGCCCGCGCGACAGAATGCACCTCGCCGTCCCTGACGGCCAGCAACGGCTTGAGCTTCAGGAGCGTCCCGGCGAGGGCCTGCGCCGCGCCCGATGCGCCCACCCTTCTGCAGGTATTCCAGCGTCTCAGGAACGAACATCACGTGAACGCGATCGCGCAGGGCCGTCAGGCGCGACACGATCTCGGCCCGTGTCGCGCCGGCTTCGGCCATCGCTACCGCCTCCTCGACCAACAGCCCCAAACCGACGGACACGCTGTAGGAATCGATGACGCTGATGGGCCGCTCGGCCAGGCTGGCCTGCGCCATGCTGGCCGATGCGTAGGTGCCGCTGAACTTGCTGGAAATGAGGCACGCAACGACTTCGTCACCTTGATCCGTGAGGCGCTTGAACGGCTCGGCAAAGTCAGCCGGGGTGGCTTGCGCAGTTGTCGGCAAGATGGGCGCCGACGCGGCAGCCTCTGCCAGAACTCTTCTGTGGAGATGTCAACCCGATCGCGCAAAGCTTCCTTGCCAAACATGACATAGAGAGGCACGAAGCTAACGCATGGGTGCGCCATCAGGCCGGCGGAGCCCTCGCAAGTGGAATCGGTGACGATACGGATCACAGCCAGCGCCTCCCGGTGCAGGTTCCTGGTGAAGCGAAATTCTATCGTTGCACACGACCTTTGTCAAAGGAGGCCCGAGATAATTGTCGCCTGCGTCCCGCTGTGCTAAAATCGGATGTTATCTATTCCCGCTTCAAGGATTAGCTCTGCACTCTGCAAGGAGCGAGGTGAAAAGGTTCATGACTGCGAAGCGTCCCTGCGGGCACCGGCGATTCCCAACTGTCGTCCTGCCGATGCTGGCCGTCTTGCTGGGGTTGGCTGGTGCCGCTCTCTGGCAGCTAGCGATGGCCGCCCCGTTGGCTCAAGATGTCAAACCGGTGATCGCCCAACCAACGCCCGGCGCCACGGTTAACGGCGTCGTGGCGATTATCGGCACGGCCACCCATCCCGATTTTCAGCGCTACGAGCTGTATTATGCGCCGTGGCCGGTCCCTGGCGACAGCAGCTGGATCTTCATAGGGCCGGACGCCCACTTTCAGCAACAGTCCCTCGGCTTGCTGGGCAACTGGGACTCGCGCGCGGTGCCTGATGGCAACTACGCGCTGCGTGTGCGCGTTGTGAAGAAGGACGGCAACTACGTCGACAGCGATCCGAGCCAGGTGGTGGTTGCCAACAACGGGCCGGCAAGCACGCCGACACCCACGGCAACGACCACCGCGTCGCCCACCCCTACCGGGCCGGCAGCCACCCTGCCTCCCCCTACCGTCGCCTTGATCGCGACGGTGCCGGTGAACGTTGCGCCCACGGTCGTAGTGACCGCGACAGGTTCAGCGGGCCCTGGCGGGGCGGCCACACCGGCTCTGCCGGCCGCCGACTCCCTCTCCCTGGCGAGCACCGCGGGGCAGATCCTGGACCCGGGAAGGCTAATCGACTCGGCGCGCACTGCCGCGACCTACACTGTGGCGCTGTTCGTCGCCGTCGGCCTATTCTTCGCCATCAAAGGGTTGCTGTACTGGTTGTGGTTGAAGATCAAGCCGTAGCATGGAGCATTGAAGGGCGAAGCACCTCGAAACTCGTGAAGCGCGGATCCCACCGCGCCAGCTAACGGAAAGGCTCTCGAAGGCCCTCAGTGTGCCCGGCGCACTACCCCCATGCGTGCGCTGGGCGATGTTTCGCCGCGTGGCGTGGTCCTGCAACCTCCCGGGTCGAGTGGCTTGCGGATGCGACGAGCCGCAGCCCGTTTGCCATTCCCTTGCCCTTGCCGATATAATGAAATTTCTATGTTTATTACGGCGCCCATGGCGCTGCCGGCCGAGAGCAGGCGAGAAGGACCGGCCGATGAAAATGATTGTGGGCCTTGGCAACCCCGGACCGGAGTACGCCCGCAATCGGCATAATGCTGGCTTCCAGGTGGTAGAGGCATTTGCCGAACGGCACGGGATGCGGATCGACAAGGCGCAGAAGCGGGCACGCGTGGCCCTGGGCGACGTCGCGCTGCCAGGCGGACACAGCGAGCGCGTGTTGCTCGCCCGGCCCTTGACATTCATGAATGCGAGCGGTGAGGCCGTCGGGCCCCTGGCCGCCTATTACAAGATCGCACCCGCTGCCATCCTGGTCGTCGCGGACGACCTCGATCTGCCGGCCGGTCGGCTGCGCCTGCGAGCCGGCGGAGGCGCAGGCGGGCAAAGAGGGGTACTCTCCATCATGCATCACCTGCACAGCGACGCTTTCCCGCGCCTGCGAATCGGGATTGGCCGCCCACCGGGCAAGATGGACCCGGCAGATTACGTACTGCAAGACTTCTCGGCCGCCGAGGAGGCCGAGATGGCGATCGTCCGGCTCAGGGCGGTCGATGCCATCGAAGCATGGCTGACGGAAGGCATCGAAGTGGCCATGAACCTGTTCAATGCCACGGGTAAGGTGGATGAAACTCAGCGGGTTGCTTGACCTCGGCCAGAGCTCACCGGCCCTCCAGGAGCTGCTGCACAACCTGGCCGCGAGCCCGGCACCAACGGCGCCGCTGGGCCTGCTGCACTCTGCACGGCCGTACGTGGTGGCGCTGCTCGCCCGCGCCGGACAGCCCGGCCAGGAAAAGTGCCCGCCCCTGCTCGTGGTGACGGCGCGGCAGCAGCCGCGCCAGGCAATGGGTCGATGAGTTGCGGACCTGGTTGCCCGACGAGATCCCTGTGCACAACTTCGCCGACCCGGATGCGCTGCCCTACGAGCGCATTCCCTGGGCTCCCGAGACGCGGCCAGCGCCGCCTCGAGACGCTGGTATCGCTGGCGCTTGCCGCTGTGCCGGCTGCTGCCGAAACCAACTCGCCCCAAAGGCAGGAGGCCGCTGAGCCGCCCAGGGGAACGGCAGCAGGGCTATCCCTGCCCGAGATCGAGGCCGCAGCCGCAAAGCGCTGGGCGCCCGTGGTGGTTACCTCGGCGCGCGCCCTCTTGCAGTTGACACTGCCCCTGCGCGAGATGCGTGCCAGCCTGCGCAACCTGCGTGAAAGACAACCCTTCGACCTCATCCGCATGCTGGCCGTGTGGGTGGGCCAGGGCTACGAGAGCGCTGCAGTAGTCGATCTGCCCGGCCAGTTCAGCCGACGGGGCGGCATCGTTGACATCTGGCCCCCCAATCTGCGCCGGCCGGTGCGCATCGAGCTGTTCGGCGACGAGATCGAGAGCCTGCGCACCTTCGATCCTTCTACCCAGCGCACCCTGGACCTCCTCCCGGAGGCCTGGGTCGGGCCCGCATCAGAGGCGCTGCCACGCCTGGGGGCGCGATCAGAGGATCGGCTGCGCGCCCTGGACCTGAACGGCTGCCATCCGCCTGCACGCATCGAGTACGAGCGGGAGATAGCACAACTTGTCGAGGGCAGCGGCTTTCGCCATCTTGAGTGGTACATCCCTTACCTCTACAGCCAGCCGGCGAGCTTGCTCGACTACCTGACAGGTAACGCCCGGCTGCTGCTCGACGATGGCGGCGAGATTCGACCATGCTGGCCGACCTCAACGGCCAGGCGGAGCAACTGGCCCGGGACCTGGCGGCGGCAGGCGATGTGCCAGCCGGCGTCGTGGCGCCTTACTTTCGGGCCTCTGGCCTGCTCGACCGGCTGGCCGCGGACAAGCCGGTTGCTCTCGGCCATAGCCCTCTCGACAACGGGGCCGGCCGCGACGATGCCCCGCTGGCGCGCCTGTTCGGGAGCCGGGCCGCGCTACGGCGGGCAGATACGTAATGCCGTTGGCCAGCTCCAGGACACCCTGGCCGGCGGCGCTACCGTGGTGATGGTCACGCGCCAGGCCCAACGGCTCGCCGATCTCTGGCGAGATGCCGGCCGCCATCTGGCGCCATCGGACGCCATCCTCGCCGCTCCACCGCCCGGCCCGGCCCTCGTGCAGGGCGTCATGGATGAAGGCTGGATCCTGCGCGGGCGTGAGGACGGCGAACCGGACCTGTGGTTCCTCACCGATGCCGAGCTGTTCGGCTGGGGCAAGCCGAAACCACGACGGGCCCCTCGCCCGTGGGCCGTTGCACCCGAGGTGTTCTTCGCCGATGTCAACCCCGGCGACTATGTGGTCCACATGGAACACGGCATCGGACAATTCCGCGGGCTGGTCAAGATGGCTTTCGACGGCCTGGAGCGCGAGTACCTCGAGGTTGACTATGCGCACGGCGACCGCCTCTACGTTCCCGTGCATCAGGCCGACCGGCTGGCACGGTACATGGGCGTCAACGACGCTGCGCCGGCGCTGCACCGGCTTGGCACGCAGGATTGGGAGCAGCTCAAGGCCCGCACACGCAAGGCCGTGGCAGAGATCGCCGACGAATTGCTGGCGCTGTATGCCGCCCGTGCCGTCGTTCAGGGCCACGCGTTCGGCCCGGATGCCCCATGGCAGGCCGAGCTGGAGGCCAGCTTCCCTTATGTCGAGACCGAGGACCAGCTGGTGGCCATCGAAGCTGTCAAGCGCGATATGGAACAGGAACACCCGATGGACCGCTTGATCTGCGGGGACGTGGGCTATGGCAAGACCGAGGTCGCGCTGCGGGCCGCGTTCAAAGCGATCATGGACGGCAAGCAGGTAGCCATCCTGGTGCCGACGACGGTCCTGGCCCAGCAGCATTACACAAATTTCAGCCGGCGGCTGGCAGCTTTTCCGGTGAATGTCGCTATGCTGTCGCGCTTTCAGAGCCCTGGCCAACAGCAGAGAACGCTGGAGGGGCTGGTGAACGGGGGCGTGGACCTGGTCGTCGGCACGCACCGGCTGCTGAGCAAAGACGTGGCTTTCAAGGACCTGGGGCTGCTGATCGTAGACGAGGAACAGAGGTTTGGGGTATCCCACAAAGAGCGGATCAAGCAGATGCGCACCGAAGTAGACGTGTTGACGCTCACTGCCACGCCCATCCCGCGCACGCTTTACATGAGCCTGACCGGGGCGCGCGACCTGAGCACAATCGACACGCCGCCCGAAGACCGGCTGCCCATCAAGACGATCCTGGCCGAATGGGACGATGGCTTGATCAAGCAGGCCGTGCTGCGTGAGCTGGATCGGGGCGGGCAAGTGTATTTCGTGCACAACCGCGTGCAGGGCATAGAGCAGATTGCCGGCCGGCTGCAGAAGATCCTGCCGGAAGCGCGCATCGTGATCGGCCATGGCCAGATGCCCGAGAAAGAACTATCCGAAGTCATGCTGGCTTTTGCCGACGGGGAGCACGATGTCCTGGTGTGCACAAGCATCATCGAGAGCGGGCTGGATATCCCCAACGCCAACACGATCATCATCAACCGGGCCGACCAATTCGGGCTGGCGCAGCTTTACCAGCTGCGCGGGCGTGTCGGACGCTCCGCCATGCGCGCTTACGCCTATTTGCTGGTGGACAAATACAAGACGCTGACCGAGGAGGCGCCGCCGGCTAGAAGCGATCCAGGAAGCCAGTGAGCTCGGGTCAGGCTTCCGCGTCGCCATGCAGGACCTGGAGATCCGCGGCGCCGGCGAGCTACTCGGCGCGCGACAGCACGGTCATATCATGGCCGTGGGCTTCGACCTGTACACCCGTCTGCTTGCGCAGGCGATCCAGGAAGCGCGCGACCGGACACTGGACCCGAAGCAGACGCCGGCTGGGCCCGAGGCTGATGATCGTCAGCTGCTCGAGAGCGCACGTGCGGATGGGGACGAGCGTCCTGGGCTGGTTGACCCGCTGGCGCCCACGGTGACACTCGACCTGAACATCCGGGCCGTGATACCCGATGGCTACGTGCCGGAAGCTGGCTTGCGCCTGCAGCTGTACCGGCGCCTGGCGGGGCTGGCGACAATGCAGGCAATCGATGAAATCGGGCAAGAGTTCAGCGATCGCTTTGGGCCGTTGCCGGACGAGGTGGAAAACCTTCTGTACGTAGTACGGGTGAAGGTGCTGGCCATCGATGCGGGCGTTGACTCGATTGCTCAGGAGGAAGGCCAGCTGCTGATCAAGGCCGGCGTGCTCGACGGCCTTGATCGCGACCGTCTGCAGGAGCAAGTGTCCGCGCTGGGCATTCCGGCGCGGGTCGTGCGCCGCGCCATCTGGCTGCCGATGCGCGACGCCGGAGCCTGGCGTCGCGATCTGATGAAGACACTGGAGACGGTGCGCGACGCCGCGAGAAGCACTTGAGAGAGCAAACAACTCTTGCTTCCCGTTCGTCGCAGCTGCCGGCTCCGGCCCTTATGCAGGACGATGGGCCGGGATCCACAGGTACACGGCCAGCGCCATCAAGGCTACCATGACGCCGGTCACGGGAAAGACTCCAGGCAGGTTCCAAACCGCCACCACCAGGGTCCCTATCCACGGTCCAACCGCCGAACCCAGCGCGTTGAAACTTGTGCTGATCCCAAAGATCCCACCCTGGTGGCCTTCGGGGCAATTCTCGGCGATCGCAGCGTTGGCCACCGGCACCACTGCCCCGATCGCCAGCCCCATCAACCCGCGCATCAACAGCAGCTGCCACGCCTGCCGGGCCAGTCCCTGTGGGAGAAAAGTCAACGCCGTAACCGCCAGCGACACCCATAGAATGTTACGGGTGCTCCAACGATATCCCAACCTGCCAAACGCGAGCGCGCCGACCGTGTTCATGGCCGCCGTGAGACCAAGGATCAGGCCCGTCATCGTCGCAGCGGCGCTCACGTCGGGCACCAACGTTTGAACGAACAGCGGAAAGATCGGGCTGCTGGTGTAGCTGACCACATTCGTCATCAACAACAAGAGCACCATGGAGAGCAAGATCCGATCGGACCGCACCTCGCGCAAGGAGGTCGAACAAGCTGCGTCCGACTCTCTGCCCGCCCTTAACGGGGACGAAATGTTCCGAGACCAGGAAAAAGGTCAGCAGCGCCGCCGCCAGAAGCATGGCGCCGGAGGTAAGAAAGGCCACACGGTAACCGAACGTGCCGGCGATGAGCCCGCCCAGTGACGGCCCAAGCCAGCTGGCGATGAATATCCCGGCCTGCAGCAGGCCCAGCGCATAACCGGTGCGCTCGCGTGGGACATTGCTCGCCACAAGGGTGGTGGCCGCTGTCACGGTCCCGGTGAGCGTGCCCTCGATCACGCGCAGGCCGGTCAGCTGCACTACGCTGGTCACAAAGCCCATCGCGCTGAGGACCAGGCTGCCGCCCAGCATCGCCCTGATGAGCATCGGCTTGCGCCCGCGCCGGTCGGCGAGCACGCCCCAGAACGGCGCGGCCACTGCCATGGTCAGCGTCGGCACCGAATTGAGCACTGCCACCCAGAATGTGATCTGCTGGAGGTCGGTCACCCCCAACTGCTGGATGTAAAAGGGCAGGAACGGGAGCGACAACATGAAGCCGAGCATGGCAAGTGTCTCGGCGATGACGATCGTGTAGAGGGTCACCTGCCAGCGTTCAGCCGGAGCTTCGAGGTGGGCGCGCTGACGGGGAACCAGGCCAGATCGCGCCCACAATCGCCGCCTCTGCAGCAATGACTTGAAGTGAGCGATCAAGTTGCCGTTGCCTCTGCTTCCTGGCGAGGCTACAGCTGCCGGGCAATCTGCGCCAGGTGGACCGCGTCGTGGCTGACCAGGTGCAGCAGGTGGTTCAAGATGTTGATCTGGCCCTGCTCCTCGTGACGGCCAGGCCGGTCCCAGTCGGACGGGCGGAGGGCCGCCAGCTCGGCGAGGTGCGTGGCGCGCAATTGAAGGAAGGTGGCAAGCGCCTCGTCCAGGCGCGCCGCGGCGTAATCCCGCTCTTTTGCCCAGCGCTCCTGGTCGAATCCGGCCAACCACGGATCTGCTTCATCGCGCATCAGGCGCGTGCGGCGGAGCGCCATCTCCTCGACATCCCGCAAATGACAGAGCACTTCCACGACCGACCAGTTCTCATCACCCCCGCGTGCCGCGCTGGCCTGGGCCTGATCGTGGCCCCGCAGGAGGCCCTGGAGCGCATCCGAGGTGGCCCCGTAGGCCGCCATAGCATCCTGAACCGTGTTGTACATTTTATCCTCCTGGAACCCTGGCTCGGGATCTCCTTTTGCTGCCGCGTCCCGAACGAGCTGTGGTAAGATGTGGCTCGACCGCTTGACGAACGCATTGTACACCCGAAGGCGCACAAAGGAGGCGTTGATGCATGGCCATTCTCTGACAGGGCAAGACCTCTGGGCCGAAGCCGCCGGCCGGGCCGGCCGCTATCTGGAGGGACTGGATGAGCGGGCCGTCGTGCCGCCGGCCGAGGCCATCCGGCGCCTGGCCATGTTGGGCGGGGCGTTGCCGGAAGGCCCGCAAGACGCGCGAGACGTGCTGGCGCTGCTGGACGACGCCGGCTCCCCGGCGACCGTTGCCTCGGCCGGACCGCGCTATTTCGGTTTTGTCACGGGCGGGTCCCTGCCGGCTGCGCTGGCGTGCAACTGGCTGGCAGGCGCCTGGGATCAAAACGTGGGCTTCCGAGTCATGTCGCCGGTGGGGGCCGCGTCGAAGAGCTCGTGCTCGGCTGGCTGCTGGAGATCTTCGGCTTGCCCTCGGGCTCGGGCGGCACCTTCGTTACCGGAGCGACGATGGCCAATCTGACAGCGCTGGCGGCCGCCCGCCACGCTGTGCTACGCCAGGCCGGCTGGGATGTCGAGGCGCAGGGCCTGTTCGGCGCGCCGCCGATCACGGTGGTCGTAGGGGACGAAGTGCACGTCAGCGTGTTGAAGGCCCTCAGCCTGCTTGGGCTGGGGCGCGAGCGCGTGGTGCGGGTGCCGGCTGACGGCCAGGGCCGCATGCAAGCCGGCGCGTTGCCCGCGCTCCAGGCCCCCGCCATCGTCTGCGTCCAGGCCGGCAACGTGAACACCGGGGCGACCGACCCGGTGGCCGAGGTCTGCGCGCTGGCCCACGCCGCGGGGGCCTGGGTCCACGTTGACGGCGCTTTCGGGCTATGGCTGGCGGCGTCTCCGGCGCGGGCGCATCTCGTGGAAGGTATCCGCGACGCGGATTCCTGGGCGACGGACGGCCACAAGTGGCTGAACGTGCCCTACGACAGCGGGCTGGCCTTCTGCCGGGCGCCGGAGCAGCTGCGGGCGGCCATGGCCACCACGGCAGCCTACCTGGTAGCGGGCGACGGGCGCGAGCCCGACCACTATGCGCCGGAGCTCTCGCGGCGAGCGCGCGCCGTCGAGGTGTGGGCTGCCCTGAGATCGCTCGGACGGTCGGGGTTGGCCGAGCTGATCGAGCGCACCTGCGGGCACGCGGCGCATTTCGCCGACGGGCTGCGAGCGGCCGGCTACGAGATCCTGAACGAAGTGGTGGCGAACCAGGTGCTGGTTTGCTTCGGCGATGCCGAGGCGACCCGGCGCGTCATCTCCGAAGTGCAAGCAGGCGGAGTCTGCTGGGCCGGCAGCACCGTGTGGCATGGGCGCACCGCCATGCGGATCAGCGTCTCGTGCTGGGCCACCACGAGCGATGATGTGGAGCGCTGCGTGGCGGAGATCTCCTCGGCGGCGCGGCGAGCGCGGGCGACAGGGCGCGCGGGCTGCGGTTGAGCGCGGGAGCGCTGGCGCCGGGCCGGCCACAGATGACGGCGCGGACGCGGGGTGGCTTCGCGGGGGCGTGCTTTCGCTTGGGCAGAATGTGGTCCGCAACCAGCGCGGCAGTGTTGGTTCGGCGTGCAGCGGGACAGAAAGTCAGTGCGTCAGCGACGGGGCCTCCGGGAGGCACGGGCCGACTATGGATGACGGCACGCATGCGCGGATGCGCTCGGCGCGGCCCGACACGTACGCCGGCCCTGCTGGCCGACAGAGCAAGGTGGGGGATAGAGACCGCTTCACGTGCCACGCGTCATGCTTCCGCGCGGCGCTTCTCTCTTCACCCCGCCTCCGGCGGGGGCGTGGCCGGTGGCGGCGGCTCCTCCTGTAACGGCAGCAGCGCCGTGGGCGGCTCGTCCTCCAGCACGGGCAGCTGGTCCTGCCCCGGTGCGGCGCTCAGCGCCAAGGAACCGGCGGCTGGGCCGGGCCCGGCGGTCACCGGCGCCGGCAACGGCTCAGGCTGCATGTGGTTGAGCAGGATACCTCCGACGCCGACCAGGATGCCGATGATGGCGAACCACTGGGCGGTGGCCAACGCCCCGATGCGCCAGGCGTCAGGGCGGAACAGCTCCACCCAAAAACGCCCGAGCGGGTACCAAACGAGATACAAGAAAAAGACATCGCCATCGCGCAGCCAGTTCCGCAGCCGGCGCGCCAGCACCCATATCAGCACGAAACCCGCCACGTCCCAGGCGGCCTCGTAATAGAAGGTTGGGTGGAAGCCGTGCGTGGCGTACCACTGGCGCGCGGCAGTGTCAAGCCGGTCCAGGGCGCCGCAGGCCATCGGCGACCCGTCGGGCTCCTGGCAAGGATAGATGGGGTTGATGTGGAAAGCCCACGGCAGGTTTGTGGGCGGGCCGTAGAGCTCCTGGTTGAGGCGGTTGCCCATGCGGCCGATGGCCTGGGCCAGGAGCAGGGCCGGCGCCGGGATGTCGAGCCAACGCAAGAGGCTGAGGCGATGGATGGCTGCGTAGGCCACGACGGCGACGACGCCGCCGAGCACGGCCCCGAAGATACCGAGGCCCCGCAGCCCGACGATGCCCGAGCTCGCATCCCAAAAGCGGATGATGTCGATCGGGTGGTCGCGATAGTAGGCCCAGCCGGCGAAGTTGCCGGTCGGCGTCGAGAAGACGTGGTAGAGTCGCGCTCCGATGATCCCCAGGATCAGGCACCACGTCAACAGGTTCCACACATGCTCGGGGTCCTCGCCGCGCCGCCGGGCCTCGATGGCCGAGAGAAAAGCGGCGAGTAACGCGCCCAGCACGATCAGGACGCCGTACCAGTGGATCTCGAACGGGCCGAGGCGGGCGAGCACTGGGTTCATGGGCCGGCCCTATTCTGCAGCCCGCCGGGCGCGCCTTGCAGCGCGCTCGTCGGCCGCGGTTGGCTCGCCGCCGGTCGCCTCACGGGCCAGCTGGCGCTGATACTTGAGCCAGCGCAGGCAGTCCGGATCGTGCCCCATCAGCATGTCGGCGGCCAGGATCGATTTCCTCAGCTCGGGCTTCAGCGGGTTGGTAATCGCGCTGGTCATGCCACCGGCGATGAGCATGGCGAGGAAATTGGCGTTGATGGCTTCCCGGTCGGGCAGCCCGAAGGAGACGTTGCTGGCGCCGCAGACGGTATTGCACCCCAGCTCATCCTGCACCCGGCGTACCACGTCCAGCACGGCCGCGCCGGCCCCGGGCACCGCCCCGGCCGGCATCACGAGGGGGTCGATCAGAAGATGCTCGCGGGGGATACCATAACCGTCGGCGCGCGCGCACGATGCGCCTGGCCACCTCGAAGCGCACCTTGGGATCATAACTGATACCCGTCTCGTCGTTGGAGATGATGATCACGGCGCACTTGTATTCGGCGACGAGCGGGAACACGCGGGCCATCCGCTCCTCTTCCCCGGTGACGGAGTTGATCAGCGGGGTGCCCCGGGCGGCTTTGAGGCCGGCCTCCAGCGCGGCAGGGATCGAGGAATCGATGCTCAGAGGGACGTTGACGACCGACTGCACCGCCTGGATCGCCTGCACCATCACCTGAGGCTCCAGCTCGTGTGCATTGGCCACGCCGAGCCCGGCATTCACGTCGAGCACGGCCGCACCGGCCCGCACCTGGGCCAAGGCGTCGGCTTTGACCCTCTCGAAGTTGCCGGCCAGCATCTCGGCGGCGAGCGATTTGCGTCCGGTGGGGTTGATGCGCTCGCCGATCACGACAAACGGGAGGCCCGTACCGATGGCGGCCTCTTTGCCCGTCTGAGAACGGAGGATGGTCTGCACAGGATCCCTTCCTGCCAAAGGGTTCTGATCATGCCCGGCGCCGTGCACGCCCGCGCCGCCCCGCCATTATATGCCCGATCAATGCGCGGCACAAAGCCGAGACGAAAACGCCGGACGGCCCAAACTTGGCGCTACAGCTGCCCGCTCTGAAGCGGCCGCTCGATGGCCCGGCGATAGATGGGGTCTTCGTAGCGCTCGAGACGAAGAGCCGGCGCATAGTCCGGCAGCTCACCCCCGGCCACGTGCGAGGCCAGCAGCTCGCCCGCCGCGCAGCCCGCCATCACGCCGAAACCGGAGAGAGCGCCGATCACGTAAGCTCCGCCCACCGGAAGGGGGCCGATCAGCGGGCGATTCTCGGGCGTCCTCATGTAATAGCCGCCGTCGACCGACAGGCGCGGCAGGCGCGGCAGGTAGCGTTCTACAGCTGGAAGCAAGGTGGAAATCCCGCGGAGGGTAACCTCGGCGTAGGCCGGGTCGAACGGCAGGGGCCACGTCACCTCGACGGGCCGCGCGTGGTAGGGCCACAGCATCATCACGACGTCGCTCTCCGCCGGGCCATCGGGCCGGGTATGCGCGCCGCCCGGCAGTTCGTCCAACAGCCAGCGCATGTCCTCTGATTCGGCCCAGGCGGCGCGTTCCTCCTCATCCCAGGCGAGGCGCTGCGCGTCGTCCCAGATCAGCAGGGGCGCGGCCCGCGGCACCGCCCGCTGCACGTCGTGAAAGGTCACCTTGGCGTGCAGCTCGGCGGAGATGGGGAGCTCGACGCCCATGGCGCGGGCCAGGCCGGCGCATAGCGGCCCGGCCGCGTCGACGAAGCACCGGGTGGCGATGGCTGCCCCCCCGCCCTCCGTCTCCAGGCGCACCTTCTGCACCGTGCCTCCCTGCACCTCCACGCCGGCGACGTGGGCGCGCAGCAGGCGCACCCCGGCCCGCAGCGACTTCTCGAGCAGGTACATGCCCAACTGCTGCGCGCTCAGCCAGCCGGCACGCCGGACGTGCAGGACGGCGGCGGCGCGCCCCGAGAGATAGGGGAAGTGCTGATGGATGATGGCCGCGTCGGTGATCAGGTCGGCTCCATCGGGCTGCCCGTCGAAACCGGCCGGCGGGGCGGGCTCGTAGGGAACCTCGCCGGGCCGGCCGGTATGGCAACGCAACGTGCCGGCGCCCAGGCCGGCGATACCTTCGGCAACGCGGTGCATTTCGGGGAGGCGCGCGGGGTCGCCCGTAACATACAGGTAACCTCGCCGGTTGAGATGAAAGACATTGCCGCTCTCGTGCGCCAGCATCTCGAGGATGTCGATGCTGCGGTCCATCAGGCGCACCATGGCCTCCGGCCTGACGCGTGCCGACTCATCCGGCGCGCAGGGGATGCCGGGCCACCAGTTCCGGTAGCACTCGCTCGACTTGTCGCTGGTCAGGCTCAGCGGCGCCCGCTCGTCTACCAGCAGCACGTCGCGCAGGCCCTGCCGGAGGGCCAGATGATAGGCCGCGTCTGATGCCGGCCAGCCCTGCTCCGCAGATCACGATATCGGCAGCGTGGGTCTTCATCGTGCAATCCTCCGATCGCCCCAGTATAGCAGGCCGCGCTGCTCCCGATCAAACGGGACGCCAGTTGCTTTTCCGGCAGTATTTGCATACAATCACCCCACCATGACTTTGCAGAAAACCTCCAACCAGCAAGCCGACCAGGCGCTCGCAGCCGTTCATCGCGTGGTCTTCCAGCCGGCCGGCAGGCAGGCCGACGTGGCAGACGGCACCGTCTTACTCGACGCCGCGCGCGTGATGGGCGTGGAAATCGAAGCCATCTGCGGCGGGCGCCAGACTTGCGGCAAATGCCAGGTAACGGTCGAGGAGGGGCATTTCCCCAAGCTCGGCCTGACCTCGAACGCCGCCAACCTCGGCGCGCCCGACGCGCGCGAGGAGCGCTTCTGGGAGCGTCACCCCCGTCTGCCAGGCAGAAGGCTCTCATGCGTCTGCCAGGTACACGGCGCTCTCCTTGTGAACGTCCCCGAAGAGAGCCAGGCGCGCAAGCAGATCGTCCGCAAGGCCGCCACCGAGCGACCTATGATCGTTGACCCGGCCATCCGCCTCTATTACGTGGAGATCGAAGACGCCAGCCTGGAGGACCCGCTGGGCGATTGGGACCGCATCGCCGCCGAGCTGGAAGCCCGCTTCGGCCTGCCGGGGGTCCGGCTGGATCCCGTGTTGCTGCCTGGCCTGCAAGAGGTCGTGCGGGCGGAGGACCGCAAGCTCACCGTGACCGTGTGGCAGGGAGGCGAGGCCGTCCGGGTAGTGCCCGGCTACAGTGAAGAGGCGTACGGCCTGGCGGTAGACATCGGCACGACGACAGTGGCTCTGCACCTGTGCGACCTGCGCACCGGCGTCGTGCTGGCAACCACCAGCCAGATGAACCCACAGGTGGCCTATGGCGAAGACCTCATGAGCCGCATCAGCTTCGTTCAACTCGCGGCCCGACGGCCTGGCCATCCTCCACGGCACCATCATCGACGCCCTCAATCGCTTGAAGGACGAAGCGTGCGCCATCGCCGGGATCGCCCCGGACGCCATCACCGACGCGGTGCTGGTGGGCAACACGACCATGCACCACCTCTTGCTGAATATCTCCCCGCACCAGCTGGGCCAATCGCCCTTCGCGCCGGCGATCAGCGATGCGGTTGACCTGAAGGCGCGCGACCTGGGGTTGAAGCTGGCGCCCGGCGCGCAGGTCCACGTCCTGCCCATCGAGGCCGGACACGTCGGGGCAGACAACGTGGGTGTGCTTCTGGCCGAGGAGCCCTTCAAGCTGCCCGAGGACCAGGTCACCTTGATCGTGGACGTGGGCACCAACGGCGAGTTGCTGCTGGGCAACCGCCGCCAGGTGCTGTCGGCGTCCAGCCCGACGGGGCCGGCCTTCGAGGGCGCGCAAATCCGCCACGGCATGCGCGCCGCGGCGGGCGCTATCGAGCGGGTGCGGGTAGATCCCGAGACCCTGGAGCCACGCTTCAAAGTCATCGGACGCGATGCCTGGAGCAGTGATTGGGGGACGGCCCGCGAGACCCGCCAGGAGAAGCTGATCAAGGCCACAGGCATCTGCGGATCGGGGATCATCGAGGCGATTGCGGAGTTGTTCCTCGCCGGTATGCTCACGCCGGATGGCAGGTTCGCGCCGGAAGCGCGTTCAGGGCGCCTGCGATGGCAAGGCGCCAAGGCCGAATACGTGCTGGCCTGGCCGGAGCAGACCAGCACCGGCCGCGAGGTTGTCGTGACGAGCGACGACGTTCGCAACATCCAGCTCGCCAAAGCCGCGCTCTACTCGGGCGCGCGCCTGCTCATGGAGCGGATGGGCGTGGAACGCGTCGATTCGCGTCCGCCCTGGCGGGAGCTTTCGGCAGCTACATCGATCCTTTCCATGCCATGGTCCTGGGCATGATCCCCGATTGCGATCTGGATCACGTCCTGGCAGTGGGCAATGCGGCCGGCGATGGGCGCGCATCGTGCTGCTGAATCGCGAGCAACGCTCGGCAGCCCGCCGCCTGGCGCGGCTGGGTCACTTACGTCGGGATCGCCCTCTGAGCCGCGCTTCCAGGATGCGTTCGTGGAGGCGCTGGCCCTGCCTCATGGCATCGATGCGTTCCCGCACCTGGCCGGCCCGCTGGATGCGGCCGCGGCCCTCCGGCGTAGTCGGGGCACCAGCGACACCGTCAGTGCCCGTTCGCGGCGCCGGGCCCAGGCGACGTGATACCGGAAGGAGACGGCCCGATGGGAGAAAGCCCCGATTCCCTGCCCGACCGGTTGCGGGCGCTCTATGAGAACCTGCAGGACGACCTTTATGACGGGCTCAAGGAGCAGGTGGTGGCGGCGACCCGGCAGGCCCTCGAGATGGGCCAGACGCCGGCCCAGGTGCTCGCCCTCGGGCTGGTCGCGGGGATGGACGTGGTCGGCAAGGACTTCGGCGCCGGCATCCTGTTCGTCCCGGAGGTCCTGCGAGCCGCCAACGCCATGAAGGCGGCCATGGAGGTGCTGCGCCCGCTGCTGGTTGATACAGGCGCCGCCAGGGTCGGGATAGCGGTCATCGGGACGGTCAAGGGCGATATCCACGACATCGGCAAGAACCTCGTGGCCATGATGTGGGAAGGCGCGGGATTCGAAGTGATCAACCTCGGCGTGAACGTGGATGCCGACAAGTTCATCGCTGCCATTCGCGAGCATCATGCCAACATCCTGGGCATGTCGGCCTTGTTGACCACGACCATGCCGTATATGGCCACGGTGGTCAAACGGCTGGAGGATGAAGGGTTGCGCGATCGGATCAAGGTGCTGGTGGGCGGCGCTCCGCTCAACGTCATCTTCGCCGAGGACATTCGCGCCGACGCCTATTGCAAAGATGCCGCTGAGGCGGTGACCGTGGCGAAGGCCGTCACAAGCTGAAGGAGGACCGAGCATGGAAGGACTCACAGCGTACCTGAGCACGCACCCGTTCATAGTGGGCGACGGCGCCATGGGAACGATGTTGCAGGCGGCCGGCCTGACCACCGGCGGCGCGCCGGAAGAATGGAACGTCTCGCACCCGGACGTCTTGCTGGGCATCTATCGCAGCTACCTCGAGGCCGGATCGCAGGTCATCGAGACCAACTCTTTCGGAGGAAATCGCTACCGCCTGGCCCTTCATCACTACGAAGACCGTGTGGAGGAATTCAACCTGGCAGCCGCGCGCCTCGCACGCCAGGCTGCCGGCGCCCAGGCGCTGGTGGCCGGTTCGATGGGACCGACGGGCGAGATCCTGGCGCCCCTGGGCACGCTGACCGTCGAAGACGCCGGCGCGGCGTTCGCCGACCAGGCACGGGCGCTGGCGGCGGGGGGCGTAGACTTCTTCTTGATCGAGACGATGAGCTCGCTCGACGAGGTGGGCGCAGCGGTGCAGGGGGCCCACTCCGTCTCCGACCTGCCCATCGCCGTTACGATGACATTCGATACTCGCCTGCATACGATGATGGGCGTGAGCCCCCCGCGTGCCATCGATGCCATCTACAAGATGGGCGTGCGGATCATCGGCGCCAATTGCGGGAACGGCCCGGCCGAGACGGAGCAGGTGCTGTCACAGATCGCCGCGGTGCGCCCACCGGATGTCTACCTGATCGCGCAGTCAAACGCCGGGCTGCCGAAATGGGAGCGTGGGGAGGTCGCCGGCGCCGGGCAGATCCATTACGATGGCACGCCCGACCTCGATGGCTGCCTACGCGCTGAAGATGCGAGAACTGGGCGTCAATTACATCGGCGCCTGCTGCGGCAGCACGCCAGACCACATCCGCGCCATGGCTACAGCGCTGGGCGCTCAGCGGAGCGGCGGGCAACAGCCAGGCTAACGCCCGGCGTCCGCCCGTGCGACTATCCGGCAACCGGGCCACGGCGACCGGTTCATGCGGCCCAGTTCGACCTCGAAGATGCGCCGCAGTATCGCCAAGCCACAAGCATACGTCGCATCGACGCCAAAGTAGCTCAGGCTCTTGCTCAGGAGGCTCTGGCGGCGGCTGTACGTACACGTAATGGTCGAAGGAACAAGGAAGAAG
>CAWEHT010000387.1:0-17602 GCA_963808455.1 uncultured Chloroflexia bacterium | reverse complement strand
AGCAGGCGGGCGAGGCCAACAAGATCCTCGGCCTGGAGAGCGGGGCAGACGACTATCTGGAGAAGCCGTTCAGCCTGGGTGAGTTGCAGGCACGGATGAGGGCATTGTTGCGCGCGGCGCCATCTGACACAGGCAACAAGATGCGTGCCGGAGACCTGATCCTGAATCTGGTGAACCGGCGTGCGTCTGTGGCGGGCCGCGAGTTGGAGCTTAGCCCGAAGGAATTCAGCCTGCTCGCCCAGCTGGTGCGCTATCAGGGCGCCGTGTTGCCGCGCGACGTGCTCCTGGAGCGGGTCTGGGGTGATCAATATGGCGGCGACGGCCGGACGCTCGACGTCCACGTGCGCTGGCTGCGCGAGAAGATCGAGGCGGATCCGGCGCATCCGTTGCGTATCCTGACGGTGCGCGGGGTCGGTTATCGCTTCGAGGGGTGAACCGCTCAGAAGTTCAGCTCTGTGAGCTCGCCGGTAACGGCGAAAATCACACGCTCGGCGATATTGGTTGCCCGGTCACCCACGCGCTCCAGCTCATGGGCCACTTGCAACATATGTGCGCTCGCGGCTATGGTGCTGGGGTGGTCAGCCATGTAGGCCACCAGCACGGTGCAGGTCCGGTTGTAGAGCGCATCAACCTGGTCGTTGACCTTGCAGATGCGGTGTGCTTCCGGCACGTCGCGATTGGTGAGCGCGTAAAGGGCTCGGTCCAGCATGGTCGTCGAGATCTGGGCCATGTCGGGAATGCAGCCGTCGAAGATCGGGCGCGGCGTCTCGACCAGGCGTAGCGCCACCTTGGCTATCTTCTTGCCATGGTCACCGATGCGCTCCAACTCGTTGCTTATGCTCAGGGCTGCCACGATCACCCGTAGGTCACTTGCCACCGGCTGCTCCGTGGCGATGAGTCCATAGCACTCCGCTTCCAACTGGAGGCGCCGGCGGTTGATCTCCAGGTCCCCGGAGATTACCTCGCGAGCCACGTCGATGTCGGCTTGATCCAAAGCCACCAGGGCCCGGGTCACTCCGTCGTGTGCCAGGCTGCCCATCTGCAGGATCTTCTCGGCGAGCAGCATGAGCTGGCGATCGAAAGTGACACGAACCAATACCGGCATTTGCACGACCTCCTTCAGCAGCTTAACGTAACAACCTTAACAGCCCGTTATTCGCGCGTTAAGCTTTCTCGTATCTCTTGTTAAGGCTTCATAACTTGCGAGGGACGCCGCCAGCGCAGGTTGGCATCAGTCAATGCTAAGAAGACTTAAGGAGACCTTAACCGAAGCAGCCAGGGCCTTTCGTGTTGGCTTAAAGTTGGTCGTGTAGATATAGGGCAGAGCTCTCGTGGAGGAACAGATGCACTGCCTGTTGACCAATGATGACGGCATCGATGCGCCCGGCCTGTGGGTGGCCGCGCGCGCCCTGGCGGAGATAGGAACCGTGCTTGTGGTTGCCCCGAGCCGAGACTGGAGCGGCTATGGGGCTGCCCTCCCGTCCGTTCGGGACGTTGGCTATCGGGTCTACCCGACTGGCCCCGACCTGCGCGGCGTGGCAGCCTTTGCGGTAATGGCTTCGCCAGCCACTTGTACTGCGGTTGGATTGAGCGGGGCGCTCAGCAATCGGCAGCGTGGACTTCGTGGTGAGCGGCATCAACGACTCGCTGAACTTGGGCCATGACATCTTTTTTTCGGGCACCGTTGGGGCCGCGCTGACCGCACATCTGGCGGGGGTGCCGGCCCTGGCCGCTTCGCTCGAGATTGGCAACGCGAGCGTCCGCCATTGGGACACGGCGGCATGGGCCGTCCAGGAATTAGTGCGGTCGAGCGCCGAGCATCATGTGGCCGCGGCGACACTCTTCAATGTGAACGTGCCTGACCGCCACCTGTCGGACCTCGCCGGCATCCAGATGACGTGGCTCGCGGGAGGGTCGTCCCTGGCCAGGTGCCAGGTTCGGGCAACCTCGGATAATACCCTCGTCCTGTCGGCGGAAGAGGCAGCGTGCAGCGAGCCCGCGGAGGCAGGCAGCGATTGTTGGGCGGTCGAGCGTGGGTACATCTCGATCACGCCGCTGCGGGTGGCGTCAGGGCAGCAGCACCTGCTGGTCAGTGGCGATGTCACAGGACCTCTGGCACTGGCGATTGCCCACCCGAAGCTCTTGCCACGCGCGGCGTGAGCCTGGCCCTGATCCCTGATGCACGCGCCATGAATTCAATTGTCTGTGTTATGAATGCTTAACCTGGCCTTAACCTTGGCTAATTATTCGTTGATGTGGGCTTAATCGCCGGGTGCTAACCTATTCTGTAGTTCCTATGTGGCCTTCTCAGGCCAGGATCGTGCTTGTGGCGCGCTGCTGGCGGAAGGTGAAGATCGAGAGGAGAAAAGGAAGCATGAACCGCTATCGAACACAGTTGGCCTCATGCGTGGTGTTGGCGGCACTGGCCGTCGGCCTCGCTGCCTGCGGGGCCGCCCCTACTGCAGCGCCGGCGACTTCTGCCCCCACGGCGGCACCCGTTGCGACGACTGCTCCCGCGGCAACAGAAGCCCCCGCGGCGACTGCCGCCCCCGCTGCTACTGAGGAAGCTACCGCTCCGGCGGCCTCGGCAGCTGTTACGCCGACGACGGCTTCGTCTGCCGTTACGTCGACGACGGCTTCGTCTGCCGCCGCCGGCCCCACCGGGATGGATGCATTGGTGGCCGCCGCCAAGCAAGAAGGCGCGCTGACCGTCATTACGCTTCCCCGCGATTGGTGCCACTATGGGCAGCTGATGGACAACTTCACGGCACAGTATGGCATCAAGGTCTCCGACTTGATCCCTGATGGTGGTTCGCAGGAAGAGATCGAGGCCATCAAGGCCAACGAGGGCAACAAAGGGCCGCAGGCGCCAGACGTCATCGACGTCGGCTTGGCCTTCGGCCAGCCCAACAAGGCCCTCTTCATGCCATATAAGGTGCAAGGCTGGGCGGATATTGCCGATAACGCCAAAGATCCTGACGGGGCTTACTATGGGGACTACTACGGCGTCATGTCGTTCTTCGTGAATACCGACGTTGTCAAAGACGTGCCGCAGGATTGGTCGGACCTGCTCAAGCCTGAGTACAAGGGCATGATCGCCATGACGGGTGACCCGCGTGTCTCGAACCAGGCGTACTCGACGGTCTACGCCGCAGGGCTTGGCACTGGCGGCACGCTCGACAACGCCCAGGCCGGCCTGGACTTCTTTGCCAAGCTGCAAGAAGGCGGGCAACCTGGTGCCGGTGATCTCCAATAACGCGCTGGTAGCCAAAGGTGAGACCCCCATCCGCCTGACCTGGGATTATCTGGGGCTGGCCGGCCAGGACGGATTCAATGGCAACCCCAAGACCACGATCGTCGTTCCAAAGTCCGGACGCTACGCGGGTATCTACCTGCAGGCCATCAGCGCCTATGCGCCGCATCCCAACGCTGCCAAGTTGTGGGAAGAGTACCTGTACTCGGATGCAGGCCAGCTTGAATGGCTGCGTGGCTACTGCCATCCGGTGCGCCAGGCCGCGCTGGACGCCAAAGGCCTGATCCCCGCTGACCTGAAGGCCAAGCTGCCTTCTGTGGAGGGAGCGGTCTTCGCATCGGCACAGCAGCTCATCAACGCCCAACAGTTGATCGCCAAGAATTGGGACAGCCAGGTGGGCGCCGACGTAAAGTAGGCGGTGGCTTCTCATAGGAATCCGGAAGCAGCCCCACAGCGTGGGCAAGAATAGCCGGGCAAGAATGACAGGATGGCCTGGGGCCGTCCTGTCATCTGTCTGGAAGCTGTGCTCTCGCCAGGCCCGGCAGGTGGCTGGCGCAAGAGCTACGACGGTAAAAGGGCGCAGACGTCCCTGGACGGACCCGGTGGTCGCCCGTCTGCCAGCGGCGACCACCCTCCCGGCTGGATGAAGCTCATAATGACTACTGCCGAAAATGCTCTCACTTACCCCATTGTCAGGCGCCGGCGTCTCACCTTTTCCTGGCTGGGACTGGCGCCGTTCTTCTTGTTCGCGTTCCTGCTCATGCTCTTGCCATCGGCGATCATCATCTTTGGCAGCTTTCAAGATGCGCAGGGGCACCTCACGTTTGCCAACCTGAACAGTTTCTCGGACCCGACCGTTATTCATGCCTATGTCACCAGCCTGCAGCTCAGCGTCGTCACGGGTCTGGCAGGCGGGCTGATGGGGCTCTTGATTGCCATCGCAACGGTGCTGGGGCGCCTGCCACGTTTCATCCATTCGGCGATCATCACATTCTCTGGTGTGGCATCGAACTTCGCGGGGGTGCCGCTGGCGTTCGCCTTCGTCGCCACACTCGGCCGCACAGGTTTCGCCACGGCCCTGTTCCGTGCAGCCGGAGTCAACCTCTATGGTGCAGGCTTCACCGTCTACAGCCTGACGGGGCTGAGCCTCTGCTACATCTATTTTCAATTCCCCTTGATGATCCTGATCATCGCGCCTTCCCTTGAAGGGCTAAGGCGCGAATGGCGCGAGGCCACCAAGAACCTCGGTGGGAACACCTACACCTACTGGCGTCACGTGGCGCTCCCGATCCTTTTGCCGTCCATTTTGGGCACGATGATCTTGCTATTTGGCAATTCGTTTGGTGCGTACACGACTGCGTACGCGTTGACCGGCGGCCAGATCAACCTGATCACCCTGCAGATCAGCAAGCAAATCACCGGGGACGTCTTCAACCAGCCAGGCGTGGGCTACGCCCTCTCGCTAGGGATGGTTGTCATCATGGCGCTTTGCATAGGGCTCTACACCTGGTTGCAGCGCAAGACCGAGAGGTGGCTGCGATGAAGCGCTTCCCAATCTGGAGCTGGCTCTGGGTGTTGGTGGGCGTGGTCTATTTCCTGGCTCCGCTGGCCGGGACGCTGCTCTTCTCTTTGCAGAAGGAACGCGGCTATTTGAGCCTGGCGGCGTTCCAGAGTGCTCTGGCCGATCCACTTTTCGCCAAGACGTTTCTGTTTTCGTTAACGATGGGGGTTCTGACCATCCTGACCAGCATCGTCATCATCGTGCCGACGGTGTACTGGATCCACGTGCGATATCGCCGGCTGAGGGCCCTGGCCGATTTTCTGGCACTCCTGCCGTTCGTGATCCCGCCCATCGTGTTGGTCCTGGGATTGATACGCACCTACAGCCACGAGCTGCATATCGGGCCGCTCACTGTGCCGGCCTTGACCGAGGTTTCGACGAACACGTTGCTGCTCGGGGGCTACATGGTGCTGGCGCTCCCCTTCATGTACCGTTCAATTGATAATGGGTTGCGCTCGATGGATGTACGGCAGCTCTCCGAAGCAGGCCAGAGCCTGGGCGCGGGCCCGCTCACAGTGCTCTGGCGCGTCATCCTGCCGAACCTCCGCTCATCCTTGCTTAGCGGCGCGCTGTTGACTTTCGCCGTCGTGCTGGGCGAATTCACGCTCAGCGGCTTTCTCGTGGGCGACCAGGCGGCTTTTGGGCCGTATCTGGTGATCGTTGGTGGCCACCAGGCCTACAACGCCGCCGCGCTGACGCTGCTCAGCTTCGCCGTCACCTGGGCCGCGATGGTCCTGATCCAGTTTGTCACCCGCGGCACGGGCACGCAGGTTGCAGGAGTGCATTGAATGGCTTTTGTCGAGCTTAACGATGTGCGCAAGAGCTTTGGGGCCACAGTCGCGGTGGAGTGCATCAATCTACAGGTTGAACGCGGCGAATTCGTCTCTTTCCTTGGACCGAGCGGCTGCGGGAAGACGACGACACTCCGCATGGTGGCCGGCTTCGAGCTGCCGACCGCGGGGAAGCTCTCCATCGATGGCCTCGATATGACGAACACCCCACCCAACCGGCGCAACGTCGGGATGGTGTTTCAGTCCTACGCGCTGTTCCCCAACATGACCGTGGCCGACAACGTAGGGTTCGGGCTGCGCGTGGCACGCCGGCCCGCCGCCAGCATACGGCAGCGCGTCGGCGAAATGCTCGACCTTATCAGGATGGCGGAGTACGCCGGGCGGTATCCATACCAGCTCTCGGGCGGCCAGCAGCAGCGCGTGGCCCTGGCGCGTGCCCTGGCGATCCGGCCACAAGTCCTGCTGCTCGATGAGCCGCTTTCGGCGTTGGATGCAAAGATCCGGCTGTCGCTGCGGACGGAGATCCGTGCGATCCAGAGACAGCTCGGTATCACGACCATCTACGTGACGCACGACCAGGAGGAAGCGCTCTCGCTCTCTGACCGGGTGGTTGTGATGAACGAGGGCCGTGTTGAGCAGGTCGGCACGCCCTTCGAGATCTACAACTTCCCAAGCACACGTTTCGTAGCCTCCTTCGTGGGCACGCTCAACGTGATGGAGGCCGAAGTGTGCGACAAGGAGACCGGCCAACTATCGGTGGACTCTCAAGTGATTCGTACTACCCAGGACCTGAATGGCGCGCTGAAAGGCGAGAAGATCCCCATCGCGCTGCGGCCCGAGCGCATCAGCATCGCCGGCGCCTCCAACGATGCCAACGTGCTGCAGTGCAATGTAGAGAACATCATGTTCCTCGGCTCGATCGTCCGCATCCAGGTCCGGGCCGGCCAGAACCTGTTCTACCTCGACACGTTCAACGACCCCCATCTTTCGCTTGCGAAGATCGGCGATGGTGTGCAGGTCAGCTTCTCGCGTGAGGCCGTGCTGGTGCTGGGGCATCCGGGGGGTGAGCGCTAGTGCATATGCAGGAAAGGCCTTCGGTAGCAGCGCCCGTCATGCTGATCGCAGGCTAAAGCTCGGGTGGACGAGACAACCGGCGCCGCGGTGGGACGCCGGCTGAAGTACCCGGCTTGCTGTCACCGAAAGGGCTTACTCTCTCTGCGTTGGCCAGGCGCCGCCGGGGAAAGGATATTGTCGTGCTTGGTTGGCTGGACCTCATGGAGCGGGCCACCAACGGCCCATTCTTCTTCGAGGAGGCCTTTACCCTCGATCGTCTGATCCCGAACATCCAGAAGGCGGTTGACGAATTCGATCTTCGCTACGATCCGGCAAACCCGGTGCCGGCCGACGACGAGTTCGCGCGCCGGCTGTTCGAGGCAGCCGTGCATTTCATCGCCGAAACCGGCGTCTATTGCAGTTCCACCAACCGGCTGGTCGAGTTGAGCAGGGCTGAGGTGTTGGAAGCGATCGCCCAGGTCGAAGGTGGGGGCACCTTCGGCGAGGGGCGAGACCGGAAGGTGATGATGCCACGTAGGCCAGGGGACCGGCGCCCGCCGTGGTGTCACGTCGGGACGGGGACCGTTGCCTCGTCCGGCGAGATTGCCATGGCGGAGGTGCAGGGTTACGCTGGCATCCCGCAAGCCAACTCCGTCAGCATCCCGGCGCTGAACCACGTCGGGGGGCTGCCGGCCATCAGCGGCTCACCACTGGAAATCTATGCCACCATCGACACGCTGCAGCGGGCATGCCAGGCACTGACGCGCTGCGGGCGGCCAGGCCTGCCCATTCTGAACCTGATCCCCTCGGCCACAACCTCGGTCGCAACCATTGCGGGGAGTTATCCCGCCTTTGGGTTGCGACCGACCGACGGCTGGTTGATCGACTTCATTGCGGAGATGAAGGTAAACTTCGAAACGCTCAACCGGCTCGTTTTCGTGCTCCTCACCGGGGGCAACACCGGATCGACGGCTATGCCTGTCTTGGGGGGCTATGCCGGTGGCCCTGCCGGCACTGCGCTGCTGATGACGGCGTATCACTTGCTGGGCGTGTGCCTGTTGCGAGGCACTTATCAGCTGACCGGGCCGATCCACGTGCGCTACGGTTGCTCTACCACGCGCTCGGCCCTCTGGACCTTCGCAGTGGCTGGCAGGGCCATCAGCCTCCACACGCGATTCCCGGCCATCGCTTTGGGATATGCCGCTGCCGGGCCCTGCACCCAGGCATATTTCTACGAAGCTGCCGCCGTGAACCTGGCCTGCGTGCCGTCCGGCTATGCCGGCATACAGACGGTCCACCCTGCAAAGGCGGTCATCGAGGATGGCGTTACGCCCGTGGAAGCGCGCTTCAATGTCGAGATGGCCTATGCCGCCACGGGCATGAGGGCTGACCGCGCCAGCGAGCTGGTGAATGCGCTGTTGGCCAGGTACGAAAACGAGATCCCTCACGCGCCTTCCGGCAAGCGCATCCAGCAGTGCTTCGACCTCGAAAGCGGTAGGCCCTCCGATGAGTATCGGCGGTTGTATGACGATTGCAAAGAGGATCTGATTGCGATGGGTGTGCCACTTATAACTTCGTTTTCAGGAGAAATGCATGGATAGCCAGACCGCACCTCCCGGATGGAAGGACAAGACGCTCTTCACACCTGGGCCATTGACCACGAGCAGGACCGTCAAGCAGGCTATGTTGCGCGACCTGGGGTCTCGTGATCAGGAGTTCATCGCGCTCGTACGGGACATACGTCAGAGGCTGCTGCGCATCGGCCAGGTGAGCGAGCCGGAGTATACCTCCGTCCTGGTGCAGGGCAGCGGCACCTTCGGAATCGAGTCGGTCATCTCGTCGGTCATACCACCCTCAGGCAAGCTGTTGGTGGCTGTGAACGGGGCCTACGGGCGTCGCATGGTGCAGATGGCAGGCGCGCTGCGCATCCCTTGCCTGGCGCTGACCTGTTCCGAGGACGAGCGTCCTGAGCCGGCGCAGGTTGCCGCGGCCCTCGCCGCCGATTCGTCGATCACACACGTGGCGGTTGTCCACTGTGAGACGACAACCGGCATCCTCAATCCGGTGCAGGAGATCGGCGCCTTGGTCGGGGCTCATGGGGCCCGGTACATTGTCGATGCCATGAGCAGCTTCGGTGCCGTGCCCCTGGATGTCGCGGCCTGCGGCATCGACTTCCTCGTCTCGTCGGCCAACAAATGCATCGAGGGGGTGCCGGGCTTCGCATTTGCGATCGCGCGGAGGGCCGTTCTGGCGGAGATCCGTGGCTTTGCCCGCAGCCTGAGCCTGGACCTGCTGGCGCAGTGGGAAGGGCTCGAAGGCGACGGGCAGTTCCGCTTTACCCCTCCGACGCACGTGCTGCTGGCGTTCCATCAGGCGTTGCTCGAGCTGGAAGATGAGGGCGGGGTAGCGGGTCGCGCCGCTCGCTATCAGGCCAACTATCGGGCCTTGATCGCCGGAATGCGTGCGATGGGCTTCCGAGAATATTTGCGGCCCGAATGCCAGGGCTACATCATCACGTCCTTCCACTATCCCGCTCACCCACGGTTCGATTTTAGGACGTTCTATGAGCTGTTGAGCGCCAGGGGCCACGTGATCTATCCTGGCAAGTTGAGCCACGCGGACTGTTTCCGCGTCGGGAATATCGGCCGCATAGGCGTATCGGATGTCCGGGCGCTGCTGGCTGCCATGCGCGAGACGCTGGCGGAGATGGAGGTCTTTCTGTGAATGAGTCATCCGAGGTGGGCCGGCCCTACCCCGTCTCTTGCATCAAGGCCGTTATCCTTGACTGGGCCGGCACGACCGTGGATCATGGGTCAATCGCCCCCGTGATGTCCTTCATCGAGACGTTCCGGCTTCACGGCGTCGATATCACCGTAGCCGAGGCGGCGCTCCGATGGGCATGCACAAACGGGAGCACATCCGGGCAATCACCGAGATGGCGCCGGTGGCGGCCCGGTGGGCGGATGCCCACGGGGCTCGCCCGGGTGATGCCGACGTGGCCGCCATGTACGAGGAATTCATCCCGCTTCAACTCAGCGTGCTGGCCGATTATGCCGATCCGATCCCAGGCACGCTGCCTGCCATCGCCGAGCTGCGACGGCGTGGCGTCAAGATCGGCTCTACCACGGGCTACAACCGCGAGATGATGGACGTGTTGGTGCCGGAGGCCGCCCGCCGCGGCTATCGGCCTGACTCCGTGGTGTGCGCGAGCGACGTGCCTGCGGGCCGCCCCGAGCCGTGGATGGCGCTGAGGAGCGCGATGGACCTCCGCGTCTACCCTCCGGCGGCGATCGTCAAGGTCGGTGATACGGTGCCCGACGTTGAAGAAGGGCTGAACGCGGGCATGTGGGTGGTCGCCGTTTCGCTGACCGGCAACGAGTTGGGGTTGAGCGCGCAGGATCTGCAAGTGCTGTCGCCGGAGGAGCTGGCCGCGCGCCGGGAGCAGGCCAGCGCTCGCCTGACAGCGGCAGGAGCGCACGAGGTGATCGACGGCATCTGGGGCCTGCCCCAGGCGCTGGACAAGGTCGAAGCCCGGCTGGCACGAGGCGAAAGGCCCTGACGCGGCGACTGAGGGCCCTCGATGCGATCCTTCGACTGTATCATCATCGGCGGTGGCGCGCTGGGTTGCGCCATCGCGTGGTATCGGGCCAGGGATGGAGCCTCGGTGGCGCTGCTGGAGCGGGGCAGGGTGGCCGGGGCGAACTCCGCGCGCGCGGCCGGGTTGCTCTCCCGGGCGCGAACGAAAGCTGCCGTCATCCCGCTGGTGGCCCAGACGTTCGCGGCCATCGCAGAGCTCGAAGGGGAGCTGGGTGAGCCTCTTGGCCTCAGGCAGGTCGGCAGCCTGCACGTCGCGTTCTCATCTGCAGAGCGGGCCGGGCTGGCCGAGCTGGCGCGGGCCTCGGAAGCGGGTGGCGTCATCGCCGAGCGGCTCGATAGGCACGATGTTCAGCGTGCGGTGCCCTGGATCGCCGCCGATGTAGATGCCGATGCCTTCTTTTTCGCCGGCGATGCGTTCATCGATCCAAACACCCTCGTGCAGGCATACGCGCGAGCCGCACGTGCGAGCGGCGCCCGGTTGTGGGAAGGCCTCGAGGTCACGGCTATCCGGCTTGGCGGGGACCGTGTGCTGGGGGTAGAAACCTCGCAGGGCTGTTTCGCCGGAGACGTGGTAATCGATGCGGCAGGAGCGTGGGCGGCAACGCTTGCGCGGCCGCTGGGCATCGGGCTGCCGACTGCCCCGGTTCGCAGCCAATACTGGATTACCGCGCCGCACCCGCTCTTCAGGCCAGGGCAGCCGATCGTCTTGCTCCCCGACGCGCGTGCGCCTACACCCGCCCGGAGGGCTCCCGGCTGCTATTCGGGTTGCGCGAAGCCGCCTGCCCGCATGTGGACCCGTGGGCGCTGCCCGCGGTTTTGGCGCACCTGCGCCTGAGCCATGACAGCGGAGGTTGGGACTCCCTGGAGGAGGGCATACCGGGGCTGGCTCGCTTTGTCCCAATCATCGAACACGTTGGGATAGCCAACTACATCACCGGGCTATCGACCTACACCCCGGACGGCTTGTTCGCCTTGGGTGCCATCCCCGGGCTCGAGGGGTTTCTGGCCGCTACCGGGTGCTGCGGCGCCGGCATCGCTGCCTCGGGCGGCATCGGGCTGGCCCTGTCTCGCCTGGCAGCGCACCAGCCGGCCCTTTTCGATCTGGGGCCGCATCGCATCGATCGCTTTGGGCCGGTCGATCCGGCTGACGCGGCGTTTCGGCAGCGGTGCGCGGACGCGCGTTCGAACAAGCGGTCAGGGTAACGCCGTCCCGGTCTCGCCCAGCGTCCGCAGCGGCCACGCTCGACTGCTGGATGCCGCAGCAGCTCCGAAGGCACATTCTTCCCCACACCGGCAAAGGCCGCATTGTTACGAGTTCTTAAGTGTAACTTCACGCTCACTTAATGCGAGCATAAAGCCCCGTTAAAGCGAAACCCCTATTGTAGATGTGATCTGAACACCTCTTGAATTCTTGCGGAATGGGCGTCTGGGAAACGCTGGGTCCTCCTCACTTGCAGGGGATGGTAGGGGTGGGACGTCCCGCCCCTACCCCCCATCCCGCCCAGCGCCAGGAGTGATCGCATGGGGCGCAAGAAGAACAAGGACGCCGCCAGGCAGGGCGTCGTGGTGCCTGAGCAACTGCTGCCGCAACTGCGTCTGATCTATGGTCACGGGGGCAAGACACGGGATATCTTTGGAAGACGGCCTGCCTTGCCAAGTGAGATCGCCGAGGTCATCAGGGGCCCCGCAAGCGGTAATGCGGAGTGAATGGTAGGCGGCATGCATATCGCCATCTTTGCCGAAACGTTCTTGCCCAAGTGGGACGGCATCACCAACACGCTGTGCCATCTGCTCGACCATCTGGCTGCGCGTGGGCATCCAGCGATCGTATTCGCCCCCGAGGGGGCACCCTCGCATTACGCAGCCGCTACCGTGCATGGGCTGCGAGGCTTTCGTTTCCCTCTGTATCCTGACTTGAAGCTTGCCCTGCCCCCGCTGGCTGTCAGCCCCGAGCTTGCCGCTTTCCGGCCCGATCTCGTCCATTTGGCCAGCCCGGTCTCATTGGGCCTGGCAGGCCTGCGCCAGGCCCGCGCTCTGGGGGTGCCGCTCGTGGCATCATACCATACCGACGTGCCCGGCTACGCCACGCTCTACGGGTTGGACCTGTTCCGCGAGCCGCTGTGGAAATACTTCCGATGGGTCCACAACCAGGCGGCCCTGACTCTCTGCCCATCGTGCTACACGGAGGCCCAACTCAAAGCGCACGGGTTCGAGCGGCTCAGGGTGTGGGGGCGCGGCGTGGACAGCCAGCGCTTCACCCCGGCGAAACGCACAGATGAGTGGCGGTCACGGCTGACCGGCGGGCAAACCGGAACGCCGCTGCTGTTGTACGTCGGCCGCCTGGCGGCTGAGAAGCGTGTGGATTGGTTGCGGGCCGTGTTGGCTAGCTTGCCAGGAACCCGTCTGGCGGTGGTCGGCGACGGGCCCCTGAGGACCGAGCTGGAAAATGCCTTTGCGGACCTACCGGTGGTCTTCACGGGTTACCTTCAGGGCGAAGATCTGGCGTGCGCCTACGCCGCTGCCGACATCTTTGCCTTCCCTTCGGCCAACGAGACTTTTGGCAACGTGGTGCTCGAGGCCATGTCCTCCGGCTTGCCGGTCATCGCGCCGCGATCGGGTGGGCTTCTCGACCACGTGCAGCACGGACACAACGGGTTACTTTTCGGGGCCGGGCAACCTGCGGACCTGGTGGCGCAAACCCGGCGCCTGGTGCACGACTCTGCACTGCGCCTCAGGCTGGGTGCCGCGGCACGCGCCCACGCAGTCACGCAAAGCTGGGAACGCATCCTTGACGGCCTGCTGGATGATTATGCAGCCATCATCGCTCAGCACGGGGGCCTGCCGGCGCTTCCCGCCACACGCTCGTGTTTACCACGCCGACAATTTGCTCGCCAGGAGTATAGCAGCCATGGGTAAAGCCGATCTGCACATACACACGACCTACAGCGACGGGATTGGCACAGTGTCGGCGGTCATGGAAGCTGCGCGGCGGACGAACCTTGATGTCGTCGCCATCACCGATCACGATCAGGTGCGCGGCGCTCTAGAGGCGCAGCAGATCGCCTCGCGATTCGGCGTTCAGGTAATCCCCGGCGTTGAGATCACCACGAAGGACGGTCACCTCCTTGGCCTGTTCATCGAGCGGGACGTGCCGGTGGGCCGGCCGCTGATCGAGACCATCCTCCGCGTAGGCGACATGGGCGGCATTTGCGTCGCGCCGCACCCCACGGCCCAATGGGTGCCAAGCCTGGGCGAGGCAAACATCCTGAAGGCTTTAGCGCACCCCGGCACCAGGGGTGTATTAGTGGGCATCGAAGTCTACAACAACGGCTTGCCCTACCTACGCAACAACCGGCACGCCCAGGCGCTTGGCGCCCGGGTGCCTTTGGCACAGGTGGCAAACAGCGACTCGCACCTCCTGTGGACCATTGGCCTTTGCTCCACGGAGTTCCCGGGCGCTACGCCGGCCCAGCTGCGCCAGGCATTGGCGCAGCGGCGGACGCGCTTGCTGGTCGGGCGCCGCCCGTTCCGTTACTACGCCAGCTTTGCAAAGAGTTTTCTGCTGCGCGAGGCAGGACTTGTGTACTGGACCTCGGAGCCGGGCAAGCGAGCCGTGCTGCGGCGTCTGGCAACCGTTCAAGCCTGACCAAGTACGTGTGCTGGGAAGGTCTTCGGCAGCAGCGTCTGTCATGCTGACCGCAGTGCAACGCTCGGGTGGACGAAACAACCAGCGTCGCGGCGAGGCGCCAGCGAAGCATCCGTCTTGGCGTCACCGAAAGGGCACTTTATTTCTGCACTGGCAGCAGCGCGGAGGCTAGAGGGGCAGGTGGTGGAGCATCCGTCCGGGTCGAGGAACCTTGCTAAATACAGGCATCCGAACGTCGTCTATCAGTGGCTAAATCGACGATTTCGCCAGGCCCTCCTGGCCTTACTTGGCGGAAGCGATGCCCGTGCCGTTCTCGAGGTTGGCTGTGGTGAGGGGTTCCTGCTAGCCTTTCTGGCGGAGCACCTGCCGAAAGCCACCCTTGCCGGCCTGGACCTGGCACCCGATGCCGTTCGTTATGGGCGCGCCCAATGTCCGGGCGCGGCGTTCCTCCTGGTTGCAGATGGGAATCGGCTGCCGTTCAGATCCGATGCCTTCGACGTCGTCGTGTGCAGCGAAATGCTGGAACATCTGCGTGATGTGGAGCCGGTGCTGGCCGAGCTGAAGCGGATCAGCCGGCGATACGTCGTGGTCTCGGTGCCCCGAGAGCCCTACTTTTCATTCCTCACCCGCCTGGCGATCTGGCTGAGGCAGGCCGAAGACCCCGAGCACGTGCAATCCTGGACCAGGCGAGGCTTTGCGCGCCTGCTTCGCGAGCATTTCGCGACGGCGAGGCTCGGCACAAGCGGGATCTACCGTCTGGCCTTGTGCGAAGTCCTGAGATGATGGAGTCTTTAACCGGCGCGTAATACCGCCTTAACCTGCCTATCGTATAGTGCAGGAGCCCCCGACCCATATCGTCCCACGAAATGCAAAAAGTGTGAGGAGGTGTCACCATGAGCTCGAGTCGCAACGCCGGCCGTCTGTTCTGGCGTGCAGCCGTCACGATCGTGTGTGCGCTGCTGGTTCTCGTCGCCAACGCGCCGACTCGCGCCGTCCATTGCCTCCGCCGGGTCCCCAACACAGGCCAAGCACCCGACGCCGGCTCCTACTGCCACCGCTATCCCGACACCTGTGGCTGCCGCGGCGCAGCCGGCGGTCGATCCGCTGGTCAGCGCGATGTTTTCGTATGCGGCCCCGGTGCAAACCGGCGTCGCCGGACCCGACGCAGCGAACAGCTTTGCGGCTACCCTGCCCAATGGCCGCCGCGTGACGCCGGTCGGGCAGACCGTTGCTGTGGGTGAGGACCCATTGAACGCCGCCTTGACCCCTGATGGGAAGTTCCTGATTGTCACGAACGATGACGAGCGCAACCCTGGCGCTGTTTCGACGAAGTTTAGCGCCGATGCGGTCAACGGCGCGGGAAAGGTGCCCGGCGGATATGCGCTGGCGAGCGTCGATACGTCCGACATGCAGGTGGTCACGTACACCACTCCGATCGCGAACCCGCAGCCCAACCCTGGTCCCAAGGGGCCTGGTTTTAGCCAGACGGATAAGACGGCAGCATTCTGGCTCGGGGTGGCCGTCAAAGCCGAGCCGGCCGGTGGTTACACGGTTTACGCGAGCGGAGGGCCGAGCGACACCGTCAGCGTCTACAGGATGGACCCGACAGGCGGGCTCACCCTCACGGCCACGATCACCGTCCCGGTGCCGGCGGACCCGAAAAAACCGAACTACGGCATGGCGGCTCCAGGTGGGCTGACCCTGAGCCCGGACGGTGCTACCCTCTATGTCGTTGACAATAACGCCAACGCCGTTCTGGCCATCGACACGGCCACGAACGCAGTCGTGGGCCGCCCGGTCGATGTGGGATTCTTCCCTTACGCGGTGGTCCTAAGCCCGGATGGCTCGAAGTTGTACGTGAGCAACTGGGGCGTGGCCGACCGCAACTTCAACGCGGCTTACGAGGGCAGCTACAGCTCTTCAACCGGAGTGGGCACAGGCTCGCCGGAGATTGGCGACGTACACGGCGAGCTTTTCGCTAACCCGACGACGAGTATATCCCGAACTTCGTCTATCTCTGTGCTTTCCGTCCTGTCTGGCACGGCCGGCATCCATTCTTCGACGGCCATCACACTGGCCAGGCCCATCGACGGCGTTTACATCGTGGGCGGGACCCATCCTTCCGCCATGGCGATCGTCACCGGCACTTCGGCGTCGGCCCTGTATGTCGCCGATGCCAACGAGGACTTGCTGGCGGTGATCGATACCCGGACTGATACTCTGGTGCGGAACGTCGTTCTGCCTTCGCCGATCGCCGGCATCCCCGATGGGGAAGTGCTGGGCCTGTCGCCGAACGCCCTGGTGGCCAGCCCGAGCCAACATCGGCTGTACGTGGCCGAAGCCGGCCTGAATTCGGTGGCCGTCTACAGCACCACGAACCCGTTCGAACCTGAATTCATGGGGCGGATCCCGACCGGCTGGTACCCCGACGGGCTCGCGGTCAGCGCTGATGGCAACGACCTCTACGTGATCAACGCCAAAGGGCAAGGCAGCCCATTCCAGTTCCCAGGCGCGGTGCCAGGGTCGCCTGATGTGAACTTGCTGTTTGGCAGTGTGCAAAAGATCGACCTGCAGGGGATCGATCTGGCGAACACGACCCGGCAAGCAAGTGAAAACAGCTATGCCGCTGGGAACGGCTCTCCGGTCCTGCAGGGCCTGGCAAGCAAGATCAAGCACGTATTCTACATTCTGCGCGAGAACAAGACCTATGACACGTATTTCGGGGCTGACGCAGTGCTAACTGAGAGAGGCGGGGACGGCAGGCCGGATTATGCTCAGTTCGGCGCCCAGGTGCCGAACACGAAAAGCCTTGCCGAACAGTTCGCTGTCGGCGACAACGTGTATGCCGACGCGGAGGAGTCCGACGCCGGCCATTCCTTCGCCCTTGCGGCAACATCCACCGACTATCAGCAAAAGACGCTGCTCTCGCGCGGGGCACGGCCCTTCATCAACGACAAGAATGAGGACCCCGAAGACTATCCCATGATGGGGTACATTTTCAACCAGCTTGCTCGCCACAATGTGACCTATCGCAACTACGGTGACCTGATCCGGGTGTCAGGGTATGACGACGGCAAGAACCCGAACCCGTGCGCCGACGACCCGTATCCCGGGTGCAGCACGGCCACTTACACGGTCACGAATACGATCTCACCCACCGTCGGGCTGGGTGGGCTCTATTCAGAAGATGTGCCTGCCATGGCAGTGCTTGGCGACGGCCACACCGATCTCCACTATCCGGGTTGGAACCTGCGCATCACCGACCAGAGGCGGGCACGCGAGTTCATCAGCGACACTACCAAGCTGATCGATGCCGGCACGCTGCCAACTTTCGTGTTCGTGTGGCTGCCTGACGACCACACCGGCGTCGGTGATCCGCGCTTCGAAGTCTCCGACAACGATGCCGCTTTGGGCATGATTGTGGACTTCATCAGCCATAGCAGCGTTTGGGCCGACTCGGCGATCTTCGTGACCGAAGACGACGCGCAAACTTCGCCTGACCACGTCAACGCCCACCGAACCTACAGCTTGGTCATCAGCCCGTATGCCCGGCGGGGGGCAGTCATTCATGGTTTGAGCTCCACAGTGAGCATCCCCAAGACCGTCGAGGAGCTCCTCGGGCTGCCGCCGATGGGACTGGGAGACCTCGTGGCCAACGACCTGGCTGATTATTTCACCCTGATTCCGGACTACACTCCCTT
>CAWEHT010000386.1:0-8575 GCA_963808455.1 uncultured Chloroflexia bacterium | reverse complement strand
CCAGACTGGGCCGTCAGGTCAAAGAGCTGCCCTCCGTTCCCTTCACGCACCAGCTCGCCGCCCACCGACAGCGCCAGGAAGTCGCTGCCCACGCCCGGCAATTGCCCGGCCAAAAGGCCAGTTACCGAGCCAGAAAACAGCCGCGCTAAGAGGGCCAGAGCCAGGACGCCATAGAGGCCAACCAGTGGCCCTAGCCATGACCGTCGCATGGCGGCCCGAGCCACCGGGTTGTCAGCGATAGACGACGCTTCTTGAAGGCTGTTCATCGATGCCGATTCACCCTAGCCCTCACGCCGCGAGATGAGAATAGGTAATTCGGCCCAGGAGCCAAGGACCGGCCTCGGGTGGTTCCCACGATGCGCGTTCGGGCCAGCCGCCAGGGGGACCCTGGGTACTTTGATCCTATTGCGGATGCCGGTGGCCTGCGATACGCTCCCGCTAGTGATTCTTGGAAGAACGCAGGTATCCCACCCAGGAGGCCCCACCGTGTTAGCATTTTACAACTTCCTAACGGCTTGGTTGAGGAGCGAAGAAGGCCAGGGGCTGGCCGAGTACGCTCTGATCCTGGTCCTGGTCGCGATCGTCGTGATCACTGCACTGACCGTTCTCGGCACTCGTGTCAGCACCACCTTCTCAACCATCGGCGGCGACCTGTAACCGTCAGGCGCTTGGCAGGCGACTCTACCGCGATGGTTCTCTGGCGCCAGTCTGTCCGCGAGTTACTTCGCGGCGGGTTGTCGTGAGCCTGGGGCAAGTTCGCCGCACGATTCGCCAGTTGGTTGGGGTGAGCCATCGCGGTGTCGCGCTCGCCCCAAGTACCTCTTGGAGACGCAACCATGTCGGCATTATATGGTAGCCTTGCGGTCTGGCTCAAAGGCGAAGAAGGCCAGGGATTGGCCGAATACGCTCTGATCCTCGTCCTTGTTGCCATCGTGGTGATCGCCGCGCTGACGGTGCTCGGCACACAAGTCAGCACGACCTTCTCCACCATCAGTGGCAACCTATAGCCGGTAGGCTGCCACTCTGCTACTGGAGTATTCGAACACCTACGTAATCTTCGGTAGCCGACCGCGGCTGGCAGCCCGGCCTGTCGGAACAGTTGCCGCCAGCAACAGTGAACAGGGGCGAGGGGCAGTGGCCGCAAGGGGCATTGCCCCTCGCCCTCATTTGCGAGGATAGACCATGAGCAGAGCGAGCGGGTGTCTGTGGCTCGGCGTGGCGTTGATCCTGGCGCTGGTGGCGGGTGGCGCGGCGTTCGTCACGCTGCAACGCGCCACATCCGTGGCCCAGGCAGCTAATGAGGCCCCGGCCTCCACGGCGTCCGTGGTCGCGGCCGCCCACGCGGTGGCGCTTGGGGCGCAGCTGACTGCGGGTGACCTGGTCTTGCAGGCTCTGCCCGTGAGTGCTGTGCCGCAAGGCGCCGTCACCAAGATTGCTGACGCCGCCGGCAAGGTGACGATGATCTCGCTCGACGCGGGTGAGCCCGTACTGACAGACCATCTCACGCAGCCCGACATCAGCGCGGCTAACGCGGCCTTTACCCTGCCGCAAGGCAAAGTTGCCGTGACGTTGCAGTCCAACGATCTCTTGAGCAGCCTGGTTCTTGTCCAGCCAAGCGATCACGTTGATATCCTTTATTCGCTCCAGGTTCCGAAGCCGGGCACCGACAGCGGGAGCAACAGCGGTGGCGGCGCGGCACCAAGCGGGCAACTTGCCACTTTCGGATCGTTAGAAGATGTGGTCGTAATGAGCGTGATGAGCTCCGGTTCGGCCAGCACCCCTGCCGTCGCAGGAGCAGCCACCTCCGGCACGCCTGCAGGCGGTGTGCCGAAGGCCTATGTGCTGGCCCTCTCGCCTCAGGATGCCCTAATATTGAAGTATCTCAAGGACGCAGGGGCAGTGATGGACCTGGCCCTTCGCAATAGGACCGATGACGGGGACCATACGGCTCAACCAGTCGATATGAATTACCTGATTGACAAGTTCCAGCTTCCGGTGCGCTGATCATATGTCTTCCAGCGTCAACCCCTTTCCGCTATTGCTGGTCTGTGACAAGTCAGAGACCTGTGAACGCATGGCCTCGGCCCTGCTCAGCGCGGTCGCCTTTTACCGGATCGAGCGCGTCACATCGGCCGAATGGGCACAGAATGGAGCCGGGCCGCTGATGCAAGTGGCCATCGTCGATCAGGACCTGAAGGCGACCAGGCAGGCTGAGGTGGTGCAGCAGTTGAGCCACGCCGGGTTGGCGACGGTCGCGCTGGTCGATTCTCGTGACATACAGGCGCTGCAAGAGGTGGTCCGTGCAGGGGCTACCGCGCTGGTGGCGACCCCTTTTGGCGACGCCGAGTTGTGGCAGGCAGTTGACTCCGCTCTGGCCAACGGGTCCAGGCATCTGGCTCAAGATATGTCTGGCGCCGACCGGGCGCTCGGCACAGGCAAGGCTATCGTGGTGGCCGTCCACAGCCCCAAGGGGGGCACGGGCGTCTCGGTGATCGCGGCGAACCTGGCCGTCGCTCTTCAAGAACAGACCGCGCGCCGGGTGGCGTTGCTGGAGCTTGCCGAAGGGCCGGGCAACATCCGTATCTTGCTCAACCTCCCTGCGGACAGGACCCTGGGCGACCTGCTGGCCCGTTTCGATGCCGGTGATGTCGAGCTGATGGATGGTGTCATGGCGCGACATGCCAGCGGGCTGCGTGTGCTGCTCGCGCCTTCCACGGCCGGCGTGCGGCTGGGCGCGGATGTCCTCCAGGACATCACCACCTGTCTGGGTCAGATGTACGATCTGGTGGTCATCGACCTGCATACTTCGGCGCGGGTCCTTGTGCCGGCGATCGTCGCTAAGGCGCACATCGTCATGCTGGTGATGATCCCGGAAATGCCGGCGCTGCACCACGCCAGGGTGTTCATGCAAGGCTTGGGGTCCAGCCAGCCGGACGTGCGGGCCAATCTCCTGTTGAATCGGGTCAACATGCCCTCGGGGATCCCGGTAGATGCCATCCGCCGCCACCTCAAGATGCCGATCGCGGCGGAGATCCCCGACGACCCGGGGCTCGTTGCGGCCAGCGTCAACCGCGGTGTGCCGTTCGTCAGCAGCCATCCGCGCAGCGGTGCCGCACGCGCCATCTGGAAGCTGGCCGCGGACCTGGCTTCGGAAGCGGGGGCCAGCGAGCCTCCGGTGACGCCGGTTTCAGGGATGCTATCGCCGCTGCAGAGGCTGACCGGCGCAGGGAGGCGATGATGCTGTTCTCTCTGCCTGCGCTGGCGGGCGTCGCGACGGGGGTAGCGATGCTGTCTCTGGTCCTCGGCCTTTATACACTGCTGAAGCCGGCAGGGTCACTCGAAGAGAGGCTGGAACAGACCATCAGCAACCGGGCGCAGTCGAGGGCGTCCGTGACGACGCGCCAACGCATGCGTTCCGGCTTCACCGGCCTGCTCAACACGGTCCAACTCGACCAAAAGCTGGCCGGCTCCCTCGGCCTCGAGCTGGCGCGGGCTGAGATTGGGCTGACCGTGAACGAGTACGTGGCGCTCCGCTTCGGTGGCGCCCTTGGCGGCCTCTTCATCGGCGCGGTAGTGTTGCGCAACCTCCTGCTTGGCCTGCTCTTGGCGGTAGTAGCCCTACAGGCGCCTGTCATTTCGCTGCATCTGCGCTCGCGCCAACGCCAGCACCGCTTTCAGGCGCAACTGCCCGATATCATCATGATGCTCGCCAGCGGCTTGCGCGCGGGCATTGGCCTGGCCCAGGCCATGGAGGTGGTGCGGCGCGAAATGCCGCCCCCCGCCGGCGTGGAGGTCGGCCGCGTCGTGCGCGAGGTCGGACTGGGGGTCTCCCTTGCCGATGCACTGTGCGCTTTGGGCGAGCGGATGCCGGGCGATGACCTCGCTATGCTCATCACGGCGATCAACATTCAGGCCGAGGTAGGAGGCAATCTGGCCACGGTCCTGGAAAGCATCGTCACGACCATCCGGGAACGCGTCCGCATCATGCAGGAAATCCGCACCTTGACCTCGATGCAGCGCGCCACGAGCTATATTCTCGCCGGGCTGCCATTCCTGGTCACCGGATTCATCATGACGGTGAACCCTGCTTACATGCAACCACTCTTCACGATGACATGGATCTGGATGCCGGTCAGTGCTCTGATTCTGGTCATTGTAGGATTTGTCGTCATAGGCCGGATAGTAGACATCAAGGTCTGAGGCATGGAAGTAATCTTATCACCGCTGGGTGTGTCGGCGCTTGTGGCGCTGGCAGTTGGCGCACTGTTGGCGGCCTTCCGCCCGGCAGCGCTTTCGAACAAGATAGACGAACGGCTGGCGGCCTATCTCGATGCCCAGGCCAACCGATCTCAGGTAGGCGCGGGCGAGGTTCACGGGTCCTTCTTCGCGTGTGTTGGCGCCGCTCGCCATGTCAACTGTGCCGCGCCGCGGCGCGACTGACGCCGCAGCAGAATCTCGACGCGATCAACCGCGAGCTGTCGGCGGCGGGAAAACCGGGAAATCTGCGCGCCACAGACATAGTCGGCATTCGGCTGATCGCAGCGGTGGGCTGCTTCGCCTTGGGCTTCTGGATCGGGCAGGTGGATGGCGTTCAGTTCCCTTCTTTGCACCTGTTGGGACCAGTGGGCGGGTTGCTTATGGGGTACTACCTGCCCGCTCAATGGTTGGCAGGACGCAAGAGACAACGCCAGGCCCAGATACAGCGTGCCCTGCCCGACGCCCTGGACATGCTCACCATCTGCGTCGAGGCGGGGCTGGCCTTCGAATCAGGCCTGCAACGCGTCAGCATGCAATGGTCGGGCCCACTGAGCGACGAATTCGCGCGCGTCGTCAGCGAGATGCGACTCGGCGTGCCTAGGGCCCAAGCCCTCCGTCGCCTCGCCGAGCGCTGCGGGTCGCTGGACGTGTCGTCGTTCGTAGCTGTCTTGGTGCAGGCCGACAGCGTGGGAACTAGCATCGCGCAGGTGCTGCAGGCCAATCCGAGCAGCTCCGCGTGCTGCGCCGCCAGCGCGCTGAAGAAAAGGCCAACCGGGCGCCGATCTTCGTGATGCTGCCGCTGGTCTTCTTCATCTTCCCGGCCCTGTTTATCGTCCTCTTGGGCCCGGCCGTGCCCAAGCTGATGCAGGCCTTTTCCGGTGGATAGCCGATGCCATGCTAGGACAAGTTACTGGGTTCGCCGTCGGTGACTGGCGTCAGAGCAGTTCTTACGCGCAGGTCCTGGAGCACATCCAGAGGGCAGAGTGGGAGGCCGCTCTGTCAGGTCTGGCCGAGTTGTTGGCACAGTATCCTGATGACGCAGAGCTGGAGGTGCTGCGCGCCGACACCGAATTGCGCCAGCAAATGGAACAGGTGGCCAGAGTCCAGGGCAGACGCCGGGCGTTCCTTAGTCGGAGGACGACGTTCGTCCTCATTCTGAGCGTGGTGCTCGTCGCCCTGGCGTACGCGATGGTTAGCTTCTACCGCCATGTGATAGAGCCATCCGCCGCGGCGGACGCAGCTGGCGGCGGAGGAGAAGCTCCTCGCGCAGCAAGCCCAGCAAGCCTATGCCGCAGATGACTATGATCAGGCGTTGGCGCTGGACGACCAACTGGCAGCGAAAGACCCCCAGTATCCTGGGTTAGCCGACCAGCGCGCCCAGGCCAAGCAAGCCAAGACCCTGCAGACAGAGTACGACCTGGCCAGGCAACAACTCGGCGCGGGCAACCTGTCGAGCGCACAAGCCACACTCCTCACCATTCAACAGGCGGCTGCCAACTACCAGGATGTCGGGGCACTCCTGGCCGATATCGAGCGCAAACAGCGCCTCGCGGGCATCATACGGCAGGCTGCTTCGGCCATCAAGTCCCAAGATTGGACGAACGTAGTCGCGCGGCTCGAAGGAAGCGCGCTCCTTGGTGGCGCCGACAGACCTCGCCTCCTTGCAAGCCGATCTGTTCGACGCAGACATGAATCTCGCCGGCGACATCGTGGCCAAGTCACAGGGGCACCCGGCCGACATGCAAAGGGCGTTGGATACGTATGGCAAGGCTCTCGCTCTACGGCCCGAGGATCCTTCGGCCACCACACTGCGAAGCTATGCGCAAGAGTTCGCCGACGGATCGGACGCGTTTCGGAGCGGAGACTGGGATACCGCGGTGCGCAATCTGGAAGCGCTGTACGCCGCCCAACCTACTTACCTCAACGGCATCCTGGCCGGTTTGCTCTACAACAGCTACATGCAAGCTGCCGAACAGTTGCAGGCAACGCAACGCGAGACAGGCTCGGCACTGGCCTGGGACCTGTACCGCCGGGCAAGTCAGCTCAAGGGCGTTGACAACCGCGCCGCGGTGGCGATGGCAGCCCAGCTCGCCCCAGCCATTACACCGGTAGCGCAGCCAACCCAACTGCCAATTTCTACACCTGGAGAGGGAGCGATCCCGGGCGCTCAGAACTTGCCCCTTTCGACGGCAACCCCACAGTCCACCGAAGAGCGCATCGGCTACTACCAGGGCAAGATCGCCTGTATACGGCAGCAGAAGAGCACTACCGGCGTCTGGATCATGGACGCCGACGGCCAGAACGCCTTCGCGGTGGCTGACCAGACGCAGGCACTCACCGACTACCATGCCCTGGAGAGCGGCGAAACCCGTTCGCCCGATGGGACGCAATCACTCAGCGCCACAGCCCCCGCCAATGCGATCTATCCGCAGATCTTCACCGTCTCTAACGGCCAGCCCACCCTGCAGCTCACCGATCTGGGTGGGCTGAGCAAGGCCCCGGCGTGGTCTCCGGCTGGAGGCTGGATCGCATTCGTCTCGAACCAGCCCGGCAGCGACCAGATCTTTCGCGTGGGCACGGACGGCCACAACCTGAAACAACTCACTGCCGATACCGCCGGGCTCGATGAACACCCCTCGTGGTCGCCGGACGGCACCCGCCTGGCCTTCTCCACCACACACGGCGGGCATTCACAGATCTGGGTCATGAACGCCGATGGAAGCGGGCAAGCCGACCTGAGCAATAGCCAGACGGACGATAGCGACCCGATCTGGATCAAATAGGATCGGCATCAACTGCGGTCCGCTGGCAATACGGCCATCGACAGGCGATCAGGGCAGTGCTTTGGGTATGCGGGGCGCTTCGAGTATAATGCGGCACGACGTCATGGGCCGGTGGGGGCTCGGTGAAGCCACTCTGACGGCCGGCGCTGAGATTACGAACTATCCCTTTGGGAAAGGCAGCCATCGTGCCCCGCACCTTCGTCGCCCTGGACCTGGAAACGACCGGGCTGAACCCCGAACGTGATGCGATCATCGAAATCGGTGCGGTGCGATTCCGCGATGGGGAACCACAAGAACGCTTCCACACCCTGGTAGACCCCGGCAGGCCCATCCCATACGAGATCCAACAGCTCACAGGCATCGGCGATGCGGACGTAGCGGGCAAGCCGCGCTTCGGCGACATCGCAGGTCAGCTCCTGCGCTTCGTGGGGCCGTTGCCTGTCGTCGGCCACAACGTGAGCTTCGATCTCGGCTTTCTGCGCTCTCACCGGTTGTGCACAGACAACCTGGGCCTGGACACCTGGGAACTGGCTACAGTGCTCCTCCCACTGCAGTCAGGTTACAGCCTGGGGGCGCTGTCGGCATTCTTCGGCATCGACCTATTAAATGCACACAGGGCGCTCGAAGATGCCGAGGCCACAGGGCACCTCTACAACCGTCTCTGGGAGCGAGCGGCAGCCCTGCCGCGCCCGACGCTGGCCGAAATCAGCCGCCTGGCTCGCAACAGCGCCTGGCCGCTGGCGCATCCATTTGCGGAGGCGCTCTCCCAAAAAGGGGGGGCCCTGTCGGGGGCAGCCGCCTTGCGCCCGCCAGCGCCGGGAACCCCTTCTCTGGGACACGAAGCCAGGATGCAGGAGCTGGCGCCGCAGTGCCCCCTCTGGCAACCGTGGCGCCCTGCCGACCCACTGGTGCCCATCGAGGATGCTGTGGCCGTCAACGCCGGCGAGCTGGCCGCCATGCTGGAGCCTGGAGGCACCGTAGCACGGGTTTTCCCGGCCTACGAATATCGCTCGCCGCAGGTCGCGATGCTCCAGGCTGTGGTCGAAGCGTTCAACCGCCAGCACCACCTGCTGGCGGAGGCGGGCACCGGCACCGGTAAGTCGCTGGCCTATCTGCTTCCGGCCATTGCGTACGCCGTTCAAAATCAGACCAGGGTGGTGATCAGCACCAACACCATCAATCTGCAAGATCAGCTTTTCAAGAAGGACCTGCCAGACCTGGAGCGAGTCTTGTGCGCGGCCTGGGGCAGGGAGAACCCCTTCCGTGCGGCCTTGCTCAAGGGGCGCGGGAACTATCTCTGCCTGCGTCGCTTCCAGGCGCTCAAGAATCGGCCCAATCTGAGCTTCGATGAGCTGCGCGGCGTGGTGCGCGTCCTCGTCTGGCTGCCGCTCACCCAGACGGGCGACCAGGCAGAGCTCTCGCTGCCCATGCCCTCCGATCGGTTCGTCTGGAGCGAGATGGCCGCGGACAACGAAGGTTGCACGTTGGAACGCTGCCAACGTGAGCAGGATGGGCGGTGCTTCTAGCAATCATTC
>CAWEHT010000385.1:0-5463 GCA_963808455.1 uncultured Chloroflexia bacterium | reverse complement strand
ACTCCCTGCTCCCTGCTTTCTCATTGGCCGCCGCCCGTGGGCGCCGGCTGGGACGTGGGCCGCGGCTGAGGCGGCTGCTTGCGCCCGTATCCATACGGGTCGCCGACCACCACCGGCGGTTGGGGGAAGTTGTGGATGGGCGGCGGCGAAGGCAGGGTCCATTCCAGCGTGAGGGATCGCCAGGGGTTGGCGCCGGCCAGCTTCCCGGTGCGCAGGCTGATCAGGATGTTGGCGAGAAAGGGCAGCACGGCGATGCCAAGGACGAAGGCCCCGATGCTCGAGATGAGGTTGGCCATGGCAAACTCGGGCGGGTAGGTAAAGACCCGGCGGGGCATGCCCTCCAGCCCGAGCCAGTGCTGCGGCAGGAAGGTCAGGTTGAAGCCGATGAACGTGATCCAGAAATGGAGCTTGCCGAGGCGCTCATTGAGCATCCGCCCGGTGATCTTCGGGAACCAGAAATAAAGCCCGGCGAAGACCGCCTGGACCGTGCCGCCGAAAAGCACGTAGTGGAGGTGAGCCACCACGAAATAGCTGTCCTGGACATCGATGTCGATAGGGATGGAGGCCAGGAAAACGCCGCTCAGCCCGCCGATCACGAACATGGCGATGAAGCTCGACGCGAACAGCATCGAGGTGGTGAAACGGATGCGCCCGCCCCAGATGGTGGCCAGCCAGCTGAAATCTTCACCCCGGTCGGCACGGCGATGATCATGGAGGTGAGCATGAAGGGGATGCGCAGGAGGGGATTCATGCCGCTGGTGAACATATGGTGCGCCCAAACCAGGAAGCCGAAGATGGCGATGGCCATGCTGGAGAAGGCGATCATCTTGTAGCCAAAGATCGGCTTGCGGGCGAACACCGGCAGCACTTCGGAAATGATGCCGAAGCCCGGCAGGATCATGATGTAAACCGCCGGGTGCGAATAGAACCAGAAGAGGTTCTGCCACATCAGCGGGTCGCCGGTGGCGCTGAAGAAGTGCGTCCCAACGACCGCGGTCCCACATCATCAGGGCCAGGGCAGCGGCGAGCGCCGGCGTGCCACCCAGGATGATGATGAGGGTCGCGATCATGGACCACGAGAAGAGCGGCAGGCGCATCAGCGTCATGCCGGACGCCCGCAGGTTCAGGATCGTTACCAGAAAGTTCAGCCCGCTGAAGATCGACGAGAAGCCGATGACGAACGACGCCAGCGCCCACAGCGTTTGCCCATTGCCGGTCTGCTCGCTCAGCGGCGGGTAAGCGCTCCAGCCGCTCTCGGCGCCGCCCACCACGAAGCTCGCCAGCATCAGCAGCCCGCCCAGCACTGCCAGCCACAACGACAGGGCGTTCAGCTTGGGGAAGGCCATATCCTGGGCGCCGATCTGCAGCGGCACGATGAAGTTGGCGACGCCCGTCAGGACGGGTATGACCCAGAGGAAAATCATGATCGTGCCGTGGAGCGAGAACAGCTCGTTATACAGGTTGCCGGTGATCAACGTGTTGCCGGGCCGGCTCAGCTCGCGCGGATCGCTTCGGCCATCAGCCCGCCGATCAGGAAGAAGATGAAGCCGACCGTCATGTACTGCGTGCCGATCACCTTGTGGTCGGTATTGAACTTGAAATAGTCGCGCCAGCTGGTTGCGCCGTGCACGACCCAACCGCCGCGGCGCTGCAGGCGCGTGAGCTTCCGCCATCATCATCTCCTGTTCACTTCTGCGCGGCGAGATAGCTCACCAGCGTGTCCAGATCGTCCGGCTTGATGCTCTGGCCAAAGTTGCCCGGCATGACATTCGCCTGGTAGCCGGGCGGGATATAGGTATATGGGCTGACGATCGCCTCGCGGATGCGGTCCTGGGCCGTCGTGGCGTGGCCTTTGTAGCTCGGGTCCTTGATCTGCTGGGCGGCCAGTGTGCCGATGCCGTCCAGGTCAGGCCCGATCGTGCCGCTGGCGCCCGCGTCCTTGAGCGTATGGCAGGCGGCGCAGCCGTTCAGCTGGAAGATCTGGCGCCCCTGGGCCAGCGGGCTGCTGGCCTGGGCGCCGCCTGCCGGCTGGACCACGCTGCTGGATTGGCCGGCCAGCCACACAGCGAACTGGTCCTGGGTCTCCGCGACCAGCTGCGAGCGCATCTCGGAATGGCCCACACCACAGATTCTTGTTGCACTCGATCAGGAAAGTGCCCGGCTGCCGGGCGGTAAACCGCAGATCGGTGACCGTTTCGGGCAAGACTGCCAGCTGCATGCGGTAGGCCGGGACCCAGAACTGGTGGATGACGTCCTCCGAATGGAGCTGCAGGTGGATTTGCTGCCCGATGGGCACGTGGAGCTCACTGCTCGTCACGTTGAGCGAAGGATAGTAGAATTGCCAGACGAACTGGCGGCCTGTCACCTCGACGGTCATGGCGTCGGGCTGCACTCGCTCGTTGGACCACAACACGAGGTAGCTCGAAAGGGCTGTGGCTGTGACCAGGACGGCCGGCACGGCCGTCCACAATATCTCCAGCCCGAGATGCCCCCGCACCGGCCGCACCTCATCCTCATCATCCTCGCTGCGTTGGCGAAAGGCCCTGATGGAATAGAGCAGCCCGCCCTCGACGATGACGAAGATCGCCGTGGCCACACCCAGCATCCCGCTGAACAGCAGGTCGAAGTTCTGGCCCTCGACCGAGGCGGCATGGTTCACGAGCGGGTTGAAGATACCAACCAGGACACCCAGGATCACAGCGATGGCCGCGATGACGATCATAACCCGCAGGCTGGATCGCCGATCATCACCCGGCGGCTGCGCACTCCCGGCTGGCTCGGTAATTCCCGATTGGAATGCGCTCATCAATACTCCTCTGCCTTCAAGCGGATGGAAGAGCGGAAATCTAACAAGTGAACATATTAACTTATTTTGCAGAGATATCAGTATCATCCATGACGCGGCAGGTCAAGTCAGATACCATCCGGTTTCGCTGAGACACGCACGCGGAGGGCGCACAACTCCGCGAATCAGGGCAGATCAGGGCCCGTCATCCGGGTCTTCCGCCGCGTTGGGATCGTAGAAGCTCGCCGCAGAATCCGCAGGATCGCCCTCACCGCGGTCCGCCCCGTCGGGATCAGAGCGCCATTTGTCCCTCTTCCGCCGCGCGAAGGCCGCATAGCCGGCCACGAGGATGGCGGCGAAGGAGAACCATTGGATAGCGTAACTCAGGTGCGGGCCGTTGCTGAGATCGATCTCGATATCCGTGGCGGGAAGGTGGCCCTCCCCGGGTGTGATGGGAACATCGCCCCCGTTCAGGTTCGGGTCTCCTTCCTCGAGGAAGACAGGCAGCAGAGGGTAGGGAACCTGCTTCTGGATGCGCGCAATGTTGACCCGGAACCAGGCGTCGGCCCGGGTGCTTGGGCCGGCCGGTGATGGGTCGTCGGGCGAGAGGAAATTCAAACGTGTCTCAGTCAGGTGGATGATGCCGTGCACTTCGACCTGGCCGGCCGGCTGGGAAAAAGCGCTCCGCTGCCCGGGTGCCGACGCTTCTGCCGGCACCCAGCCGCGGTCCACCAACACGGCAGCCGGGCTGCCGGCGAGGTGCAGGGGAGTGATCAGGTGCACGCCCGGAGCGCCGTTCAGTTCCTGATCCCTCAGGATGACTTCCTGCCCAAAGTCGTAGATGCCGTCTGCGATGCCCTTCCGCATGTCGGCTGCCGCCGGATCGAGCCCGGGGCCCGCCAACTTCAAGGGCGGCTGGCTCAAGCGCTCCAGCAGCGCGGCGTTCGCCGCCTCGCGCTGCTGGAGCCGCTGCAGCTGCCACACTCCCAGCCGGCACAGCAGCAGCGCGCCAATGGCGACGGCGATGGTGGCCCAGAGCCACCGGCCACGAAACGGCGACGGCCCCAAGATCAGGGCCGGCGCTGAGCTGGCCGCAGCAGAAGCTGGCATAGGGCACCTCTCTCCCATGATCCTCGCTCGGTGCCACGCGGCTGCGCCTGCAGCGCCCACCGGCGGCAGCCTCAGTTTGCCTCACGAGAGAGGTGCGCTGCTGTGACGAACTTTACATTAGTGCGCACGGGATCAAACCGGCCCGCATTTCCGGTGGTATAATGCGGCGTGCGTCGATAACAAGAGCCCCATTCTCCCAAAGGAGGTGTTATGACGACGGCATTCGTCCTCAGCGGAGGAGGCTCCCGCGGCCCGTTGGAAGTTGGCGCGTTGGAATCATTGCTCGAGCACGGCATCCGGCCCGACTTCTTTGCAGGCACATCGGCTGGCGCCATCAACTCGGCCTATATGGCCGCTGCCGGCCCCGACCTGAGCAACATCCCGGCGCTGAAAGCTGCCTGGCACAAAGGGTCCAAAGACATCGTCTACCCGGGCAACATCTTCACGATGGCCTGGCGCGTTGTCACAGGGGCGGACAGCGTCTTTCCGAACACGGGCCTGCGGCGCTTGATCGAGCAGAACCTGCCACCCGCCGCAAAGACCTTCGCCGACCTTCAGTGCCCCTGCTATCTGACGGCCACAGACCTGCGCAGCGGCCGGCTGTACGTGTTTGGCGATCCAGAAGACCCATCGGCCCCCCTCGTCGATGCCGTCGTGGCCAGCAGCTCGGTCCCCGTGGTGCAGCCGCCTGTGCCCTACCACGGCTTGCAGCTGGTGGACGGTGGTGTGGTCGCTGCGACCCCGGCCTGCGTTGCCATGGATCGCGGCGCCACAGTGATCTATGCCATCAATGTGGGACGGGGCGAGGAGGTGCTGTCCCCGGTGAGCGGCGTGCTCAAGATCTTCCTGCGCACAATCGATACGTGGGTGGCCCAGAGCGTGTTCGAAGGCGTGAAAGAGGCGGCCGCCGAACCATCCGTCGAGCTGCATCACATCCACATCTCGGCGTTTAGCGGCATGTCATTCGATGATTTCAGCCACATCGAGGAGATGTACGAGGCAGGCAAAGAGGCCACCGATGCTTATCTCCGCGACCCCATGCCCAACGTCGTCATGCCGTTGCGCGGCGGGGCGCAGCGTCCTCCGCATATGGTCCCCGGCGCTCGCGAATTCGTGCTTGGCCGATGAAGCGCAACGTCGCCGAGCCTGCGCCAGAGGAAGCTCCGGAGCGCGGACGGGCAGGCGGGGCCGGGCTCGCGGCCGCGAGCGCGAGCCGCAAGTGGCTCGTGCTGATCGCCGTCGGCGTCGGCAGTTTCATGACGGCCCTCGATGGGAGCGTGGTCAATACCGTGCTCCCCATCATCAACAGCAGCCTTGGCACCCGGATCGATCTGGTCGAATGGGTGGTTACCGTTTACCTGCTTGTGGTGAGCGGGCTGCTGTTGACTTTCGGCCGGTTGGGCAACCTGCGCGGCCACAAGACGGTGTATGTGGTCGGCTTCGGCCTGTTCGTGGCCGGATCGGCGCTGTCGGGCATGGCCGCGACGGTGGGCGCGCTGATCGCCTGGCGCGCCTTCCAGGCCATCGGCGGGGCCATGGTGCTGTCGAACGCCCCCGCCATTCTGGTC
>CAWEHT010000384.1:0-14411 GCA_963808455.1 uncultured Chloroflexia bacterium | reverse complement strand
GGTCATCCGGACGGAACCAGGTGTGTTGCTGGTGCACGAATCGGCGTGTCTGGCGCTTGATCAGCTCCGCCGCAGCGACCAACGAGATCTCGCCGCGTAGATACGCCCCAATCTGCTTATAGCCGAGCCCGCTCATCGCAGGCAGGTCCCAGCTGTAACCCGCGGCTGCCAGATGTGCCACTTCATCGACAAGCCCTGCCGCCAACATGGCATCCACGCGCTCGTCGATGCGGGCGTAGAGCTCCTCTCGGGGCCGGTTGATACCCATGCGGAAAGTTCGGTATGGCGGCGGCGTCTTGTGCTGCAAGCGCGAGATCGGCTCACCTGTGACCATACAAACTTCCAGAGCTCTGATCACGCGTCGCACATTGCGGTAATCTATGCGGGCCGCAGCGAGGGCATCGAGCGTGGCAAGGCGGGCGTGCAGAGCGGCAGCCCCTGCTTTGCCGGCTTCGGCCTCCAGCTCGGCCCGCAACCCAGGCTGAGGTGGCACTGCCGGCATCGACCAGCCTTCCAACACTGCCCGCACATATTGGCCCGTTCCGCCCACCAGTAGCGGCACGCGGCCACGCGCAAGGGTCTCGTCGATTGCGGCATAGGCCAGCGCCTGGTATTCGGCTGCCGACAGCACCTGATCGGGGTCCACGATGTCCAACAGGTGGTGGGGAACCAGTGCTCGCTGCGCACGCGTGGCCTTGGCCGTGCCGATTTCCATCCCACGATAGATCTGCCGCGAATCGGCGGAGATGATCTCGCCACCCACCGCCCGCGCCAGCGAGATGCTGAGCTCCGTCTTGCCCACCGCCGTCGGGCCGACGACGGCCAGGAGCGGCGGAGCCTCGCCGTGCGAGATCTCGATCGTCACGTGAGGCCCACCACGTCGCGCAGGTGATTCAGCGAAGCCAGCGAGCCGTCGGGCGCATACTGGAGCGCCAGCACGTCGATGCGCCATGGGCCCTCCCAGGCGCACTCGGCCAAGTATTGTTGCGCCAGGCGGGCCAGCCTGGCCTGCTTGTGCCGCGTCACTGACTCCTCAGGGCTCCCAAACATGGTGCCCCGGCGGGCGCGCACCTCTACAAACACAAGCCACTCGCCTTCGCGAGCCACAATATCTAGTTCGCCGCTTCGCCGCCGCCAGTTGCGATCGATCACTGTGTAACCTGCATCGGCCAGGTAACTGGCTGCACGCAGCTCAGCTGCCTGGCCCAGCTTGCGGCGCCCCGTCCCCGCCGATGAGTCCATCGTGCCCCTCGTGCTGGCCACCCTCTCGACCCTGGAACGCGTTCCACATCTGGCAAACTGGATGGAAGGTAAGGCGATGCAGACGGCAGGGGCCGAGCTGTCGCAAAGCAGCCTGGTGCTCCGCCGTGCCGTAGCCCTTGTGGCAGCGCGAAACCGTAACCTCGGTGGGCTCCCTCTTGCCCTATCATCCAGTGGTCGCGGGTCACCTTGGCAATGACGGAAGCCGCCACGATCGAGAGGGAAAGAGCGTCACCATGCGGCAAACCGCGCTGCGGCAGATGCACTTCCGGCAACGTCAGGTAGTCCAAGAGCAGAAAGCTTGGCCACATGGCCAGCCCTGCGAGGGCCTGTAGCATGGCTACGCGCGTGGCAGGCACTATCCCCATCTGGTCGATCCCAATTGCAGGGACGCTGCCTACACCGACCGCCAGCGCGCAAGCTCGGATGGCAGGTGCCAGACGCTCACGAACTTCCGGAGATAGCCGCTTCGAGTCATCTACCTGCCCGAAAAGAGGGGAAATGCCGGACGGGTGCGGGGGCAAGATCACGGCCGCGGCCACCACAGGGCCAGCCCATGCGCCGCGGCCCGCTTCGTCCAAACCTGCGACCAGGCAGGTACCGGCCTCCCACAACCGGGTTTCCAGCGCCAGATCCGGCCAGGGTCGTTGCCTGCCAGTGCTCTTACGAGATCGCAACGATGTCCCCCGGAGCGCAGGCCAGGCGCCAGCTGGTGCTGCCTCGCTATTGGGCCAAACGCTCGCGCAGGCGCGCCGCCTTGCCGGTCCGCCCACGCAGGAAGTAAAGGCGCGCCCGCCGCACCTTGGCGCGGCGCAGCACTTCGACCCGCTCGACTCGTGGGGATGCAGATAGGAAAGTGCGCTCGACTCCGATTCCGTGCGCCGCAATGCGCCGCACAGTGAAGCTGCTGTTCACGCCTCCAGCACGCACTCGTATCACCAGGCCCTGGAAGACCTGGACACGCTCCTTCTCACCCTCGACAATCAGTGTGTGGACACGCACGGTATCGCCCGGGTTGAGGGTCGGGATGTTCTCATTGCGCGCCACATTGTGCAAACTGGCCATCAGGTCTGACATGACTTCTCGTCCTTATGATTCGTTAGTCGCAACCACGCATGGTAACACAGCTGAGAGCCTGGGCAAAATCTGGAGGTTAGAAATACCAACCGCTTAGCAAAGCCGCCAGATGACGAAAGCCAACAGCAGCACGGTCAGCATTGCACCGGCCACCATCAACAGCACAGGGCCGATGATCAGATGTTGATCGACGGACTCGAGCAACCTTCGCCCGCCGGCGGGAACCTGCCACACGCGGACGGTCCCCGGCCCGGCGAGGTCTGCCTGGTACTGGACAAAGCTCTCTCCGGCAAGTTTCTCCCAGGCTTCGGCGTTGGCATCCCACACGGCTGCCTGGACCTGGCCCAGCTCGGTCTGCGCGAAGGAGGCCGCCGCCGTGCTGGAGGCCGGTGTTGGCGTGGGCATCGTCAGTCGCTGGCTGGCCGCGCGCACCTGGGCTGCCCGGTCTTGCCAGGCTGCCGCCGCCGGCGCCAGGTTGGCTGCTTCGGCGTAGCGTAGCGTGGCCTGAAAGCGATCCGATCCCTCGCGTAAGGAGACCAATTCCGGGTTCAGGACAGCCCGCAAAAGCTCGAGCTCCGGGAGGTCGGGCAGCAGCTTGGCCAGCTGCGACTGGGTGTCGGCCAGGCTGCGGTCAGCCTGGAAACCGAAACTGAGCGTCAGCCAGTCCGAGCCCGCGGTCACCTGGACGTCCTGCAAAGGTTGCCAGGCCCGAACCACCTGTTGGAGAAGCGCTTGCACTCCGGCCGCATCCTGGCTGTCGGCGAACACGAGCCGTATGCTCCGCCTGCCGGCCAGGGGTGAGTCGGTCGAGCTGACTGCGGGCCCGCTCGGCCCTGTCGTTTGCGTCTCGACGGTCACGAAGACCTGCCCCGCCAATGGCGCGGCGCAGGGGCGCCATATCGATGGCGTCCTGGCCAAACGTTTCGACCACGATCTGGCGGGCGGTGGCCACGTCGCCACGGGCTAGCTGCTGTAACGCCAGTGAGAGACGCGCGGCCTTTTCTTCTTCTGTGGCAGCGCTCGCCGTGGTGGCGCCGCTGGCCACGCCGGTGGGGCCGAGGGCCGCCAGGCGGCTCAGGTAGCCGTCGGCGCCTGTGACATCCCCGGCTGCCCGGGCGGCAGCGGCGAGCTGCAGATACGCGTGTTAGTGGCAAGTGCATGCAAATTCGGATCGGTAGAGCCCAAAGACAGAGCAGCTTGGGCTTCAGCTGCAGCCAACTCCAGGTACGTAGCGCCCCCGTTAGGGCCGAGACGATTGGCTTGCTGGCTATACAGGTTCGCCAACAACCCGTGCGCCGCCACTTCCTCCGGGGATGGTATGCCCGAGCTGTTCTGAGGCGCCGTGGCGGCCTGTAGTTCGGCTACTGCCGCCGGGTAGTAGCGGGCATACAGATCCACGTCGGGCATGGAAGACAGACGTGGCAATGACGCCAGGTGCTCGTACAGCTGGCTGAGCGCCACGTGCTGGCCGGGGCTGGCCGCGGGCGTGCCAGCCGCGTTACGCGCAGCCACCAGCCCATTCCACCAGCTCGATGTCATGAAGGCTAGAAAGACGTCCTGGCCCGTCTGGCCGACCCAGCTCCATTCGAGAGCCTGGGTGTTCTGTCGTTGCGGGGCGGGAGCCTCGCCAACCAACTGTTCAGGCGCCATTGGGCTGGCAAAGCTGGCCGTGAGACGCAAGGACTCCGGCGTGTTGCCCCAGCTGCGCACTGCCCCCATTGGGTAATCGAACACCACCAGACCGCCCGTTTCGGACACGGCCTGGCGGTAGGTCAATTGCACGACCAGATCACCTGCCGGAGGCAATTCCACAGGCAGCAGCAGCGTCGCCTTGGATTCCGCCGAAATGCTGATCGCCCGGGGCAACAGGACGTTGCTGCCAAGCTTGACCTGCAAGTCGGCTGGAAGATTCTCAGGCACAGCTTCCGGCCCATGCAAAGCCAGGTCCAAGTCGACAGGTCGCGTGAAGGGGTTACTCAATTGTAACGCCACGCTCGTGTCGGCCCAGACCCCCCTCTCATCCTCGCTCAGCGCCACGTCGACGGTCTGCGCCCGCAGCTGGACACCGGCTGAGTTGCCCCCGACCGGCGACGCCGTGACCGCCGCGTCGCCAGGCCGGTCGGCCTGGGCGGGCCTACACACGCAAAATACCAGCCCCAGCCCCAGCATGACCGCTGCCCATGGCACACGGAACGTGCGGGAAAGCCGCTTTTCGGCAAGGGCTGCGCTCATCTTCTCGGTTCCTTCTTGCATAAAGGCTACGGTTCTGGTATTCTCCGTGCAGTTCGCTCTGGCGATGTACGTCGTGAAAGGGTAGCGCATGGTCAAGCTACTGATGAGTTGGGATATCAAATCTGGGCGCGAGCAGCCTTACTTTGAGTTCGTGGTGCGAGAGTTTGCGCCGGGCCTCATGCGCCTGGGTTTACAACCCACCGAAGCCTGGTACACTGTCTATGGAGACGGCCCGCAGATCCTCACGGGTGCTGTCACCGAAGACATGGATACCATGCACCGCATCCTGGCAGGCGACGACTGGCGACAATTGCGCGACAAATTGCTCGAATACGTTACGAACTTCGGCCAGAAGCTGGTCACGGCCAGCGGCCGTTTTCAACTCTAGGATGGCAGTTGGCATTACCCAACAGGGCGCTTGAACGAAGGGTCCCTCAGCCAGCAAAATCCGGCTCCGGGCCGTCCCCGGAGCCGTCACGGACCACTGGCCAATCTATGACTTGGCAGTCCGGCTCGTCCCGTTGGCCCGGGCCTGGCTTGGCGAGCGTATCAGCCAGGGGACGCCAGCGCAGGAACATCTGGTCCCGCGGCCGCTCGAACGTCCAGTCCATCTGTGCCATCGCTTCTGACAGCTCAGTAATCACTACCTCTCGCCGTTGGATGCCCACCACGCTGGCGGTGTTTCGACCATGGGCCATGTCGTCCATGATCCGCCATGCTGCCCAGGCTCCAAGCCGGCTGCCCTGTATGCGATCGAACGCGGTGGGCACACCGCCTCGCTGAAGATGACCCAGGATCACTTGCCTGACATCAAAGGCACCACTCGCTTCAGCTTCCATGATACGCCGGATGAACGCAGTGTCATAGTACTTTGACGCGCCCTCCGTGACAATCACAATACCCAGCTTCTTGCCGCACCGGAAGCCGGAGCGAAGGCGCTGCACATGCAGCGCCAGGTCGTGGAGGGTGATGCTGTCCTCGGGCAGGATCTCCATCTCAGCGCCACTGGCGATACTGCTCATGAGAGCGAGATAGCCACACTGCCGCCCCATTACCTCCACAATGAAGGCTTGGTGTGTCGAGCCCGCAGTGTACTTGATCTTGTCCACTGCGTCCACGATGTTGTTGAGCGCGGTATCCGAGCCGACGGTCGTCTCTGTGGCAGGCAGATTGTTGTTGATGGTAGCCGGGACGCAAATTATGGGGATCGTGAGCTCGGCATGCTGGGCCCGTGCTTCGACCAGCTTGGCGACCTCGGTATAGGTTTCCAGGCCGCCGACTGCGATCAAGCCTCGAATATTCCATTGTCTGATCGTCGTGGCAACGCCTGCCAGTTCCTCGGGGAGCAAGACGTGCCGCACCGCGCCAAGCTCGCTCCCTCCCAGGTTGATCCAACCTTGCACATCCATCCATTGCATGTCGCGGATATCCCCGCGGGCTAGCCCGGCAAAACCGTCGCGCACGGCCACAACGCCCTGTCCGGCATTCATGGCTAAACGGAACGCCGTCCGCAGCACGCTGTTCATGCCGGGCGCGTCCGGGCCGCCGGTCAGAATCGCGATGCGACCGCTGCCTGCGATTTCCCGCGTGGGTTCTGCGCGTGCCAGGGTCTTGACCACATCAAGCGAATCGCCAAAACTGTGCCCGCGCAATTGCCGGGCGCGTCGATAGTGCCCCTGGTCGATTTCCGTGTTGATTTCCTGGGTCTTGCCGATCACTTCTGCCAGGGGGGTAGCCGTAGGCACATTGTCGATCAGGCCGATCATCACCGGCGTCGTGTCCGGCCCGATGATCTGGTTGACCGCCGCGCGCCCCAGGCGGGTCGCCAGCACCCGATCAAAGGCGCTCGGCGGGCCGCCCCTTTGGACGTGCCCCAACACTGTGACCCGCGCCTCGAGCCCGAGGTGTGCTTTCAAGACCTCTTGAAGGGTCTCCGCGCGGATCGGTAGGCCATCCGTGTGGCGGGCGCCCTCAGCCAGCAGCACGATATCGTGGCGCCGTCCTGCTGCCCGTCCACGCTGCAAGGCTTCGGCCAGCCGATAGTGCCAACGGGGCTCCATCTCCTCTTCGGGGATCAGCACCCAGTCTGCACCCGCAGCCATGCCCGCCATCAGGGACAGGTAACCGCAGCGCCGCCCCATGACTTCAACGATAAAGGTGCGCGAGTGGGCGCTGGCCGTCGAGCTCAGCCGGTCCACTGCCCCGACAATCGTGTTGAGCGCCGTGTCGGCGCCGATAGAGATGTCGGTGCCAAACAGATCGTTGTCGATCGAGCCCGGCAGGCCCACGATGCGAAAGGGCTCCGTAGCCTGGGCGAGCGCCGGTCCGTCTGCGCCTTGCGACGCCAGAGCCTCCAAATGGCTCGCCCACTCGTTATAGAGCGCCAATGCCCCCGTCAGTGAGCCATCGCCACCGATCACCACCAGGCCGCCAATGCCCGCCTCGACGAGATTGCGGACAGCCTGCTTGCGTCCGTCAACAGTGCAGAAGGTCTCCGAACGGGCCGTGCCAAGAATTGTGCCGCCGAGCTGCAGAATGCCGCCCACGCTGCGCCAGCCAAAACTCTCGTATTTGGCGCCGCCTTCCAGCACGCCCTGCCACCCCTCGTGGATGCCGACCACATCGAGCCCCTGATCGAGGGCGCACCGCGTGAGGGCTCGTATGGCTGCGTTCATTCCGGGCGAATCGCCGCCGCTGGTGATAATCCCAATCCGTTTGGGTGTCATCGATGTCGCTCCCACGGGGCTCATGGAATCTCTGGTACCCGTCTATTGTACTACGCCGGCCACAAAGTGACCACTTGCGGCCAGAATACCCGGCTAAAGGGTAGCCGGTCGCTGCCACGGCAGACGCCGGGCACCCAGGCGCGCCCAAAGCATCATCAGATCCGGGTCACGGAATGTGCCCAGCACGGCGAGCAGGACAAGATAGGCCAGGAAGCCGGCACCGAGGGCCGGAACCAGCGCAATCCTCACGCGCTGAAGAGCGCCCACGACGGCTGCGTCAGCCACCGCGGCCACGAGGGGCGCCCCGCACAACTTGAGCCAGGAGATACGGGCCACGTGACGTTGCACTGCCCACGAAAAGCAGATGAACAAAGACAATTCGGCGGGGATCATGATGGCAGCGGCGGCCCTGTAACCGTAGCGGGGCACGAATATTATGTTGGCCGCCCCGGTGAACAGCACCCCGATGATGAAGGCCCAGGTCAGGAAGCGCTGCTGGCCCACGGCAATGAGCGCGTATTGCGTCACGGAGTTCATGAAACCGATCGGGACCGACCAGAACATGATCGATAACGCGATGGCAGAATCGGGAAGGTAAGCCGCGCCTCCCAAGACACTGATCATAGGCGTCGCGGCGAACGTCACGAACACAGTTACGGGCAACGCCGTGATAAACAGCACTTGCATGGCGAGGCGGTAAGCTCGTGCCACGCCCTCCTTGCTGGAGCGTGCATATCGGCTCATCAAGGGGAAGATGGCCAGCGTGAAATAGGCCGGGATCACGTTCAGCCCGTCCACATACTTCATGCCTGCGGAGAAGATGCCCACGGCGACAGCGCCGGCCAGGTCGAAGAGGACCCATACACTGATGCGCCAGTACACCGTGGCCAACAAGTTATTGATCATCAATGGGTACGATTCACGCAACATCTTGAGTTGAAGAGGCAGCTCGAGCGCGATCGATCGACGACCAGGCTGGGCCGGCAGCAACTGGCTCCGCATGACTGCGTAGAGCCAGATGACCTGCACCACGTTCATCAGCAACGATACCCACGACAAGCCCACAAACCCCAGGTTGAGAGGCGGCAACAGCACGAGGCCCCCGAGGGCGACTTTCCCCACCTCGGTGGCAGTCGACAGACCCGCCGGGTATTCCATCTTCTCGAAGGCATTGAAGACCGAAGTTACGGCGTCGGCAAGGTCCGCGAAGAAAAGCGCCCCGATGAAGATGGCGATGGCTTGCGCCTCTTCCGACGTCAGGCGCCCGCGCACGTGGTAGTAGTAAGCCCGCGCCAAACACGAAAGGCAAGCTGGCCAGCCACAATCCAACACGCAGCGCCACGACGTTGTGCAAGTAGCGACGGGCTTGCGAGCGATCTTGCGCCACGTCGCGGGTCAGCAAAGTGCCGAGGCCGAAGCGTGTGATGATTTCGAAAACGGTATAGAAGTTGATCGCAAGGGTGTAGCTGCCCTCGCCGCCGGGGCTCAGGATACGCAAGCGCAGCATGGCGAAGGCGAAGTCGATACCCTTGTTCATGAATGACAGGGCGACCTGAACGACGCTGTTCTTGGCCACGGTGGCCACTTCGCTGCGCTCGCCCTTGTAGTAGCGGCCCCAGGCCCAAAAGCCAACCACGATCAGCAGGATAATCAGGGCCAAGAAGGTGGCATAGCCGCCGAGCAGGAAACCACGGGGAGAATAGGTAAAGCGGATCGTCCACTGCCCGGCGGTGGGCAGATACACAGCCTGAAAGGTACCGTCTGCACGATACAATGGCAGCTGGGTCTCTATCGCCTGGCCCTGGCCGTTCATTCCCTCGCCCTGGCTGCCGAACGGGCGTAGATAGGCCTTCCAGCCAGGAGCGAAGTTGTTTGCAAGCACGAGCCAGCCGCGGTCAGACAGGTTCACATCGACGTAGACTTCCTTGAATGTGGTCTTGCTGATGTGCGCGTCGGCCACCTGAGGCGAGCCGGGCGCCGGAAGCGCGCCTTCCGTCCCCTCGACGACCACGGACTGATGTGGATCACAGGGTCTGCCAGCCGGTCTAGAGCCGAGGCCTGATCTGTCGCGGCCACCGCTCCAGGCACTACAAATGCCCGCGGAAAGGCACGCGCGTTCTGGTAGACCTTGACCTCCTGATTGTAGACGAGCTTGTAGGCCGGATCGGTGATCTCCTTGGTGCTCAGCACGTAGCGCACGCCCAAGAGATCGATCAGCTTGTTGTCGAGGGCCCCTGGATCAGGCTGTCCGTTGACCTGGGCGTAGCTCGGCGCGATGCGGTTGTACTGCAAGTCGGTCTGCGGCTGATAGCGCGCCATATAGGCTGCGTACTGCTCAGGGATGTTCGAATCATAGCCGCGCACATCTTCCAGCCCGTACACCATGCCGACGTTGGCCAGGAACAGCTGCTCGTCGCCCGGTGTCGCGTAGGCTGTGAGCCGCCAGGGTTGATCCGGTGTCTGCTGATTCTGTAGCCAGGTAACCACGGGCGGCTTGAAGGCCAATAGCTTGGGATCGACGGCCGGATTGAAGCCGTGCCCCATCCACCACAGGTCGGCGATAAGCAGGGCAATGGCGGCCAGCGACCAAAGGGGAAATGCCCGCGCCCCGTTGGAAGGATCAGCAGAAAGAGAGCCGCCCTCCCCATTCTCTCTGTTTGCTTTCCCCTTGCCGAGGGTGCCCCACAGCAGGATTCCGCCGGCCAGGGCAGCCATGATCCCAAAACGAAACAGGCCCATGGCCTCGTAACTCCAGGCCATGGCCGCATTGGCAAAGCCCCTCTCGCTGCGCCAGATCCGAGCCATCCAGGATGCGCTGCCCTATATGCAGGAATGGCCCACGCACCACCAGGCTCATCCCCACAAGGAGCAACACCAGGAACCCCGCTGCGACCCCGATCGCCCCAGAGTACCACGCGGTGCGTCTGATCAAGGCTGGCCCCTCAGCCAAGAGGAAGTCCATGCCGAAGCCCGCCAGGACTGCCATGCTCAACGTGTACGGGTAAACCCAGCGGAAGGCTGAATGGAGTTGCTTGTAGCCGGGAAGCAGGTAGTAAAGGACCGCGTAAAGAGGCGTGCCGAAAGCAAACAGCAGCGAGAGCACCGCCAGGGTGGCAAAAAGAGCCACATACAGCGTTGCCCGTTGAGGCAGCAGCCCATCCGGGCAAGGGGAGGCCGCGGCGGCGCCCTCTTTAGGCCCACCCGGGCTCGCTGCGGCCGTGAGTCTGGCCTTACCGGCAGAGCGGCCCCGGGCTCGAGCGTTGCCAAGTCCGATGGTTGCCAATACGGCCAGCGCGGCCAGCAGCAGCGTTATGAGGCCCAGGTAATTGGCCCCCTCGACGTAGTTCTTCGTGCCCCAATCGATTGATCCGGCTGTGATATCCTTCAGCGGCTGGCCAAGGGCGTTGACCGTGGCGGGCACCCAACCGCGGGTCCAGATATCGAAATAGGCGTGCTGCGAAGGGTTGCCGAATGCGTCCGGCAAGAGGAACGTGATGAGTTGGCGTGCGGGCCATGCCCAGTTCCGAACCTGCGCCAGAGTCGTCGAGCCCTGGCGGAAATTCCCAGTTGCCAGCTCGTACATCGGTCCAAGCTGCACCGCGCCCAACGCCACGCCCAGCACGACCATGGCGACGAGCCAGACCGTGAGCCGAAGCAGCGGACAGCGACCCGCCAGCGGTCTGGCTGCCTTGCCGCGCCCGCAAACTCGCCCGGGCCAGGACGACCAGCCGCCATGCGGCATAGAACGCACTCACAATCAGGACGTAATAGGTAATCTCGACATGGCCGGCCAGGCACTGGATGCCGACCAACAGTGCACCCGCCACAGCAAGAAGTGGGGCCCATGAACTTGCGGGGACAGAAGCCCACGCGGGCTCGGAGGTGCTGCCAGGGGCATCGATGACGCCAGGTTCGCTCTGCCGCAGCGGGCGCGGGCCACCGCCGGGCCGAAGGCCCAATTCTCCTTCGGCACCACAAACCATCAACTCGATGACCGCCAGGATGTACGGCAACCAGGCCGCCGCGGCGATCATCATCGTGAAGTTGACGCTGACGATGTAAAAGCCCGAGAATGTGAAGGCCACCGCGGCGAGGGTGGCTGAAGGCCGGCGCAGCCGCAGCACGCGGCAAAACAGGTACATGCCACAGGCGGCCACACCTAGCTGAAGCCATGTGAAAACGCCGTAGGCCCGCCAGAGAGGTAGCAAGTAAAAAATGATGCTGAGAGGATACAGGCCAGAGTGCTGGCCATCGGCCAGGAACGGCACGCCGGCGAGCAAACGCGAGTTCCACAGCGGCAGTTGCCGGGAGCTGATGGCTTCCTTCAGGAACGATTTCCAGGGGTAGTTCTCAAGGATCAGGTCGCTCAGCAGGTGATTCTGCGGTACAGTTACGCCCATCTGCGCCGAATAGCTGGACCACGGCGCAAAGCTGAAGAGGTTGTCGGCTGGAAGCAGGGTCTTGTGACCCAGCGCCTGTGGCGCGAACCACAGCAGGGGCAGCAAGAGCAAGAAAATGCCGATCAGAATGTCGAGCCTGCGGCCGTTCTTCAATGTCAGACTGCCTCCTGCCTCTGAGATTGTCCGCGGTCTCTGACTTTGCCTTTGATCAGTGTTGGGGCTCAGCTTCGGGGGTCTGCCTATAAGCTCGACGATGATACCACCAGATCTTCAGGACGTTCGATCGCGCCTTGAATCTGCACGACAAAGCCCATTTTCGATTGACCGACGCGCCTATCCTCAAAATTGATCGGGATCTCTTCGTATCGATAGCCGAGGCGTTCAGTGAGGTACGTCATTTCAACTTGGAACGCGCAGCCCTTAGACTTGACCTGGTTCAACCCAATGCCCAGCAGCGTCGCGCGACGCCAACATCTAAAACCTGCCGTTATGTCCTGCGCCTTGAGCCCAAGGATGCTGCGTGACCAGACTTCGTTAGCCCACCAGCTCAAGAGCCGGCGCGACCAGCCCCAACGCTCGTCGAGCTGGCTCCCCACCACGTATCGGGAGCCCACAACCACGTCGCAATCCTTGATTGCCGCCAGCATCTCGGGAATCGTTCGGAGGGGGTGCGAGAAGTCAGCGTCCATCTGCACGACATAATCGGCTCCAGCTTCCAAAGCCCGGCTCATGCCATCCACATAGGCCCTGCCGAGACCTTCCTTTTCCGGGCGATGCAACACACGGATGGCCCCATTGAAACGCGACGCAAGCGTGTCTGCAACCTGGCCGGTGCCGTCGGGTGAGTTGTCGTCAACTATCAGCACCTCCAGACCGGGGACGGCCAGCGCCATCAACTCACCCACCAGAGTTGGGAGGTTGGATGCTTCGTTATAGGTGGGAACGACCACGACCGTCTTGGCGAGCGAGGAACCGCCGGGAGCTTGCTCAGAGTCCATAGTGTCATATATTTTACCATCCGCGATCTGAAAGTCAAAGCCATCGCGATGGAGAATGCGAGCAGCCAGAGCGCGTTTGCCCTTCGCCTGCGCTGTCCGCAGCCCGGAGACACCGATTGCCATTTCGAGACGTGCACGATATAATGGTAGCACTGGCAGACCTTTAAGGAGCAGTGCAAGCATGGGCCGAGAGCCAAAATCCAAGCCTCTCCTGGTGCTCCACATTGGACGGATCGACCCGGCCCATCAGAAGCTGTGGGAACAACTCCGACCGCGAGGGAATCGTCATGGCTTTTGCCCAGAGCCAGAAGGCCGGCCTGGAAAAGGCTGTGGAGATGCAACCGCAGGTAGTCATCATCAACGATGTCCGAGGACATTTTTCAAACGGCGCGCCTCTGCCGGTTCCTCGCGATCCGTTTGCCCAGCGTCCGGCGCCTAGTCGTTTCGGACGACACTGTGGGCGACATCCCGTGCGAGATTCGCCTGCATCATCCTTTCTCGATTCAAAAATTGCGCAGGTCATTGTTCGCTCTGTTCCAGGACCCGGCACCTCGGGTCATTGAGGCAGGCGAGTTTCGGCTCGATGTGTTGGGCAGAACGATCACGGGTCCTGCCGGTGTGCATCACCTTACGCCCAAACAGACCAAGCTGCTCGCCTCCTTCATGGAGCGACCGAACCAGGTCATCTCACGTGGAGACCTGATGAGCCTGATCTGGGAAACGAGATATGTAGGCGATACCCGCACACTGGATGTCCACATCCGGTGGCTGCGCGAGAAGATCGAGGTGAACCCAAAGCATCCCATGTTTCTGCTGACCAAACGCGGGATTGGCTATGTTCTGGTGATCGATGAGCCGGTGCAGGTCATGTCGCCCGTCGAGGAACCGCTCGCAGACGAGCCGGCCGAGGTCAAATAACCATAGAAACCCGGTGCCCAAGCGGGCCCGGGTTTCTCAAGGTAGATATAACACGATAAAGCCCCTTCAAGAGGGCAGGGTCGGGAACGTTAGACAGCAGTCTCCCGCACCTTGTGCAAAGCGGCAGCCAGCCGTGCTTTGCGGCACGCCGCATTGTTCTTGTGAATTACACCCTTTTGCGCAGCCTTGTCTAGCGCACTTACCGCGATCTGCACGGCTGCGGCAGCCTCGTCGGCACGACCGGCAGTGATGAGCTGTCGGGCCTTCTTGATGTAAGTCCTGGTGCTCGTCCGAACGATACCCCGAGCCACGGCCTTGCGAGCACTGCTCCGCATACGCTTCAGTACAGACAGACTTTTCTTCTTGACGGGCAACTTTCAGCCTCCGTTAGGGAAACTCATGATCCTGCCAAATATAGCGCAAGCGATCTCGTTTGTCCAATATTGACCTCTGGCACCTTTGGTGATACAAACCATCAGTATTCTGCGCGCACCGCAATCGCTACCGCCGTACGAGGAGTGCCGTCTATGCGTGTAGTAGCCATGATTCTGGCCGGCGGCGCGGGCACCCGGCTGGGTGTGCTGGCCGACGTTCGTGCCAAGCCGGCGGTGTCGTTTGCCGGCACCTCCAGGTTGCCGCCCACTAAGAACAATGGGCCGTGGCGAGAAATCGCGGCGGCCATTTTATTGCGCTGTTCAAAAGTAGGACGGCGAGAGGGGCAAAGGTCGTTGAGCGGGCAGTCGGGGTATGGGCGCGTTTTCGGCGCTGAGGCCACGGTCGGAAAGAATGATGATGTTCGA
>CAWEHT010000383.1:0-4556 GCA_963808455.1 uncultured Chloroflexia bacterium | reverse complement strand
CACCAATGGCGGCGGAAAACGATCTTTGGCAATTGCTGCCGTCAGCGCGCGCAAGTGTTTCTTCAGCATCACACACTTCAGCCTCAGCCAGCGTCTCCTGTCGCACCGCTTGCTCAAAGGCGGCCTCGTTATATAGCACGACCCGTCCATCCGGTTCAATGCGCAAGTAAAGGATTAAGTCGCCTGCAGTCTAGTGATCGACCTCCCAGCTCATAGGCGCACACAGATCGACATGCGTGCCCAGCAAGGCCCCGTCAGCGGAAAAGCATCGCTCGACGACCTGCTCGAAAGTCGGGTCCAGAACCTGTACCAGATATGCCCGGGCCCGGCCCAGCCACTGGGTTCGCCAGGCAATTCCGCGCCCCACACCACTCGCTCTACAAACATGTCGCCGATCCGCTCGGCGCGGTAGTCTCGCACGCTTCCGTTAGCATCGAAGACGCCGCTCCTTATCAAGGGTGCTTTCCCATCCATCCCCATCTCCATTTCAGCACAGCCATGGTGGGAGGGTATCATAGCGCAATATGAATGTCAACGCGCTTCTCAGCTCGGCCGCAGACCTCCGCACTGAAGGGCAAATGCTATCCGATGTTTGGCCGCGGGCGCCAGGCACCTACGCCCTGGTGCTAAAGGCCACCCGGCTGGAGGAAATACTCGTGGGCAGCCTGGGATTGTGCCAGATCCAGCCTGGCTACCTTGTCTACGTGGGGAGCGCTTTGGGCCCAGGCGGGCTGCGGGCTCGGCTGGCACGTCACCTTCGGCTCGACAAGCCTGCTCACTGGCATGTCAACATCTTAACTGCGCGGCTGCCCCTCCGGGGTGTGTTCGCTTGGCCGTCAACTCAGCGCCTGGAGTGTGCGTACGTGCGCAGGTTGCTTGCCTGGCCCGGTGCGACCGCAGCGGTGCCAGGTTTCGGCAGCAGTGATTGCCGAGAGGGCTGTCCTGCACACCTCATCCTTCTGCCAGGCGGTTTGGACGGCGCGTCCATCGCGGAAATCGGCCGGCAGCTCAGCCGGTAAGCTTGCCGTGCGTGGATGCAAAGGTAACTGGGTGCCGCCGCGGTCAGCGACGCCGATTCGAGCGATATCCCGGCGCGACGACGGGGCGCGAAGGACCTTTTCCTCGCGTATACGGGCCGGCGAGCGCCCTCGCCCCAGGTCCAAACCGATCACACCGTGAAAGTGCATGGCGCCTCGCCCGGGAACGCCCGCATCTTGCCGGCTAGGTCCCCCGCCGACGGGGCCCGGAGGGATGCCGGCATTCACAGGAGGATACTCCGTCAGCAGCGGCGCACAAATCGATTGTGCGACCGGCTTAGGCGCCGCTCACACCTTTTCTCGCCTCATTCTTCTGCGCTTGCCGGGTCTTGCCCTTTCCGGCGGCACGCTCAGACCTGGTTGCCCGTGTATGCAACTCAAAGAGCTTATTCAATGCATCAAGTGGGCTAAGTGAATTCACATCCAGGGCTCTGAGTTCCGCGATGATTGGGTCGTCCGCCGAAAAGAAGGAAAGCTGATAGAGCGCCGGCCCGGCGGCCGACCGTGGGCCTGCCGCGCCAGACGCTTCGAGGTCGGCCAGGATCTCCTCGGCGCCGGCTGACTACCGGCTCCGGCAGCCCCGCAAGCCGCGCCACATGAACGCCATACGATCGGTCAGCAGCACCTGGCTGGATGCGATGCAAAAAGACGACATCGTCCCCCTGTTGGCTCACGACCACATTGTAATTCACGATATGCGGCAACCGCTCGGCAAGATCGGTCAACTCGTGATAGTGTGTCGCGAAGAGTGTCCTGGCGCGGAGGCCCGGATGGTTGTGAACATATTCCAACACGGACCATGCGATGGCGAGCCCATCATAAGTGCTGGTACCCCGCCCAATTTCATCCAGGATGAGCAAGGAGCGGCTGGTCGCGTGGTGGAGGATATTGGCCGTCTCGACCATTTCGACCATGAAGGTTGACTGGCCGCGCGCGATCAGGTCTGAGGCCCCGATCCGCGTGAAGATCCGGTCCGCCAGGCCGACGTGTGCGGACTCGGCCGGGACATATGATCCGATCTGGGCCAACAGCACGATCAATGCCGTTTGCCGGATGAAGGTGCTCTTGCCGGCCATGTTCGGCCCGGTCAGCACCATGATGGCTTGTTCGGGCGAGAGGTGAGAATCGTTGGGAACGAACATCTCTCCGCCAGGGAGGCTCTTCTCGACCACCGGATGCCTGCCGGCGCGGATATCGATCACCAGATCATCGGCGATCTCGGGGCAAACGTAACGATTCTGCTCTGCCACCTCAGCCAACACGGAGGCGACATCCAGCTCGGCTAGCGTTCTCGCAGTGGCCAACAGACGCGTGCTCATCTCTCCCCCCTGCTTTACCACTTGCGAGTAGAGTTGCCCTTCCAAATCCAACAAGCGTTGCTCAGCGTTCAGGACCAGCGCTTCGTACTCCTTGAGCTCCGGCGTGACGTAGCGTTCCGCATTGGCCAGCGTCTGCTTGCGCACATAGTTGTCAGGAACGAGTGGGCTGTTGGCCTGTGTTACCTCGATGTAATAGCCGAAGACTTTGTTGTATCCGACCTTGAGTGACTTGATCCCCGTTCGCAGCCGCTCGGCCCCCTCAAGGTTGGCGATCCAGACCCTGGCATCGCGGTTTGCCAAATGGATGCCGTCGAGTTCGGGCGAAAAGCCCGGGCGGATCACACCGATCGTCGCGGCGTCGCCGGAGGTTCGTCAGCTATGGCTTCTTGGAGCAAGGAACAAAACTCGGCGCAGGGTCGAAGCTGACGGCTCGGGACCCGCGACCTGGCCCTGGTCGTCGGGTTCAGACCGGCTGCCGGCGCTTCATCCAACGGGTGGCGCTGCCTTGCCAGTGGTTGTAACTGATCAGCGAGGGTTGCGACACGTTGCAACGCAAGGCGCATGCCGACCAGGTCACGCGGCAGGGCCGTGCCCTGGATACACCGGTTTGTCCATCGTTCGAGGTCACCCAGGCCGCGCAGCGCCTGCCGCAACCTGGCTCACGCCGGCAGCATCATCGTGCCAGGCAGTAACGGCCAAGAGGCGCTTTCGCAAGGCGCCGGAGTCAACAAGGGGTTGGCCGAGCCGACGCCGCAGCAGCCTGTTGCCCATTGGCGTAAGGGTGGCATCCAGCACGTGCAGCAGCGAGCCGTCGGTGCCACCTCGCATAGCCTCAGTAAGCTCCAGGTTGCGCCTGGTAACCTCATCGAGAGTCATGAATTCGCTGATAGCATAGGTTCGCAGGCTGCTGAGTTGCTGCACCATGCTGTGCTGCGTCTCGGTGGCATACTGGAGCAGCACGCCTGCCGACTGCACAGCGAGGGTCCGACCGCCCAGGCCATAGCCCTCCAACGTGGCGACGTGGAAGTGCGCCCGCAAGGCCTGGCTGGCCGTCTCCGCATCGAAGTGCCAGACTGGATAAGGTGTCACGTGGTACGCACGGGCTAGCTTTGCCAGTAGGGCCACCCACTCCTGTTCCTCATCGCCCGGCGAGCCCCGGCCCGGCTCCCCGCTGGCACACAACAATTCAGCCGGCGCCAGTCTGGCCAACTCTTCAAGGACCCGTTGCAGCATGTCCGGCGCGCCGGCGATCTCAGTGGCCGCAAATTCGCCCGTGGTGATGTCGGCGTACGCCAGACCGGCCCGCTCGCCCGCCACGACGAGTGCGGCAAGGTAATTGTTCCGGCGATCGGACAACAGTTCGGGTTCCACGACCGTGCCGGGCGTCACAACCCGGCGCACAAAGCGTGGCACGAGCTTTTCGCCCCTCGGCGGCTCGCTGCCCGTTTGCTCCGCAATGGCCACGCGATAGCCGGCACTGACAAGCTTGGCCACATAACCGTCCACGGCATGATCGGCACCCCTGCCAGCGGGACCCGCTCATCATCGCCGACCGGGCGCAACGTCAGAACGATGTCGCAGACGGCAATACCAGCCGGGCGTCATCATCAAAGGTCTCGTAGAAGTCTCCCAGCCGGAAGAGCAAGATGACATCAGGGTATTGCTTCTTCAGCGCAAGGTACTGAGCACGCATCGGAGTGGTCATTTGGGCCCGCTCAACTCCCATCGATTACCTACCGAATACAGGCTGCAGTATAACATGGTGCCAGGAGCCATGAGAACTCCTCACAAGCTTGCGCTGCCCCGCCGGCATGCTATAAGACGTCCAGGAGGCAACGAACGAAGACATTATGTTGCGTTTTCCAGTACCGGCCGGACGGGCCCGCGTCGAAGAAATCATCCTGCACTCTCGGTTCATCACCACCGTCGGCCCTGCGCACACCGTGCAGCAAGCCAAAGCGTTCGTTGCCGACGTGCGTGCCCAATTCGGTGACGCCACCCACAACTGCTTCGCCTACCTGGTCGGGCCTCCCGCCTCAGCCGCCCAGGTTGGCCTGAGTGACGACGGCGAACCGGCAGGCACGGCCGGGCGCCCGATGCTGGCTGTCCTGTCAGGGTCCGGGATCGGCGACGTCGTGGCGGTGGTCACCCGTTACTTTGGAGGCACCAAGCTGGGCAAAGGTGGATTGGCGCGCGCCTA
>CAWEHT010000382.1:0-12713 GCA_963808455.1 uncultured Chloroflexia bacterium | reverse complement strand
AGCAGCGTGACATGCCGCCCGTATGTGCGCCTTCACAATGAACCGTGGATGGGATCAAGCATTGCACGAGAGCATGATCCATCTCACAGACTTCCGGATGCCTGTCGGCAACGCCGGCATATGGGCAGTTGCAGGTGTAAAGCTCATAGTGACCTTCACGCATCTCCCAGCGCGCAGTGTAACCCTTTTCCGAGAGGAATTCTGTAACCTGGTCCAGTCTTTCTTCCAGTGATTGGCCCGGCTGGGCAGGTGGAGCTTCGCGCGCCGTGCGCTCGGCCAGGCGGCGGAAGATGGCTTTGACATCCTCAGCGGGCAGGATCGACTTGATCTCGCGCAGCATTTCGCCGGCCAGGGCTTCGTGCGCCTGCGGGAACAGCTTGGAGGCGCCGGGCGCCAACGAATAGATCTGGCTCGGCCTGCCGGCTCCATTGCGGCGTCGCACGCCGGATGCTGTCACCATATCCTCACCGATGAGGATGTCGAGGTGATGGCGCACGGACACCTGCGCCATGCCAAGATCCACCGCTAGCTCGGCAACCGTGGCCGTGCCGTTCTCCTTCAGGATCTCGATGATACGGTGACGAATTGGCTGCATTTCCCCTCTCCTTATCTGAACTCGATACGGTCATCGGCCTTCATGGCCTTTTCGAGCGGTATCTGCGTCGGCTGGCTCGCGTAGAACACCCGAGCCTTTCCAGGCTGGGCCTACGTAGTTTTTCCGCGCCGACCCCGGCCCAAACCGTATTTTCTACGTACGAATCACATCATAGCACATATTTCGCGGCTTGTCAATTACTCTGAGAGATATAGCGTATATTGAATTTGGCGAAATCTGGCCGGATTTCGGGCTAAGGAAACTCACCGGCACTTTTGCGCTAAACCCAGAGCGCGCGGGGGACTTGCGAGAGAGGCAGCGCTGATGCTATACTGGGGTACTTCTGGAGCGGGGCCGGGCGGCAGCGGCCCCGGCGACCCTTCCTTCCGCCATGACGCACGGAGCGCGCACGATGGACCCTCGACAAGCCTATCAAGAATTGGCAGAACGCTCGCGCGAGATCTTCACCATCCATACTATCGCCGCGTTGACGGCGTGGGACCAGCAGGTCAATATGCCGCCGAAGGGCGTGGCACATCGGGCAACCATGATGGCTTACCTGGCCCAGCTGGAACATGAAAAGCAAACCCACCCTCATATAGGCGAGTTGCTGGCAGTCGCCGCGACCGGAGGGTGGGGGCTGGATGAGGCATCGAACCTGCGCGAATGGCAGCGCTCCTACGACCACGCGACAAAGTTGCCGCCAGACCTGGTGCGACGCCAGGCGGAGTTGGTCACCCATGCAACTCACGTGTGGGAGCAGGCGCGGGAGGAGAGCAACTATGCGGCCTTCGCCCCCAGCCTGGCCGACTTGATCGCGATCAGCCGCGAAGCAGCCGACCATCTGGGCTGGCAGGCGGAGCGCTACGACGCTCTTCTGGACCTCTTCGAGCCGGGGCTGACCACCGCCCAGTGCGAGACGCTTTTCGCCGGCCTGCGCCGGTCGCTGGTGCCACTCTTGCAAAGCATTGCCGCTTCGCCACGGCAACCGCACGACGGCCCCTTGGGCGCGGCGACTTTTCCACGGGATGCCCAGCGAGCATTCGGCCTGGAGGTGAGCCAGGCCCTGGGCTTCGACTATGCGGCCGGCCGCCTGGATGTGTCGGCCCACCCCTTCACAGAAGGGATCTTCCCGGGAGATGTGCGGCTAACCACGCGCTATGACGAGAAATGGCCGCTTCAGGCACTCATGGGCACGATCCATGAGGCGGGGCATGGCATGTACGAGCAGGGGCTGCCTCTGGCTCACCTCGGCACGCCCCGCGGTCAGGCCGTCAGCCTGGGCGTGCATGAAAGCCAGAGCCGTTTCTGGGAGAACAACGTCGGGCGCAGCCGGCCCTTCTGGGCATACTGGTTTCCACGCCTGCGGGCAAGATTCCCGTCGCAGCTGCACGGAGTCGCCCTGGATGACTTCTACCGCCTCGCCAATCGGGTACAGCCCTCGCTCGTCCGCGTGGAAGCGGATGAAGTCACGTACAATTTGCACATTATGGTGCGCTTCGAAATCGAGCGCGACCTTTTCCGCGACGCCCTACGGCCGGCAGACCTCAGGGATGTCTGGAACAGCAAGTACAAGGAGTACCTGGGCCTCGATGTGCCGGATGATAGCCTGGGCATCTTGCAGGATGTGCACTGGGCCTGGTGCAACTTCGGCTACTTCCCGACCTACACGCTTGGCACGGTCTATGCGGCACAATTAGAGGCGGCACTGCGCCGAGCCATCCCGGATCTCGACGGTCGCATGGCAGCCGGCGAGTTCGCAGGCATCCTGAGCTGGTTGCGAGAGCAGGTCCACGGTTGCGGCATGCTATACCGCGCGGATGCACTCATCGAGCACGCCACAGGCAGGCCACCATCGAGTGAGGATTATGTTGCCTACCTCGCGCGGAAGTACGGGGAGCTTTACCTGTAGGCTGGGCTTTCCATAAAGAACCTTAAAGGAAACTCGCGGCTTCGAACTTTAAGGTTCGCCGGTGCCCAAGGCAGCGATCGTGCAGGCTGTACTGCTGCGGGGACCCTACCACAACAGATCGCGTAGAACAAGCGTACCGCTGGCAAGCACACCAGATAATTGCGGGCAACGAGGCCCCTGCATGCCGGATAGCCGCTTGCCTGGCCGCAGGAATCTGGTAATATGCCTCTTACATTCGGCCACGTTGCCATTTCTACACCAAACTTCGTAACCCGCGCGGAAGTGGGAGTCTTCTGGCTGGTCACACAACGGCAGCGGCTGCCGTTGCTCACCCGTCCGCAGAATGAAAGGTATCGGTTTCCTTGTCGCTTGCATTGGGACTGAGGTAGTCCGCCATGTATGTTCCCAATCAGCCGGAAAAGCTGTCGGCCAAGGAAGTCTGGGAAATCGCCCGCAGCCAGCTGCGCCTCCAGATGACCAAGAGCACCTACGACACGTGGGTCCGCGATACGACCTGCGTGGCGCATGAGGACAATTCGTTCGTTATCGCCTGCCCAAATGCCTACGCCAAGGACTGGCTGTCGTTGCGCCTGCGGCCGCTGATCAAACGCACGCTGGTCAGCATCCTTGGGCATGCCGCGGAGGTCACTTTCATCGTGCAGCCCGCCACGGCGTCAGCACCAGAGACAAGGACCCCGGCCGGCCCATTGCTCGAATCGGACGATGGCCTCGATCTCTTGCAGCTACCGGAGGTGACGCCCATGCCCGTGCTCGAGGGCGAAAGCCTGAACTCCCGCTATACGTTTGCAAATTTCATCGTCGGACCATCCAACCGTCTGGCGCACGCGGTAGCGATGTCGGTGGCCGAGCGGCCGGGTCGCGCCTACAACCCATTGTTCCTGTATGGTGGGGTGGGCCTGGGCAAGACCCATCTGCTGCAAGCGATCGGCCACAAGGCACAGCCGGCCGGACAGCGCGTGCTTTACATCTCTTCAGAGCTGTTCACGAATGAGATGGTCAGCGCGATCCGCACGCAGTTGAACAGAGCAATTCCGCGCCAAGTACCGCCAGGTAGATGTGCTGCTCATCGACGATGTGCAGTTCATCGCCGGCAAGGAGCAGACACAGGAGGAGTTCTTTCACACTTTCAATGCGCTCCACTCGGCGAACCGGCAGATCGTGATGACCAGCGACCGCGCCCCGCAAGCGATCCCGACGCTGGAGGAGAGGCTGCGTTCGCGCTTCGCCTGGGGGATGATCGCCGACATCCAGCCGCCGAGCCTGGAGACGCGCATCGCCATTCTGCAATCCAAGGCGGATTCGATGGGCGTGAGCGTCCCGGATGACGTGCTGGCACTGGTCGCCCAGCGGGCGCACCGCAATATCCGCGACCTGGAAGGCGCCTTGATCAAAGTGCTGGCACACGCGCACCTCCTGAATCGCCCTCTGAATGTGAACCTGGTGGACGACGCGCTGGCCTACCTCACGCCGTCCCAGAACAAGTTGAGCCTGGAGCAGATCCTGGCCATCGCGGCGCGGTATTTCGGTATCAGCGTGGATGACCTTACGGGCCGCGCTCGCAGCGCCAGGATCGCCTTACAGCGCCAGATCGTCATGTACGTAATGCGCGAAGAGTCCGGAGCCTCCCTGCCCCAAATCGGCGAGTCGTTGGGTGGGCGGGATCACTCGACCGTCATCCACGGCTACGACCGGGTGGCCACGGAGCTGGACAGCGATCCCGATCTCGCCCGGCAAGTGGCGGAGCTACGGGAACGCCTCTATCAGCCCGTCAAGCGTTGATACGAACTGTGGATAAGCCGGGGTATTCAGTGGATAAGTGGCCATGTTTGTGGATAACTCAGGTTGGAAAACCCAGCCATAGCCTCCCACACGCGGCAGGATACAAGAGATAGTGGTTGGCTGGCACGGGGTGGCGACGGGCGTATCCTGTGGGCAAATGCCATCTCCACGGCTACTTGCACCGGTGATATATAATGTAGTGGAAGAAGTTGGCGCAACAGACCGAGAACAACGCCGGCGTCTGGCGGCGGATCTCGACACATAAAGAAGGAGGACCCTGTCACATGGGAGATGTCCTTGGATACCTCACCACCTTTATCATCATCATCCTGGCGGTGTTTGCCCTGGCAAGCTCGGCCATCAAGATCGTCCAGGAATACGAACGCGGCGTGATCTTCCGGCTGGGCCGTCTGATCGGCCCAAGAGGGCCCGGCCTTTTTGTGATCATCCCCTTCGTGGACCGCATGGTGAAGGTTGACCTGCGCGTGGTAACGCTGGAGATACCGGCCCAGGAAGCCATCACCCGCGACAACGTCACCGTAAAGGTCAACGCGGTTGCCTATTTCCGGGTCGTAAGATCCTTCGCGGGCCATTGTGGCCGTGGAAGATTTCCGGCGGGCGACATGGCAGATCGCGCAGACAACTTTGCGATCCGTGCTCGGCCAGTCGGACCTCGACGAACTCCTGATCCACCGCGAGGAGATCAACCAACGGCTGCAGCACATCATCGACGAGCAGACGGAACCGTGGGGCATCAAGGTGAGCGTGGTAGAGGTCAAAGACGTGGAACTGCCCGACACCCTCAAGCGGGCCATGGCTCGCCAGGCAGAGGCCGAACGTGAGAAGAGGGCCAAGATCATCCACGCACAGGGTGAGTTCGAAGCAGCGCTGCAACTGAGCAATGCCGCCAAGATCGTCGCCAGCGAGCCGGCCACCATCCAGCTGCGCTACTTGCAGACGTTGACCGAGATCGCCGTCGAAAAGAACAGCACGATCATCTTCCCGGTGCCGATCGATTTCTTGCAAGCGTTCATGATAGCGGCCACGCGCAGCAACCTGCCGCCGGCGACCGCGCCGGTCGCCGGTGACGGCGCCGAGAGGGTGGCCTGAGTCCCGCCGGCGCCGCTTAGCGGCGCAAGCAAGTTCAGGCCAACCGCGGAGACACGGAGTGCGCGGGGGAACCCACATGGCACTGCCGTGTCTCTGCTCTCGGGTGGGGAGTTGGTGGGTCCACTGGCAACGGAGGGGCAGGCATGGGCGGCGCAGGTTGGGGCCAAGGGCACCCCTGGCGCGGCTACGCAGTGCTTTCGTTGGTCTGGCTGGCCGTGACAGTGGTCGTGTGGATGATCGCCCGGCAGCCCGCGGCCGAGCCGGTGCGTGTGCTGGCCGTGCCCACCCTCCTGGCAACGGCTGCCCCCTCGCCTCGACCCTCGCGTACGGCTACGCCCGGGTTGCTGCGAGTGGACGTGGCGGGCGCAGTGCAGACCCCCGGCGTCTACCGATTGCCGCCCGGCAGCATCGTAGCCGACGCCATTCTTGCGGCAGGCGGGCCCAAAGATTCTGCCGCTCTGGATCGTATCAATAAGGCAGCCCCGCTGGCCGATGGCATCCAGGTTTACGTGCCGAGCGCCACCCAAACGATCGTCCCGCTCCCCCTGAACGGGCCCACCCCTGCCGCAAGCACAGGCGGGCGCGGGTCGACCGCTCGCGCGACGCCCGCTCAACCTGTTAACGTCAACGGCGCGCCGGCAGACGAGCTGACCACCGTGCCCGGCATCGGGCCGGCGATGGCCGCACGCATCGTCGCAGCGCGCCCCTTCAGCAGCCTGGACGACCTGCGCCGCGTGCCGGGCATCGGGCCGGCCACCCTGGCCAAAATCAGGCCCTATCTGACAGTGCAATGAGACCTGGCGGCTGTCCGACAGGCCTTACAGGGGCGAGGTCCCAGCGGAAGCGAAGGAAAAGGCCTCGATTGTAATAGGGATAACGCATCTAAAGATAATATTGAATATACTAAGCAAAGATTCTTCCTCCTCCTTTGCGCATGAGGGCCGGAGCACAATAAAAGCTCCGGCCCTCATGTTTAACCCACCGATCCGTCCCGACGGTCACCTGCCCGGCGGCCATACAAGGAAAGCGACCGCCTTGCCTTGCTCGCCATTCATGGCAATCTTGAGCACACGCCCGCCGGTCGTAGCTTGCACGTCGATGACTTTGACGATCTCGGCGCATCGTGTGTCGCCATTCAGCAAGACGGGCAAGGCGTTGAGCGCGTCGTCGAAGAAGCCTGGCTGGAACGGATTGCCCGGTTCACCAGGATAGATGGCCAGCGGGTAAATCTGCGACTCGACCAGGTCCTGGAAGAAGTGCGTCCCGTACGATAGGGTCGGCCGGTTCTTGCCCTGCGCCACGCCGATCTCGACCAGGGCGCGCGTGTTATAGATATCAGCGTAGCCGATCTTGACCCCCAGGTCAGGATTTGAGCTGCCCCAGCGTCCGGGCCCCATCAGGATGAACCCCGTGCCCTCCAGCCTCTGATTGAGCCGCCCGATCACGCGGGCCACCTCCAGCTTATCGCTGTTGGTGCTCAGCTCGTTGTAGCGCAGCGGGTTCACGTAGACCACGTAGCGGATATCGCGCACACGCCCCGTCGGCACCAGTTTGGTGGTCCCGAAGATCAGGTCGGCCTCCGGGATGTTCTCCGGCACCTCGATCGTCTCGTCCTGCTCCGGCCCGGTCTGCGGCCGGCATTGCAGCAGGTGCAGGTAGAGGGTGGGGCGCGGGTACTCGCAGCCGAATTCGAGGGTGAATTCGATGTCAACCGGCACGCCATAGGCAAATTCCAGCTGCTTGAGCATCAGCTTCATATGGCGGACGAAGGCAGTATTCTGGAGCAGGCCATCGAAAGTGAGGACCAGCGAGTGTGGATCGACCGCAGGATCGCGCACGACCATGGGCGCGACATAATCGCCATGGTCCAGCGAAGCGACGTAGCGTAACCCCGGAAAATCACCGTGCAGCACCTCATCGACGCGCTTGGTGTCGAAGCAGTTGTCGCGCAGGTCGAGGACGTCCATGAAGTACTGCGAGTAGTAGCGGATCTGCCGTGCACCACTCTCCGGGCGCAATTGGGGGTGGCTGAGCGCCACCATGCGCGGGTAATCTTCGCCGACACGCTCGACGGCCCGCGTGCCCATCCCGCTGACCATGCGCACGAAACCATCCTCACGGTGCAGCTTGGGATTCCATATGAAGGGGTTGCGGCTATAGGCCATACCGGCCACCGCCGGAAAGAAGAAGTCGAGATAGCGCTCCCCCTGGACCACCTGGATCAAGACCGCCATGCGTTCGTCGTAGTCCAGCAGCCCGGTCTGCTTGCGATAGAGCAGGACATCGGGGTTGTAGACGCTGGCATAGACGCGCTTGATCGCCGTGGCCAGCGCATCCAGGTTCTCATCAGGCGTGCCCTGGTTGGGACAGAATACCGTCTCGTATTTGCCGGCAAAGGAGGCGCGCCCAAAGCTGTCTTCGAGCAAGCTGGACGAGCGGACCACGAGCGGCTTGCCCTGCACCTGGGTCAGGATGTCGCGCAAGCCGGCCGTGACCGCGTCGGGCAGGCGGCCCGCGAGGTGAGCGGCGACGAGATCGGGAAACTCCGCCTGGATTCTGCTCCAACGATTTGTATTTTTGGTTCACATAGTAGGCAAGGTCGTTGGCGGCCAGGAAATCGTAAAAGACGTCGGTGCCGATAAAGTACGACTCGGGAAGGATGAGCTTGAACGGCTCCCGCTCGGCCTCCGGGGTGGCCCGACAGCGCTGCAAGATCTTGGAGGCGAGGATCAAGCCGGCAGCCTTGCCGCCGATCTTGCCCTGCCCAATGCGCTGCGCGGAATCCACTTGAGATCGGCCACGGTCAAATACTCTTTGGCAACGCGCACGAAGCCGAGCTGATCGCTGATCATCGCCTTGATGAGCACCACCAGGATCTCTTTGAGGTGGTGCTGCACCTTGCCGAACTGGTCCGGCGGCAGCGACTCATAAGCCTCCGCCTGCTGGAAAAGCACGTTCCACGGCGCAAGCTCCGGGTTGTAGGTCAGGACGAACTCGCCCTCTGGCTCGCGCCTGCCCACCACATTCTCGACGATCTGGTCGAAAGCGTAGCCGGGCAGATTGTAGGCAAAATAGAAATCCGTGAGATAATCGCGAATCTGGCTCAGCCGGCGTTCCCAGGTCTCGGGCGTTTCTTCCAGCAACGGGTACAGGATGCCCTCGCGGCGTTGGGACAGGATGGCTTTCTCGCGGACTTCCTGCTCGAGCCTCTGCTGGCTGATGACACCGCGTCGGTACAACTCATCCCGCATCCTGTGCCGGATCTCCGGCGCCTTGATTGGAAACTGCGTGATGATCAAATGAATCCGCATGACTTTCGGCACATCGTGCGATTCAACCGGCATGGACCACTCCTGATCGAAATACTGCCTGCAGTATAAATGCCCCCACAGGGGGGTGCAAAAGATGACGGGTACCTGAACATGCGGCTGGTCTCATTCGTCCTGGCCGGGCTGGCAGGCATCCTGTTCGGGCACTGGCTGCGAAGCCTGGGCCTGGTGAGCTGCGCCACGCCCATCTGGCTGCCGGGCATCCTGGTGGCCATCTTGTTGCTGGTCAGCTGGTTTTGCCGCCGCGACCGTTTGTGTATCACCGCGGCGGGCCTGGCCCTGGCGCTCGTCCTTGGGGCCTGGCGCTATCAGGCCAGCCCGCTCGAGGCCTGCCTTGGGCCGGGTGACCTGGCCTACTATAATGGGGCGCAGAACGGGGCCAGGGCCACGGTCGAAGGGATCGTCACAGGCTATCCTGAGACCCGCTACACCCAGATTGATCACCAGCTGCACGCCGACCGGCTCACTCTGCGAGGCCGAACGTATGCCGTGCAGGGGGATGTGCTGGTGCGGGCGCCGCGTTACCCGCCGGCCCAATACGGTGACCGCCTGGCTGCATCCGGCCAGCTGGCCGACCCGCCGGTGTTCACTGACTTCGATTATCGGGCCTACCTGGCGCGCCAGGGTATACGCAGCGAGCTGAGCCAGGCCACCATCGCCGTCGTGGCGCAGGGCCAGGGCTCGCCGTTGCTCGGCGCTCTGTATCACCTGCGCGACCTGGGCGCGGCCGCGCTCGAGCGGGACCTGCCCGAGCCAACAGCCGCGCTGGCCGTGGCCATGCTCCTGGGCATCCGGACGGGCATCCCCGCCGATCTGAGCCAGGCTTTTGCCGACAGCGGCACCTCGCATATGATCGTCATCTCGGGCACGAACATCGCCCTCCTGTCCGCCCTCCTCCTGGCCGTCCTCGGCCGGCGCCTTGGCAGGCGTTGGGCCGCGTCGCTGGCCTGGGCTGTCATCGCGCTCTACATCCTCATGGTCGGCGCGGGCCCGTCGGCGCTGCGCGCCGGCATCATGGGCGCCCTGGCCGTGGGGGCGCTGCTGGCCGGGCGGCAGAGCCTGGCCTGGGGCGGCTTGGCGGCTGCCACGCTCCTGATGTGCGCCCTCAACCCGCTGATCCTGTGGGATCCGGCCTTCCAGATCGGCGGCCTGGCGACCGCCGGCATGATCCTTTTCGCAGCGCGCCTCAAGAGCTGGTTCGGCCGGCTGGGCCAGCCTGGCTCAGCCCAGAAAGGCAGCGTCGCCGGCGCCCCTCCGCTCTCCGCCGGCGGGGGCCTCGCGGTCGGGCTCCCCGGCGGGGCTCCGCCCGAATGGCGCCTGCGCCTGGGGCGGCTGGCCGGCCAGCTGCTGGCCCCGGCGCTGGCCGCGCAGATCACCACCTTGCCCCTGCTGGTGTGCTACTTTGGCCGGGTATCGTTGGTGGCGTTGTTCGCCAACGTGCTCGTCGCCCCGGCGCAGCCGCTGATCCTCGCCAGTGGGATGGCAGCCCTCGCCGCAGGGCTGGTCTGGGGACCGCTGGGCCAGGCGCTGGCAGCCATCACCTGGCTCTTCCTGACTTATGTGACGCTCGTGGTGCGGGCAGCCGCGACGCTGCCGTTCCCCTACGTGGCCGGCGGGCCCTGGGGCCTGGCGACGCTGGCGCTGTGCTATCTGGGGCTGGCCGGGGTGGTCGCCTGGCACCGGCTGGCGCAGACCGGGCGCTGGCCGCGGCTCGCCGTCCCGCCCCGCCGGGCGGCCTGGTTGGCCGGGCTGGCGCTGCCGGCGGCCTTGCTGCTGGCAGCCCTGGGCGGGCGGCCGGATGGCCAGCTGCACGTCTTCTTCGTGCCGGGCCAGGGGGGCGAGGCCGTGCTGATCGTGGCCCCGGGCGGGCACAGCGCCTTTGCCTGGGACGGCCACGGCGACGGCGCGGCCCTGGCCGCCGTCGCGCGCGCTCGACCTGCCCAGCCTCCGGCAAAACGTTGACGCCGTGGTGGGTGGGACCACCGCCGCCGCGCTGTGGCCGGCGGCGGGCCAGGTTCGACCCGGGCGGGCTGGCGCCCGGCCAGGAGCTGCAGCTCGATCGAGGGGTCTTGCTGGTGCGCGTGCCAGGGGACGCCGAGCCCGTCCTGGCCCTGACGTACGGCAGCTTCCGGATGCTGCTGCCGCCCCGCTGAGCCAGGAGGCTCAAGCCGGGCTGATCGCTTCCGGCGATGCCGGCCCCTTGACCGTGCTCAAGGCGCCGGGGCCGGGCGAGGGAGCGTGGCCGGCCAGCGGGTTCGTGGCCGCTGCCGCGCCGGGGGCCATCGTCTGGCCCGAGGACACGACCTATCCTCCGGGCGCCAGCGCCGCTCTCCAGGCGCGCGGCGCGACCCAGTCGCCGGCCGGCGCCACCGTGGAGGCGATCACCGACGGCCGGCAGATGTGGGTGAAGCTGTGGAGCGACGAGCCAAAACGGTAATTACACGCATGGATAGCGCCCGAGAGCCTATGATGCGCTCAGCGCGTTCCGTCGCGCTTCTTGCGCGTCCTCGGCGCCCTGGCGCACCGTGCCCGGCCCGGCTGCCAGGAAACTGGCCGCCAGCAGCACGATGGTGATCCAGGTCAGGTCCGCGAAGAAGAGGTGCAGGAGCTGCATCCAGATCGGCGCCAGGAGCGCGACGTTGACGGCGCCCGCCACCAGCTGCACGACGAGAACGGCCGTCAGGCCGCTCAACAGGCGCCGCGAGCCGGCGCCCGGACGCGCCCGCAGGACCAGATTGCCCATCGCCAACAGGTAGGCGGTCACCGCGATCGCGATCAGCGGGTGAAAGATGCGCAGCCGGATCAGGAAATGGGCGGTCGGCGCGAAGTCTTGCTGCACGCCCTGCGCCAGCGAGCCCGACGGGAACAGCGTGTCGCCGAGGGCAGTGACGGCCCCGCTGGTGCCCAGCGCCAGCATCGCCAGCAGCCCCAGGCCCAGGCCCCAGGCGGCCCAGCCCTGCCCGCGCACCGTGACCTTGCCCCCTCCCGACGCCGCACGGGCCGTGAAGGCCAGGGCGCCTAGCAGCAGGAAGGTGTTGACGAGATGGGCGGCCACGGACACGGCCCGCTGCACCGACTGATTCAGCGCCACCCAGCCGAAGAGCACCAGGGCCGCGCCCAACAGCGCCTCGGTCAGCGTGAAAATCCCCACCAGGGCAGCCCCCAGGCGGACGGCATCCCCCTTAGGGTAGGCCCGCCAGGCCCAGAGGATCATCCTGTCTTCGTTCAGTTCGTGGACATGCGATTCGAGCTCACACTTTGTAGTTCCTGCTGATCGCGAGCTGCGTGTGCCGCCCGCCTTGTGCGGCTGCACAGGCGGCACCGGGCGCCTGCCGCCGGCGCTGCCCGGCCGGGGCTGGCGCGGCGCCCGTTCCTGTACTGCGGAACTGGCGGGGCCCGCGCATGGCATCACCGTGGAAAGGCGGCCATGTGTGCGCGTGTGGGTGCCGCGCGCGCGATGCGCGCGCGGGTGGCGATTGGTGATGGTTATGTGTGTGACGTGCTCGGCTCGGTTTCGTCTATGCTTCTCTCTGCCTCGGGACAAGACCACGCCCGGTGAACTGTGCATCCAGCAGAGCCGCGCGTTCGCTTCACGCTTGGGAGTCTCCTAGGCGGGAGCTCACCTCGGCGCCGCCCTGGGGTTCCTCGGCGACGGGTTCTTGGCCATCCGACGGGCTCTGCGTGTCCGGGGGCGGCGGGCTGCGTCGAGTGGAGTGAGGGCCGGCAGGCTCCGGCTGAACCGGTGGCGTCACCACCGGCGCCGGGACGACCGCTGGGCCCAGCCGACCCGCCCTGGTCCGCTCTGGCACACGGGTATTTCCTCTTCGCCACCAGCACCATGGCCAGCGCCCCGAGGATGGCCGCCCCCAGCAACAACCAACGCCAGGGGACAAGGCAGTAGCGTCCACCGGCAGCCCCGGGATGGCAAAGAAATTCCGGCTCCTGACCTCGCTTCAGCATCTGCTAA
>CAWEHT010000381.1:0-3545 GCA_963808455.1 uncultured Chloroflexia bacterium | reverse complement strand
GCGTTCCCCCTGCAGTCCGAGGTTCTCGCCGACGATAGCCCGGCAGTCGCCAATGCCGGCTTTCAGGAGGGTTTCCGCGATGACCCCAGGCGTTTGCTTGGGGTCGGTCAGTATGCCCAGGTGCGGCGCGCGTCGTGCCCAGCCGATGATATCGCCCAACGGGCGAGCGTGTGCACTGAGGAAGACAAAAGTATCCCAGGCCAACCCGGCGCGGGCGCAGGAACCTGCAGCGAGCTTACGTTGGGGACGATCTCGAGCTGATCTGCCGGCAAGCGCTCAAGCAACGTGGAGGCGACGCCGTAGAACCCCGGGTCACCGGAGGCGAGCACCGCGATGCGCTTATCGCCGCGGGCCAGGAGCGCCGTGGCCAGCCCGGCAATGTTTGCCCCGAGAGGGATGCGCTCACCCCCATGGTCCGGCCACTCGGCCAGCAGCCTCGCAGCCCCATAGATCTGCCCGGCCAGCAGCACGCGCTCGCGAATGGGCTGCGGGAGACACGCCCGCCCGCCCGGTCCCACGCCGACCACCAGAACTGGTTCGCTCATCCGCGCCGCTCCACCCGTGCCTTCGCCAGCAGTTCGCCCTGGAGCCGATATAGCAAGACTTCCACACAGCTGGCGCCATCCAAGAGCCCGAACACCTCATGTGCCGCGAGGTTGGCCAGGCGATCTTCCAGGCCCGGGAGCTCCGCCTGCGCCAGGAGCACCTGAGCATGGTGCGCCGTGTTGGCCGCCCGGACGCGCCCTGCCAGCGACTGATCGGCCCCGATGGCCCGGGCCATCTCTGCGAGAAAGGCCAGGTCCACGGTCCCGTCGTCGACATGGATACGCGTCCGGCCCTGGGCCAGCTTGGATATCTTCCCAATCATTCCGGCGATGACTACCTCCCCAAAACGGAGGCGTTTCACCTGTTTGAGGGCATAGTCCATGTGGTCTCCCACATCGACGATAGCCCAGGCCGGCCAATCAGGGTGCAAGACTGCCACATAAGCTTCGCTACGCCGGCCGGTGGTCAGAACTGCCCGAGGGCTGGCGTTAGCCGCGGCAACTTTCAGCTCCAGGTAAATGCTTGCCCGGTACGCCGCTTGAGAATATGGCCGCACGATCCCCGTCGTACCGAGGATCGAGATACCGCCAATGATCCCAAGCCGAGGGTTGAAGGTCTTGTCTGCCAGCCGTTGGCCGTCTGGCACGGTGATCGTGATCAGCAACCCGCGACCATCGACAGGCTTGATCTCATCTGCCACTCCACCCGCAGGCGTCAGCATAGCCCGGCATCCGTCAAGTGAACTCGAAAGTGCTTCTCCGGCTTCAGCCCGAACGGCACGGCTGATCAACCGGCGTGGCGCAGGGTTGATGGCCGGCTCCCCGGGAGGTACGGGAAGACCCGGCAGCGTGACCATGCCCACGCCCTGCCCGCCCGCCAGATGCAAGCCGGGCTGACTTACCCACTCGGCAGTGGCGCAGATTTCCGCCCCGTGCGTGACGTCAGGATCATCACCCGCATCCTTGATCACGCCGCACGTGACCCGGCCCGGCGCAAAGTCGCACCGGGCGACCCTGAAGCTGACCCCGGCAGCCGCCGGCAGATCGATGCTTATGGCCTCCACCGGTTGGCCGGTCAGGAGACGAGCGCGTCGCCGCGCGCGCCGCGGCCGCAGCGCAAGCTCCGGTTGTGAAGCCCGTACGGAGCTTCAACCCAGAGCCTGATCGAGCCACAACGGTTGGCCCAGCCGGCCGCGATGCCGTCAAGCTGGGCGGGTCGTCCAATGAACCAGCGTGTTCCTTTTCTTGCACGGGCTCTCGCGTCAAGGCTCTCCCTTGCCTAATCTTTGCCAGCCGGCTGCAGCAGACGGAGCAGCGCATTGACTGTGGCCACGGCCACGCTCGAACCGCCTTTGCGGCCCAACGAGGTCACATAGGGGACCTCCTGCGCGCAAAGATCGGCCTTCGACTCGGCCGCGTTGACGAAGCCTACCGGCACGCCGACGATCAGGGCCGGCCGGATACCCTCCTCACGCACCAGCCGCAGCACTTCGAGCAGGGCTGTAGGCGCGTTGCCGATGGCCACGATTGCGCCGTTGAGGTGGGCGGCGTTCCGCCTCATCGCCACTGTGGCTCGGGTCAGGCCCTGGGCCCTGGCGGCATCCCGCACGCCGGAGCTGTCAATGTCACACATGACCCTGCCGCCGAAGCGCGCCAGGATGCGTGAGGCGATGCCTGCTTCCACCATCCGCACGTCGGCCACGACGGTGCAGCCCTGTTGCAGGGCGGCCAGCCCAGACGATATCGCTTCAGGATGAAACCGGAGGATATCGCCGTAGTCGAAGTCGCCTGTGGCGTGGATCACCCGCACGACGACCGTGAGTTGCTGGTCGTCGAAATGGTGCGGTCCCATCTCGCTGCGGATGATGCGGAAGCTCTCGCTCTCGATGTCATTCGGAAGCATCAGTGCCCGTCCCCTCTTTCTCGCCCAGATCGTACTTGCCGGCATAGCCGCGCGGCGTCACGAGTTTCCCGCCATAGATGGCGGTCTGGCTGTTGCCCACGATGACTGTCGTGAACATGTCAATATCGGCGGCCGGCAACTCGCTCAGCCGTAAAATGTGGGCACGTTGGCCTGAGCGATAGGCCGAGCGTACAATGCCCACCGGTGTGTCCGGACTGCGGTGACGTACCAGCGCTTCGCAAGCCAGCCGGAATGGCTCGCTCCTATCCCGGCCTTTCGGATTGTAGAGGCAGATGACGAAATCGGCCTGCGCGGCCAATTCCACCCTTCGGATGATGTCGGCGCAAGACACCAAATGGTCGCTCAGGCTGATGGTGGCGAAATCTGTCATCAAGGGCGCGCCGAGCAGGCTGGCAGCGGCATTCAGAGCCGATATGCCGGGAACTACCTCCACAGTGGGGGCGCCCTCCGGTTTGGCCAGGGGCACGATATGATCGGGCCCATCCGACGGTCTTGTGGCGTCTTGCTCCTGCTCGCGCAGCACTTCGTCAGACCAGCCCCGACATGCCGTATATGCCCGCATCACCGCCAGAGATGAGGGCAACGCGCCGCCCGGCCCGGGCCAACTCAACTGCCCGTTGCGCCCGGCTCACCTCTTGTCGCATCCCGCTCGGCTCGCGCGCCACTGCCGGGGCCAGGCCCGCAATCAACTTCAGGTAGGTACGGTAGCCGAGGATGATGTCGGCGGTTTCCACGGCTTCGCGGGCAGCAGGTGTCATAAGTGCGAGGTCACCCGGCCCGATGCCCACCACCGTGATGCTTCCCGTCATTTCGCTGTGCCCCCCTCTGCCAACTTGCCCCGCCGCCGAGAACCATCAACCCCCAAACTTTACTTCGACGGGTGCGCCACCCCGCGGATCCCAGTTGTCGGCCGGCGTACGAGCGACCGCAACGGTAACATTTGGGAACCTGCGCTTTTGGACCAGCAGCTCGGAAGTCCCGGCCGCCAGCGTCGCCGAAGGCTCGGCGACACCCGGTACGCCTAAAACCTGCAGCGCCCAGGGCGATGGATTGGGCGGCCGGCCGGCGAATGAGTA
>CAWEHT010000380.1:0-12018 GCA_963808455.1 uncultured Chloroflexia bacterium | reverse complement strand
GCCCGTCCCTGTTCCGGCCTGCAACCGGGCGTCCTGGCGCAGCACCAGCGCATGGCCGATCCACCAGAGCAGCGCAAGCAGAATGGGCCGGACTCCCAGCCCGGCCAGGGCGCTCAGGAAGTCGTTGCCCGGCAACTCTGTCCTGCCGGCGGCCCGAGGGGCCGGCCTGGCGCTCGATAGATCACAGCGGCGGCACGGGCGATCACCACGACCGCTGCCCCAATGCTCACGCCATGCAGGTAAATCTTACACGTGAGTGAAGCCCGTTCCTCATGGCCTGCCGGGCCGGGCTGCCACGCCCAGTTCTCGGCGGCGGCACCAATGCCACCACCAGGCGAAGCAGGCGGGGATCAGGAAGGCAGCCCCCAAAAGCGCCCCTTGGAGGCCAAGCGCCGGGACGGCAACGGCAGAGACAAGGCCGCCTCCCGCAGACCCGCCAAGCGCAACCAGAACCGCCACCGCCAGCAACTGCATCCCGCCATACCAGGCGACAGCCAGGGTGATGGCCGAGGCCAGGTAGAAGTACAGGCGGCGCAAGATCGCAGCGCCTGGCGTCTCCGGCGCCCAGGCCAGGTCGCCCGTCACCGCGCTACCAAACCAACGCCAGAGCACGCGCCCCAGAGGGAAGAAGGCGAGGAATCGGACGAGGGCGGAGGCCAGCGATGCGACCCAGAACGTGCCGCCCTCCGCGGTCGCCAGGCCCACGCGGATGCCCTGGGGCCCCTGGTCGAGCTGCAAGATGTGCCCGGCAGCGACGAGGAGCGATATCACGCTCAGCACGGTCAGGGCAACGCCGGCCAGCTGGCCGGCGTAAAGCAGCAGCTTGCGGCCGGGCCAGTTGGCCTCCCCGCCGGAAGCGTCGTCCGCTGTGTTCCACTCGATCCGGCGCCAGGCCGCCAGGACAAGGGGCACGCCGAGCACGAAGGCGGCCAGGCTCGGGGCCGGCGGCAGGAAGACGGCCACAGCGCCCAAGCCGGCCGTGGAAGCCGGCGCCGAGCCGAAAAGGGCCTGGCCGGCGAAGCCGAGAGCGTAACTCAAGACCCCGGCCGCCCCGCCTGCGGCCAGGGCCGTGCCGATAAAGGCTGATGTGTAATCGTAAAGCCGCCGCCAGCTTGCGCCGGCGCCGTATTCGTGCCCTACGTCGCCGTCACGGTAGGCCAACGTGCGGAGGTGCGACAAGAAAGCCAGGGCGAAGGTGCATCCTAGCAGCGACGACAGAGCCCCGGCCGGCCGGCCGGGCGCCGTCGCGCCGCCAGGCGCACCGGGCACGACCTGAAGTGCCAGGTCGTTGAGCAGCATGCCGGCCTGCCAGAGCAGCGCCAGGAGCGCCCCTAACTGCCCGACGTATAAGTGCGCCTTTCGCGCCGGAGCCCTGCGCTCTGCAGCGCCTGCCGGGCCCCGGCCTGCGGCCCGAGCCGCCAGAAACCAATGGCCCGCCCAGAGGGGGCCGCTGATCAGCACGAGCCGCGGCCCAGCGGCCCAGGGCGCTCTGGGCCAAAGCCGCCCAGCTTCCCGGCCACGGGGTGCCGCTCAACAAGGCCCCGAGCAGCGCCACGCTGCCACCGATTAGCCCGGCAAGCAACGCCAACAAGCCGATGAGAGCGGCCAGGTATAGGTACAGACGGCGAACTGCGGGCATAGGATCTCCTTCTTGCGTCCCAGGCGTGCCATAGCCCGGGCGATGACCCTTATTATACCCCTAACCGGCGCGGGATGGAAGCTTTGTCTGCGCTTTGTAGGCACGCTTGCGTACTAAATCTCATGAGTATGTTCGTATTTACCGTAGACAACGGCGCGCCACAGGCCCCTACCTGCCGGGCGCCATGCGGGTTGTGCGGTTGGTTGCAAAGGGCAAATACGTCCCAATGGAGGTCAGTTGATGAAGCTGCCAGTCCTGGCGCAGGTCTATTCTGATTGTTCTCTTCCTGCTGCCTATGGCTCCGCTTGCCGAGGGCGCCATGGCCAGCACCACGGCCAGCTCGCGGTCGAGCACTTGCATGGATACGTATCAACCCGATGACCAGATGACGCTGGCCCACGTCGTGTCGGGACCAGAATATCACGTTTTCATCCTGCCCTTCTCAACGGACGACCATCACTGGGCCAAGTTCGACGCCCAGGCCGGTTATGTCTACCAAATCGACGCCGCTCCCGGCGCCAGCCCTGCCGTCCCGGTCCTGCATCTCTATGACGAGGGCGGCAACCTGTTGGCGGCGAATGACCACTACTTCGCCAATGACGCGGAGATCTGGTGGTGGAACAATGGGGCCGATCAGACACTTTACGTGGAGACCACGGAAGCCCGCGAGCTGGTAGGCTGCGACTTCAATTATACATTCTCGGTCACCCCCTGGGCCCCCGGGGCATTCCAGGCCCAATTCGGCAACCAGTAGGGCCGGGGGTTCCGTCTATCGGTGTTCATCCCGTCAGGGAGCGCCGGGTGCTCAGGCGCCCGGCGCTCCCTGACGTGGCCGGCACGATACCGGCGTTGCTAATAAGGGATGCCATCGAGGACGGAACGCAAGCCTGTTCGGCGACCGATTTGCGAGCATGTCCAGCGCTGCCGGCAGCGGACGGGGCAGCCTCCGCGCCGGGCGAGCGTCAGCTGGACCCTGCCGGCGCCGGGGCACCGGGGACGTCGTCGGCGGGACGGGATGCCCGGCCGCGCAGGGTGCGCACCTTGGTTTGCAGGTCCTGGAAGAAGTCGGTGTCAACGATCTCGCGCACCTGCTTCTCGCGCTGGGCGGCGTCAACCACGATGCGCAGTTCCTGGATCTCCTTGCGCAGGCCTTGCTCACGGATATACGCCTCCAAGGCGACGCTGGCCAGAGACGAGAGCGACTCCATCATCTCCTGGAGGTTCGTGTCGAAGCTCACGACCTGGCCTGTTTCCGGGTCCCGCACGTTGACCAGCTCCAGCACGCCCACGACCTCAGCCTGGCTGTTCTTCAAGGGCAAGGCCAACACAGCCTGATGATGGTAGCCGTGCTCCTCATCGAAGGCCACGAGGTCCGGATAGGTCTCTCCGTCACCCGCGTAGACGTCGGCGATGTTGACGGGGGCGCCTTGCAATGCCACCTGCGCCGCCGGATGGCTCCAACCGGTCTCCCGGGCCCCGGCGTGCAAGGGCAGGGGGAGGCTCGTGACTTCCAGGCCGCTGGTCCCGCCAGCGGCCTGGCCGAGGATCTCATTCCTGGCGATCACGAACTGCAAGGTGGCATCGCCCTGGCGCAGCAAGAGGTACCCGGCCTCGGCGCGGCAAAATGATTGGGCCTGCAGCACGATTTCTTCGAGCAGCTTGTTGAAGTCGTGCTCGGCAGACAGCTCGACGCCGATCGGGATGACCACGCCGAGCAAGTCATCGGCCCGTTTCTTTTCTTTACGGATCTGGGTCAGGGTGTGGCGCAGCTGGCCGGTCATACCGTTGAAGGTCCGCGCCAGCGTGCCGATCTCGTCGCGCGACTCCACCGGCGCCTGGGCGGCCAGGTCGCCGGCGCCGATCTGTTCCGCCACCGCCGTCAGGCGGCGCACCGGGCCGGCGATATTGCCGCGGAAGGCCAGCGCCATCGCGATAGCCAGCAGGCAGCCGATAACCCCGCCGGCCAGCGTCCGGCGGTTAGCGTCCGCCAGCGCCTGGCTCCCGGCCGCCAGCTCCGCCTGCAGAAGCGACTGTTGCTCGGCCGTCGTCTCATCCAACGCTTGCGACATCGTATCTGCAAGCGGCACAGCCTTGGTCTGGAACAGAGCCAGGTCGGTTCGCCAATCGGGGCTCTCCAGCACTTTGAACATCGGGGCCGGGAGAAGCATGAACGCCTTCATGTTCTGGTCAACCTTGGCCAAAGTGGCTTGCTGGCTGGGGGTCAGTGCGTCCTTGTCGGCGCTGACGCGGGCCCAGGCGGCCTGGGCCAGGACGCTATTGGCCTCGTATTCGCCGCGGTAGACCAGGTTCCGCGTGCTGACATACTCGCGCAGCCCGGCCAGCGTCCCGGCAAAATAGCCCTGAAACTGGGCCAGGTCCACCGTCTGGCTCACGACGGCGGCCGAGGCCGGGCGCTGCGCCTGCTCCTCGATGATCGTGTTGGTATCGATCAGGATGGTGCCGCCGCGAAGAAGACCGTCGGTGGCCAGGGTCATGTACGCTGGCTCCCGTTCGAGCTGGTTGTTGCGCAAGTCAAACAGCGTGTCCGGCAGCGGCGACCACTGGCTGTAAGCCGTTTTCAGGGTGGCGAGGCGCGCCCTGTCGGCATCGGTGAGCTGGCTCGATAGCGCATCCAGCTGATTGATGTCGGCCTCGAATGTCCGGCTGTCCGTCACGTAACGGTCCTCGAACTGCTGGTCGCCCAGCGCCAGGTAGACGTGTACGTCAGACAACATCCTCAGCAAATCGGCCTGGGACCGCGAGGCGGCGAGCACGGCCGGCGCCCGGAAATTATCGACGCGGTTTATGGCACGCGCGATCCTCACGGAATCCAGCAGCGATAGGCCGCCGAGCACAAAGCTCAACATGACCAACAGGCCAAACGCCAACGTCAGCTTGGCAGCAATATTGAGGTCATTGAGCCACTGTGGCGTAAACGCCCTGCGTGGCGCCGGTGCCCGGCTGGCCCAGTCACCGGCTGCGGCTCTGGTCGTCATGGCAAGTTGCGGCTCCAGTCCTGCACGTTCCACAAGTCACCGTCCCACGGCGTCGGGTCCAGGCCCGTGATGCTGCTGCTAACGCCCGCAACCTGCGCAATCTCCACCAGGGGGATCACGACCACATCCTGGACGAGCATATCGTTCATCTGGATCATCAACTGCCGGCGCCTCCCCGGGTCCAGCTCCGTCAGCGACCTGGCATAGAGCGCATCGTAAGCGGGGTTGCACCAACACGCGATATTGCCGCCTGACCATCGGTTGGCAGCTTGCGGTATCTGGCTGCAGGTCCAAAGCCCCATATAGGAACCGGGGTCGGCGCCATGGTTCCCGCGAGTACTCGGCCATGTCGGCCTGAAACTGCTGCAGCGTGTCGGGCAAACCCGGGATGTTGCTGAAATAGACCCGCGGGTCGACGGAGCTGAGGGTCACTTGCACGCCGATCGAAGCCAGTGATGCCTGGATGATCTTCTGGATCTGCTGGCGCGTCGGGTCGGCAGGTGCCTCGAAGCGGACTTGCAGCTTGACCCCACCCTTCTCCCGCACCCCATCCGTGAGGACCCAACCCGCCTGGTCGAGAAGCTGAGCCGCCTGGCCAGGGTCGTAAATGTAGGGGACCTGCGGAGACTGATAATCGGGGGGGCTCACCAGCAGGCTGTCAGCCGGAACGCTCCCGGGGTAAAGTGCCGCGATGGCCTGGCGGTCGAGGGCGTAGGCGAAAGCCTGGCGCACCCGCAGGTCGTCAAAAAAGGGGTTGGCGGCGCCGGGGCCAGCGGCAGCACCCTGCCCCGGCCGTTGCCTGGGGTCGGTGCGGTTGAGCACGATCCGCTGACCGCGGGCCCCAGGTTGGCCGACAGCTTGCCAGCATAGTATGTCCCGAGCTCCTGCAAAGACGCGGGGTGACCTGCAGGTCCCAGGCAAAGTCGAAATCGCCGCTTTGCAAAGTCATGCGGGCGGCTTCGCTGGTTACGGCTCCGCCTTCGATCTCGATGAGCCGGAAAGCAGGCTGGCCCGGCTCGCGAAAGTGAGGGTTGGGCTCGAGCACGATCTGGTCTGTCTGAACCAGGCTGGTACCGAGCAAGAGCACTTCGGCCCGCGGCGTATATTTCTGCACGATGTAAGGGCCGGTGCCAACCGGGGCGAGGTCGGCAGGCGCCGTCCGGGCCTTGGCGCCCATGTAAGGCTCGAACACATGTTGGGGCAAGATCAGCCCCTGGAACCCGGTGAAAGGCCTCGCCCAGGCCGGGTTTGGGATCCTGAAGTCGACCCTTGATGGTGTACGGGTCGATCACGTCAACGCCGGAGACGGCGGCGTAGGCACCGATCGAGGGCGAGGCAGTCGCCGGGTCAACGATGAACTGATACGTGAATTTTACGTCGGCCGCCGTGAACGGGAGGCCATCGGACCAAAGCACGCCCTGCTTGAGCTTCCACGTCACCGATCTGCCGTCCTGCGACACCTCGCCGTTTTGCAGCGAAGGGATCTCGGCTGCCAGGATCGGGACGAGATTTCCATTCTTGTCGAAGCTGGCCAGCGGCTCGTAGCTCAGGCGGCTGATCTCCCAATCCGGGAGGGCCGACGTGAGATGCGGGTTGAACATGGTCGGCGCCTGCCAGTAGAGCAGCCGCAGCGGCGCCTCCGTGCCCCGCTCGAGGCCCGGCGTGGCCGTGGGCGTGGGTGTGGCCGGGCCGGCGGTTGCGACAGCCGGCTGGCCAGCAGCCGTGCAACCACCCAGCAGCGCCATGATGAGCAACAGGAGCACCTGCCAGCCGCCTCGCCGCAGACGCAACGCAGGTCGGGACATCGACATTCCCTTTCACGGGGCGCGGGGAGCTTACCCACAATATTTAGAGAAGTATAGCAACAATATCAGGGGATTCCAGAGATGACTGTGGGCACCTGTACAATGCCGCCGGCCGGAGGCTGGGGAGATGGCTCGCCGGCCGCCAACAAGCCCTCGGCTCCTCCGGCAGAGGATGCCAGGGCAGGCCGCTCACAGGAGCGGCCTGCCCCTAAGTGGTGCATCCGGCAAGTTCCTGGTAGGCCCGCCGAGGGTTGCGCAGTCCCCGCAGGGGGAAACCCGTCGGCTGATACACCAACCCTGTTGAAACAGGCTGAGATGCCGGTCGTCAGTGCGCCTCGGCGCACTTTTTGTGCCAGCCTGGCACTTGCAGTGCCAGGCGGCGATCGCGCGGCGAACTTTCCGGATGGACCACCAAGTTCAAAGGCGGCGCTAAGCCGTGCCCGTCGCTACTAGTTCTTGTCGATCAAGGGCAGCCAGACCGGGAACTGCTCAAGCGTCCCTCCGGTCATCTTGGCAAAGACCGGCGGCATCGCGTCTAGCCCTCCGACTGCCCACCCTTGCGCCCCGTTCGGCGTGATCGACACGCCGTTGAGCGGCGGGTAGTCACAGGTACCCGGCGCCGTTCCGCATTCAAGGTAGACCAAGTTCCATGTGGGCGAGATGCCTTTGGAGGCGGCGATCGCGGAGCGGTATAGGATCATGCCGTCGTTGCCCGAGGCATAACCGCTGCCATCGGGAAGCATGCTCACCGATCGCAGCTCCGTTTCGCTCACTTCTCCGCCTGTCAACTGATTTATGCTGGCCACGCCCTCCAGGCTCCATTGAGGGGTCGCCAGTGGCCTTGTAATCCAGGATCGTCGGATGCGCCGACAGGTTGCCGCCAACGACCCATCCCTCCAGCGGGGAAAGAAAATAGACGCCGTGAAGCGGGCCTATGGCCTGCGCCTGAGTCGCAGTGAGCCCCCCTTCTGCAGGTCCACCCGCTGCCACAGACCCGTGACCGGGTTGTAGTGGATGATCGTGCCTGGCCCAGCAACGGACGTGCCCTCGCCGACGGCATAGCCCTCGCCATCGCCCAGCATCTGCAGCGCCCGATAGTGCACGCTCGGCAGCGTGGCTGTTGCCGGTATCGTGCTGGACACCGCGAAGGTCTGGGTCAACAGGACAGAGGTCCACGGCTGGGTCAGCGAGGCCGTGTGGTGCAGGATCACACCGAACTCCGGGTAGCAGGTGAGGCCGGCGCACTCGCCGCCGCCCCCGCCGACCACCCAATAGTCGGTGCCTTCCAACGTGGGGACAGTTTCTGACACCGCCGAGACGGCATCGAGGATCGCGGTGCTGTTGGTCACGCCACCTCCGGCTTGAACGCCCGCGGGAACGCGCGTGTCGCGGCCACAGCCGCTCAAGGTACACGTTTCAACCAGGCCTGGGCTGGTGGGGCCGCCCTCGCTTGCCCCCACCGCGATGGCCTTGTCGGCAACGCCCGGGATGAGCGAAACACTCGCCAGTGTCAAATAGGTCGTGTCGGCAATGGCCGACCATCCTACGCCATTCCAGTGGTAGACTTGCGAATACGACCCCATGGCGAGCGTGGCCGAGATGGCACCTCCGACCGCCCAGGCATCGTTGCTCGCACTGGTCGCGACAGAAAAGAGCGGCCGCGTCGGTGCTCCAGAGGGCGCGGCAACGCTGGTCCAGAGGCCGGTAGCCTTCGGGACGTTCGGCAACTCTCGACCCCTCGGCGCCGCTACAGCTCTGGGCGCTTTGGGCGCGGCAGACGCGGAGGTCAGGCCGAGAAACGAGACCGCCAGGGCGATCGAAGCAACGACGCGCAACAACCTTAACCGTTTCATGCTTCACCCCTTGAGTGTGGGATTTCCGCAAGCAGGCACTTGCACTGCTCAACCTGGGACGGGAATGCGTGGCCTGCCCAAGGCAACCCAAGCAGCACCATCCCATTCGCCGGATGCCTAACGAAGGAGGCACCTACCTTCGACGACCTGATTGAAAGACATGAAGTCAGTGACGAGATGCGCGTGAAGAGCTTAACAATCCGAACGTACCCATGATAACAAACGGAGCTATTCCGGCGCGGAATCCAGCTTACAGTCAAGTAGTAGCTTCAGCGTCCCGGAAGGGCGGCCACCGCCTGGGCGATGGCCTGCATCCAGGGCATTTGCCACAATCCGAGGCCAACGGTGCCGGCGGCCATGAGCGCCAGGGCCAGCCAGCCGGGCCAGCCCAAGGCCCCACCCTGCGCGGCGGCACCGGACGATTCGCCACGCGCCGGCGGCTCTTCGGCAGCCGCGCCGGCAGGAAGCGCCGTGCCCCTGCCGGATGGCTCCCCCCGGCGGGAAACTTGACCCTTGTGCGGCACGGGTGATTGGATACGTGCGGGCGCCGCGACGGTGCTCGCTCCCCCGCCCGGTGCCGGCAGGGCACTCGCCGGGCCGGCCCCCAGTGCCTCGACGACCATGCCCGGCGTGGTAGCCGCCGCACGTATCGAGGGAGCAGGGCCTGCCGGTCGGACCTGGCGGGACCCCGGGGCCGGCGCGCCGGGCACCAGCGACGCCTCCGCGGGCGATGCCGGGGCAACCCCGCCCCGGCGGGGGGCCGGCTCAAGCATATACATGGACACCGTCACCCGCAGATAGTAATAGGCAGCGACGGCGCTATTGATCATCGCGACGACGGCAAGCCAGGCCAGCCCACCTTGCACGGCAGCGCTGAACACGTACAGCTTGCCGAAAAAGCCGGCGAGCGGTGGGATCCCGGTCAACGAGAACATGAAGATCGCCATCAGCGCCGCCAGCACCGGCTGTCGGGTCGCCAGCCCGGCCACCCGTTCGCTACTGACATCGATCTCGTCGCGTCCCTGGACGGCCTGAACGACAGCAAAGGCCCCGAGGTTCATGAATGTATAGACCAGGAGATAATAGAGCGCCCCCTGGGCACCCTGTGCGTTGCCGGCCGCCAGGCCGGTCAGGACGTAGCCGGCATGCGCGATGCTGGAGTAGGCCAGCATGCGCTTGAGGCTGGCCTGGCGCAGCGCGGCCAGGTTGCCAAGCGTCATCGTCAGGACGGCGATCGCCGCCAGTGCAATCAGCCAGGGGCGGTCGCCCGTCGTGATGGCGGCCAGCACCCGGATGAAGGCGGCAAAGCCGGCGGCTTTGGTGGCCACAGACATGAAACCGGTCACCGGCGTGGGCGCGCCCTGATAGGCGTCCGGCGTCCACATATGGAACGGCACCAGGCCCAGCTTGAAGCCGAAGCCGACGATGAGCAGCCCCATGCCGATAGACAGCAGCACGCCGGAATGCAGGGGCGCGGCGAGCCCACCCGCACCCGACGCCAGCCCCTGGGCAAGCGCCGCCAGGCTGGTCGTCGCGGTGGCCCCGTAGACCAGGGCAATGCCATACAGGAAGAAAGCGCTGGCGAAGGCGCCCAGCAAGAAGTACTTGAGCGAGGCTTCCGCCGAACGCACGTCGTCGTGGTTGAAGCCGGCAAGGATGTACAGTGCCAGCGAGAGGATCTCCAGGCCCAGAAAGATGGTGAGGAAATCGCTGGCGACGATCATCACACGCATGCCGGCCGCGGCCAGAAGCAGGAGGGCGTAATAGGGCCCGACCCAGCGCGTGAAGTCAGAGGCCCGCTCGACGGACATCAGGATGGTGAGGCCGGCCGCCATGAGCACCGCTGCGCCCAACACACGCCCGATGCCGTCCGCCACGGCCATGTTCTGAAAAGGCGTCGATAGCGGCGCCAGGAAGGTGGCTCCCAGCGCCGCTGCGACGGCAACCAGGCTCAGCCAGCCCAGAGCTGTCTTTTCGGAGAGCACCAGGTCAAGCAGCAAAACCGCCATGGCTGCGACGACGAGGATGATCTCAGGAGCAATGACCGTGTAGTTCATAGCAGACAGATTCATAGGCCTTACTTTTGGATCACGATCGTAAGTCCGGCCAGGGGCTTTTGATCATGTGGCGCCCGCTGGGGGGCTAGGGCGGCAGGTCGTTGTGAGCCCAACGCATCCGCCAGAGCCTGGGCCGACGGGTTGATCTTGGCGAAGAGAAGGTTCGGGAACAGCCCGATCACGAAGAAAAGGGCCACGAGCGGCACGAGGATCAGCCTCTCGCGCCAGTTCAGGTCGTGCAGCGCGGCGTTCTCGGGCCGCGTCAGCGGCCCCTGCAGCATCTGCCTCACCGCGGCCAGCAGGTACCAGGCCGCCAGCACGACGCCGAAGGCTGCGACGATGGCCAGGGCGCGCTCGCTCTGAAACATGCCCAGCAGGATGTTGAATTCGCCGACGAAACCGTTGAGGCCCGGCAGGCCCGCCGAGGAGAGCGCCACGATCAGGAACAGAAAGCCGAAGACCGGCATCTGCTTCCAGAGGCCGCCGAACTCCGAAAGGAGGCGGGTGTGCCGGCGATCGTAGAGCATGCCGACCATCAGGAAGAGGGCGCCCGTGCTGAGGCCATGGTTGATCATCTGGAGCGTCGCTCCGGCGATCCCTTGCGCGTCGAGGGCAAAGATCCCCAACATCACGAAGCCCAGATGGGCGATCGAGGAGTAGGCAACCAGCGACTTCACATCCTTCTGTACGAGAGCCACGAGGGCGCCGTACAGGACGCCGATGATCGCCAGCGTGGCCACGGCCGGCCCCAACTGCCGGGCCGCTGCCGGGAACAACGGCAGGCAGAAACGCAAAAACCCGTAGGCGCCCATCTTGAGCAGGACGCCGGCCAGGATGACCGATCCGCCGGTAGGCGCCTCGACGTGAGCATCCGGCAGCCAGGTGTGGAACGGGAAGATCGGCACCTTGATGGCGAACGCGATCGCGAAGGCCAGGAACAGCCAAGTCTGCAGCCCCGGGGCCACGCCCTGAGCCTGGAGCTGCAGCAGGTCAAATGTCCCGCCGTGGAAATAGAGCACCAGGATAGCGACGAGCATGAACGCGCTGCCCACCATCGTGTAAATGAAGAACTTCAGCGCTGCGTAGATGCGGCGCGCACCGCCCCAACCCCCGATGAGAAAATACATCGGGACCAGGGAAAGCTCCCAAAAGACGAAGAACAGCACCAGGTCGAGCGAGGTAAACACCCCGATCATGCCGCTCTCCAGGAGCAGCATGAAGAAGAGGTAGAGACGAAACCGGCTGGACACCCCCTCCCACGAAAACAGGATCACCAGCACCATCAGCAACGTCGTCAACAGCACGAGGAACAGGCTGATGCCGTCCACGCCCATCAGGTATTGGATGTGAAACTGAGGCACCCAATCGGCCCGCTCCACGAACTGCATGCCTGCCGCGCCGTCCTGCCAACCGGCCAGCAGCAGCAACGAGCAGAGGAAGGTGACCACAGTCACGGCGAGCGCCCACCACTTCTGGAGCCGCTCGCGGGGGAAGGCCAGCAGGCCTAACGCTCCAACCAGCGGGAGAAAGGTGATCATCGAGAGCACAGGGATGCGGTTCAGGTCCATCATCGCACCACCAACCAGACTACCAGGGCCGCCGCTCCAAGCAGGATCGAAAGCGCGTAAAGCCCGATCAGGCCGGTCTCCACTTTGCGCGCCTGAACAC
>CAWEHT010000379.1:0-15926 GCA_963808455.1 uncultured Chloroflexia bacterium | reverse complement strand
TCGCGGTCCCGCCGGTTGCCCACCCAGCGCATGGCCCAGGTACACGTAGCGGAGGCCCTGAGCGCCCAGATGCCTTGCCAGCGCCTCCCTGGAAAACTCCGGCTTGAAGCGCGAATAGGGGGCCGACCGGACATCGATCAGGAAGCCGATTTCGTAGGCTTTCAGCAGCGCGACGAATTCCTCCATCGTCCGGCTGCCGTAGCCGATGGTGTAGATGGGGACGCGCTCACGCCGAGCGTTTCCTGGCATGCTGTCACCTTGCCGTGCAGGGCCTCGCCCGAGATCCCCCGACTCGACTGCACGGATTGTAGCATGCCGGGCTTCGGGCTGCAATGAGGGCGCGGGCGCCTGCCGCAGGAGCTATGCGTGCAGTCAAGGTTGCCATTCGTGGTCGGCCCGGAACTCTCATGGCCGTGCGACCAGTGTGGCGCAGCATGGCTTCGCTCTGGGGGCCTGGCGCCGGGCCCTGCGACCGTGTGCGCTATAATCCCCTAGCAATCTTCGGCACATCTCGAGGTGGTGTTACTGATGGCGCGCACCCTGGTGATCGGCTATGGCAACCCGAGCCGGCAGGACGACGGGGCCGGGTTGGCCGTCGTGAATGATCTGCGCGGGCGCCTTGGCCTGCCGGTTCTGGAGGAAGGCGACGATGGCGGCGCCGACCTGGGCGCGGGGCTCGACACGCTCTTCTTGCAGCTGCTGAGCCCTGAGCTGGCCGAAACGCTGGCCGGCTATGATCGTGTCATGTTCGTGGATGCCCACACCGGGGCCATCCAGGAGCTGGTGCACCGCACCTCGCTCGAACCGCGGCCGGGCGCATCCATGGCGTCGCACCATATGAAGCCATCGCAGCTGTTGTCGCTGACCGTCCAGCTTTACGGCCGTGCGCCTACCGCGGAGCTAATCTCCATCCGTGGCTATGATTTCGATTTCGGCTCGACGCTGAGCCCGGCCACCCAAGAGGGTGTGCGGGCCGTTGCCGACGACCTCTGGCAGCGCCATACTTCCGAGGACTGAGGACGCTGCTTGCGCAGCGCCGTCTGGAATTTCGACGGAGGTGAAAGGCATGGCTCTAAAGATTGAGTCTCTGACCATCAAGCAGTTTCGGGCGCTCCGGCAACTGAGTATCCACGGCCTGGGACGGGTCAACTTGATAACGGGCCGCAACAACACCGGGAAGTCTTCAGTGCTGGAAGCCCTGCGGCTGTTGGCTTCGAGCGGGTCGCCATCTGTGATCTACGAAATTCTCCGCTATCGGGAGGAGGACACGAGACAGATCGAGGAACCGGCGCGGCCGGCGGAGGCCGCCGACCTCTTTACCCTGTCCAGCCTGTTCCACGGCTTCCCCCAGTTCTCCCTCCAGCTCGAGCCGTTGGTGATCGAGGCGACCGGTGGGCAGCGGCGAATGATGCTATCTGTCGAGCCCGGCTCGTTCTCGTCCCAGGAAGGCCCAGACGGCACAACCAGACTCGTCCTCCGGCAGCCGGGCCTTTTCGCGGAGGGCGACGGCTTGCCGGCCCTGGTGATCAAGGCGGACGGCACGCAACGCGCGATGCGCCTGTCCTCCTTCACGCGATCCTATGCTTCTCGCGTGCCCAGTTTCCTGCCCGAGGGCGAATCTCGGCTGCCGTGTGTCTTTGTAAGCCCTTACGGGGGAGAACGGACCGCTACCCTGGGGCGCCTTTGGGACAATATCGCGCTCTCGGACAGCGAGCAGGACGTTGTAGAGGCGCTGCGCATCATCGACCCCGACATATCGGCGGTATCGATGATTGGCGGGGAAGAGACGCGGCAGCAGCGCACCGCGATCGTCAGGGCAAAGGGGATGCCACGCCCCATGCCCCTTCGCTCATTCGGCGATGGCCTTAACCGCCTCTTTGGGATCGTTCTCTCACTCGTCAACGCGAAAGACGGGCTCCTGTTGATCGATGAGTTCGAGAACGGCATGCACTACTCCGTCCAGCCGGACGCCTGGCGGGTCATTTTCGACCTCGCGAGACGCCTTGAGGTTCAGGTGGTCGCCACTTCGCACAGCTGGGATGCGATTGAGGCATTCCAGAAAGTGGCGAGCCAGGATAGTGAGAAGGGGGCCCTCATCCGATTGACACGCAGGGGAAATAACATAGTCCCGACCCTGTTCAGCGAAGATGAGCTGGCGGTGGTCACCCGCGACCGGATCGAGGTGCGCTGACATGGGCGGGAAGAGGACTCTGCTGGTCGAGGGCAAGGACGATGAGAATGTCCTAAAGCATCTGTTTCGCAACAGAGGGCTGCCATGGCTCGATGAGATCAAGGCACAGGAGGGCGTTGACAGACTGCTGGAAAGCTTTTCCGTCCGCTTGAAGGCCAGCGAGGACGGCGATATCGTGGGGGTCGTCGTAGACGCCGATACCGACCTGAGCTCGCGGTGGGAGTCGCTACGGAACCGGCTGGTGGCTGCTGGTTATGCCGGGGTGCCGCTCAGTCCGTCGCCCGATGGTACCGTCCTCGATCCCCCTGTTCAACAAACTTCTGCCGAGGGTAGGCGTCTGGGTCATGCCGGACAACCAAACCGAAGGCATCCTGGAAGACTTCTTGCGATTTCTGGTGCCGGAGAACTCAGCGCTCTTTGGCCATGTCGAGTCCAGCGTTGCTGAAATTCCGGAAGGCGAGGTCAGGTTTCGCCCACCCGACACGCCGAAGGCCATCATCCACACGTGGCTGGCCTGGCAGCGCGAACCGGGCAAGCCTTTGGGGGCAGCCATCACGGCCAGGTATCTCGACCCCAACGTCGCCAAAGTTGACCTGCTTGTAGCCTGGCTGAACCGCCTCTTCTTTATGTGAGCGCCACAGCACGCCGGGTTGTGCTACAATTCCCTCCATGCATGAGCTACCGGTGACGCAGTCGATCCTCGATGTGGCTCTGGAGGCGGCGGGAAAGGCCCACGCCGGCCGGATCTCGGCCATCGACCTGGTGATCGGCGACCTCGCCAGCATCGTCGACGACTCTGTCCAGTTCTATTTCGAGATCTTGAGCAAGGGAACGATCGCCGAGAGGGCGGTGCTGCGGTTCCGTCGCGAGCCGGCGGTCGCCACCTGCGGCAGTTGTGGACATACCTTCGACACCAGCCCTCCGCTCTTGCCGGTCTGCCCCCGTTGTGGAAGCATAAAGTTGAGCGTTACCGGAGGCCGGTCATTTTACGTCGAGAGCATCGACGTGGACGAACCGCCGGCCGGGGGCTGAATCCTCGTGCGGTACGCGGCGTCCGGGCGCCCAGCCACACGGTCCGCGGCGGTCGCGAGGTATCTTGGGTCCACTGGCGCGACCGGTCTGATGCAGGCGGGCCCAGCTGTGCGGTCCCGGCCCTCGCGAGGTGTCCCCTTTGGGATAGGTGGCTACGCGGCGCCCTTTTGTGCGCCACGGTCAGGCTGCTCTGTTGCGGCCACTGGCAGTTCGGGCGCTATCACCGGCAGCCAGAAGCGGAAGGTCGTGCCCTTGTCGAGCACCGACTCGCAGACGATCCGGCCGCCGCTATGCTCGATGATCTCCTTGACAATAGAGAGCCCCAGGCCGGTGCCCATGCGCGAGGCCGCTTTGGCATTGTCGGCCCGGAAGAACTCGGAGAACAGCCGTGCCATGGCCTCCGGCGGAATGCCGATGCCCGTATCGCCCACGGACCCGGCAAGACAATCCCCTTCGCGTTGGAGCACGATATCGACCCGGCCGGCGTCGCGATTGTACTTGATGGCGTTGCTGATCAGGTTGTTCCACACGCTGCGGATCTGGTCCGCGTTGGCCAGGACCGCCGGCAGATCGGGCCCCACTTCGATGTGGACGGTGATGTTCCTCTCCTGGGCGCGCGCCGCCATCGAGTCCGCCTGTTCCTTGAGCGCCTGCTCGATATGAACGGGCTCCACCTTGCCACGGGCGTCGGCGGACTGGATGCGACCCAGCTCGAGCAGATCGGCGATCAGAGCCAGCTGCTCCATGGCGCGCCTCTCAGCCTTTTCGAGGGTCTCCTGCACCTTGTCTGCCTTGACGTAACCGTCGATGATCAGCTTCAGGTAGCTCTGGATGGCAGCGACGGGAGCTCGCAGCTCATGGGTAACCAACAGGGTGAATTGGGCGCGGGCGTCCTCGAGCGCGCTCAGCTTGGCGTTGGCCTGCACCAGCTGGCTGTTGAGTTTGGCCAATTGTTCGCGCTGGCGGCTGCACTCGGCATTGGCCGCGCGCAGCTGTTCGTTCAGTTCCCGCATATGGTCCGTGCGCGCCTCAAGCCGGCGGTAGGCTTCTTGCATCTGCTGGTGAACGCCGACGAGCTCCTCGCGCCGCGCCTTGCACTCGGCATTGGCCAGGCGCAGCTGTTCGTTGAGCTCGCTCATGTTGACCGACCGCACTTCCAAGCGATTGTAGGCTTGCTGCAGTTCCAGATACAGTTCATCCAGGTGCTGGCGGCTGTGTCTTTGTTCTTCGTTGGCACCTTGCAGCTGTTCGTTGAGCGAGCGCAGCTCGGCGGCGCGCGCTTCCGCACGTTCGCGGCTTTCCGCCAGCTCGCCGCGCCCGGGTACGCAGAGCTTCCATCAGGATGGTCGTGGCCAGGCCGGCCAACAGGCAAGTGGCGGCCAGCGCGGCGCCCTGGCCCAGCAAATAGGGGCCGCTCCGGTACATAGCCGCGCCGTGCAAGATGGCCAGATTGTAGTGTGGCAGCCAACCGTACCCTTCGGCGGCCAGGAGAGCCCAATAGAGCAGGGTCGCCAGGGCTGCGAAACCCAGTGCCGCTGCCGGGGCAAGCAGCGCCGACGCCACGATGACGGGGAAGACATAGAACAGCGCGAACGGGTTCTCCGAACCGCCGGCAAAGTGCAGGAACAACGTCAAGCCGACCATGTCGAGGATGAGTTGGCCATATACGAGGGCCAGGCACGGGCGCGGAGCCCACTGATCTTCCCCCACGCGTACAGGGCGACCAGCACGCCCAGCTCGATCACGGCCCAGGGAGCTACGACTGCCAGTAGGTGGCCCGTGGCCAGGCCCGGCATCCACCAGGCGCCCAGCAGGATCAGGACGATGAGGCCCAGCAGCCCCACCACATGCAGTCGCGCCAACCAACGCGGGCGCCGGTAGGGGAACAGCTCATCCGGGACAGCACTCACTTGCACCTCCGATGCAGGGGATCGGTGCCGCCAGCGCTGGCGTGCGTGGGATGCCGCGTCCTATGAATGCGGCTTCCGTGGCCCTTGCAGAGCTTCAGGGCAGGTCAAAGTACTGGTTTACGCCCGCCAGGGCTTCCTTGAGCCGGGCGGCTTCGATGACACACGTCACGGTTGAGATCGACGTGCTGATCGCCAGAATGTTGACGCCGTGTTCGGCCAGCACGCGGAACATAGTGGCGGCGATCCCCGGCCGCTGGCGAAAATCCGGCCCGAAGATTGCTAACGAGGCAACTTGAGGATTTGCCACAACCGCTGCCGGCTGCACCTGACAGCAAATCTCCTGGATTGCCTCCTGGCCGCCCTCCAAATCGTCCCGGTCGATGCAGATCACGATCTGGTCCTGCTCCTGGTGGTCGATGACCTGGACGATGAACTGCACGTTCAGGGCACGCTTGCCAAGAGCATCCAGGACCGCCGCGGCGATGCCCGGCTGGTCCTTGACCGCCAGCACGCTGACGCTGGCCAGATGATCATTCTGGATGACGCCACCTACCTTGATCTTTTGCGGCATGCCATAACTCCATTCAGGATGCATGGATGTGGGGCAACAGGCGTTGGCGCCGGTCACAGGGAGGTGCGTCGCTGCACCTCCCCGGTGGTGGCTTCGTGACCTCGAAGGGCGGGTCTTCAGCTGTGTAAGGTCTAGAGGTGCTCCGCCGCCGGCAGCAGCCTGGCGACCTGGCGCAGCAACTCCTTCGGCGCGATCGGCTTGGTCACGAAGGCATCGACGTGGATGTTCTCGTCGGTAGGGAACAGGGCCAGATAATCGGTATTGGCGATCGAGGTGACCATGATGATCGGCACGTGCCGGTACAGGGCGCTCTCGGCCATACGCTGGCTCAAGTTCAGGCCATCGAGCACGCTCGACATGATGACGTCCAGCACCACCAGGTCGGGCTGTTCCTGTGCCAGCATGCGCAGGCCCTGGTCGCCGTTGCCGGCGCTGACCACGTCGTACTGCTCGCTCTCGAGAACGGTCCACGTGTAAGAAACGAAGTCTGGATCGTCGTCCACGACGAGGATCTTAGCTTTGGACATGTTTGGTGAACTCCCCATGGAAGAGCTTCATGGCTGAGATAACTGGATCACACATCCCGGTGCCCAGCGGGCAGAACGTCAGGCCGCTGATGCCCTGCGCCAGGCTTGCAAGTTTCGCCAGGTCATCGTGGCGGCCTTGGCCCGCGGCGAGGCGGTCGAGGGTTTCGACCAAACGCTGGCCGCCGGCCCGGCACGGGGTGCAGTCACCGCACGACTCGTGCACATAGAAGCTGGTGATGCGCCGCGTGACCTCGACGATATCGGTGGTTTCGTCCATCACGATCACGGCGCCGGTGCCCAGCGCCGAGCCAGCCGCCGCCAGTGTTTCGAAAGCCATGGCCACATCGAGCTGGTCGGGCGTCAGCATCGGCGTGGTGGCGCCACCCGGAATGATCGCCTTGATCGCACGGCCATAGCGCACGCCGCCGGCATGTTCGTAGATGATCTCTCGCAACGGGGTCCCCAGGGGCAGCTCGTAGTTGCCGGGCCGGTTGACGTGCCCACTGACACAGAACACCTTCGGGCCCTTGCTCTGGGCCGTGCCGATCGCGGCGTACCAGGGCGCGCCGCGCAGGATGATGTGCGGCACGTTGGCCAGGGTTTCCACATTCTGCACGATGGTGGGCTGGCCCCACAATCCGTGCTCCGTCGGGAAGGGGGGCTTCATGCGGGGCTCGCCGCGGTGGCCTTCCAGCGATTCGATCAAGGCCGTCTCTTCGCCGCAGATATAGGCCCCGGCGCCGCGATGCAGCGAGACGTCCAGGTCGAAGCCGCTGCCCAGAATATCCTTGCCCAAATAGCCGTATTGGTAGGCATCGGCGATGGCTTTGATCCAGCGCTTGACGCCGAGGAAGAACTCCCCACGGATGTAGACAAAGGCACGGTGCACGCCCATCGCATAGGCAGCGATGATCAAGCCTTCCAGGATTGAATGCGGATCGCGTTCGACGATCAGGCGGTCCTTGAACGTTCCCGGCTCCCCCTCATCGGTGTTGACGGCCAGATATTTGATCGGGGCCCCTTTGGGCATGAAACCCCACTTGACGCCGGTGGGAAAGCCCGCGCCCCCGCGCCCCCGCAAACCAGAAGCCTTGACCTCCTCGATGATAGCATCGGGCGACAGAGACAGAGCCTTGCGCAGCGCCTGATAGCCGCCGTGATCCAGGTAAGCCGTGATCTTCTCGGCGTTGGGCCGGTTGACATTGGCCAGAAGCACAGGTTGCCAGGCAGACATGTTACGCCTCCCCCATCAGCCGCTCGAGAATGGCGTCGATGCCGGCCGGGGTCAGGTTCTCATAAAGCTGGTCGTTGACGCGCATGGCCGGGGCCGTGCCACACGAAGCCAGGCATTGAACCTTCTCCAGGCTGAATCGGCCGTCCGCTGTGGTCTCACCCGGATGTATGGAGAGCTTGGCGCTCACGTAGTCCACCACTTTCTCGGCGCCGTCGTTGAGATAGCAGGAGAGACCTTCGCATACTTGTAGGATGTAGCGGCCGACGGGCTTCGTGCGGAAAAGCGTGTAGAAGCTGGCTACGCTGTAGACCTCACCCGGCGAAAGATTCAAACGCCGCGCGACGCGGGCGATGGCATCAGGCGTGAGGTAGCCCTGTTGCTCCTGCGCGATGTATAACGCTGCCAACAACATCGATTGTTTGGCGGGATCGACCAATACGGACCCTACGGTCGCTCCCTCTTGCGTCGTCGAAGTCATAAGCTCTCCTTGGGTGTCGGGGTAGCGCGCGCCTTGAGCAAAGACGCGACTTCGTGCAGCAGCGCCTCGGGGCTGATCGGTTTGGTCAGGAAGCGGTTGACCATGTTGCGCTCATCCGCGGGCAAGAAACGGTCTTCGTCGTCGCTCAACACGGCCGATATGAGGATCAGTGGCAGATGAGCCAGCATGGGGTCGCTGCGCACGGTGCGGATGATGCCGATCCCGGCCAACTCGTAAGACATCATGGCGTCCAGCAACACCAGGGCGGGCTGGCGACCGCGCATGACAGCCAGCCCGCTCGGCGCATTGGCAGCCTCCAGAACCTGATAATCATGGCTCTTCGAGGACAATGCGCACAAATTCCCGGAAATCGGGGTCGTCGTCCACGATCAGGATGGTTGGTGGCACTGACACAAGACTGTCTCCCCGCGGCTAAGCCAGCAGCTCGGCAACCTTGCTTAGCAGCACCTTCGAATCCACCGGTTTCGAGAGCCAGGCATCCATGTGGATCATCTCTTCGGTTGGGAAGAGGCCGGCGTGGGAAGTGTCGGCGATCGAGGAGACCATGATCACCGGCATGTAGCGGGCATCGGGGTCCTGAGCCAGCTTCTCAGTCACGTTCAGCCCGTCCAGCACGGAAGACATCATAACGTCGAGCAAGGCAAGATCAGGATGCTGTGCCTTGACTTGGGCGATGGCCTGCTCACCGTTACACGCGGTGATGACGGCGTAGCCTGACGACTCCAGGATCGTGCGCATGATTTCCACGAAGTCAGGGTCATCGTCAACCACCAGGATTGTCGCGGACTCCATTGGCTGGTACCTCCTTGATATCTGCATCGCGCCACCACCGACAGAGTGTGGCTGGCCCGAGTTGCACACAAAACAAAGCAGGCGTGCATCCTCCGCTGCCCCATTATGGGCCCAACCGGTCGCCCCTGGCTATGACAACCGTCACATCAACCGCTAATGGCCTGTAGATGCGAGGCTGGGCTGGCTCAGGGCTGCGGCGGCGGCACCGGCAGCTCGCTCTCGCTGATAGCGATATACTTGTCCCCCGTTTCGATCAACATGACCGGGATGTCGTTGACGATGGGGTATTTGCGCCCGCAATCTGGCTCCTGGCACACCAGCCAGGTATCGCGCACCAGCAACAGGCGCCCGGGGTCGAGGCCCGGCCGGCGCGTCGGCCCGGAGACGCAATGGGGGCAGCGAAGAATCTCAAGCAGGTCTTGCGCGATCATTTTTTTCCTCCCATCTTTCTTACTGGGTGACCAGATTCTAGACCGAGATCGGCGTGGGCGCAAGCCGAAAAAGTGCGCCAGAGTCGGTCTGAAATCTTGCAGCTAATTTGCTCCCAGCACCCCGCTATGATATACTTTTCATTTGGGCTAGCAGCCCGCATTCTACACGCCTGCATGCATGTTGGCCGTGCCCCGTGAGTCTAGCGGCTTGGTCCTCATCGGTTCGACGCCCATCCAGGGCAAGGTCCGGCGCTCCAGCGGGGTCCCACAGAAGGTGCAGAGCGGAAGTACCAACGGAAAAAGGGGGAACTGTGTCTGTCGTTTCTATGAAGTCCTTGCTCGAAGCCGGGGTCCATTTCGGGCATCGTACCCGTCGCTGGCATCCGAAGATGCGCACCTTCATCTTCACCGAGCGCAATGGGATTCACATCATCGATCTTCAGCAGACGATGCGGCAGGTCAACACGGCCTATGGGGTCGTCCGCGATGTCGTGCGGGCCGGGGGCCTCGTGCTCTTCGTCGGCACCAAGAAGCAAGCGCAAGACACCATCAAGCAGGAAGCGGACCGCTGTGGCATGCCCTATATCACGCATCGTTGGCTGGGTGGCACGCTGACCAACTTTCGCACGATCCGGCAACGGGTTGAGTTCATGGTCGAGCTCGAGCGTCGCAAGGAGCATGGTGAACTCGACCGGCTGCCCAAGAAAGAGCAGCAGTTGCTTGGCAAAGAGTTGGAGCGGCTGGAGTTGCGCCTGGGCGGTCTCCGTGGCATGCCGCACGTGCCTGACGTGCTTTTTATCGTAGACGTGCAGCGCGAGGGGCTGGCGGTGACCGAGGCCAACAGGTTGAACGTCCCTGTGGTGGCGATGGTCGATACGAATTGCGACCCTGACCCGATCAATTATCCGATCCCCTCCAATGACGATGCCATTCGCGCCATCAAGCTGATGGCGGGCAAGATGGCCGATGCCGTGGTGGAAGGCACGCAACTGCGGGCCATCGACGAGGCAGAACGGCAGGCCGAGGTAGATCGGGCGACTGAGGAAAGGCAGGAGCAGCGGGTCGCCGAACGAGAGCCGGAGCGGCAGGCTGATTTTGAGCGCGAGCGGCAGAAGGAGCTGGAAGAAGCCGGCGAGCCCGACGAGTATTTGGGGCCGTCGATCCTGGCCCGGCTGGCTGCCGAAGATTACGGCGAGGGTGAAGACAAAGGTAGCTGAAAAGCCTAATCGATTCAGGAGCCAACGTGGATATTTCAGCGAATATGGTGAAGGAACTGCGCGCGGCCACTGGCGCCGGTGTGCTCGACTGCCGTAAGGCTTTGGAGACGGCGAGCGGCGACTTGAACCGTGCCACAGAAATCTTGCGCGAGAAAGGGCTGGCTACGGCCGCCAAGAAGGCCAGCCGCCAGGCTAACGAAGGGTTGATCGGCAGCCACGTCGAGGCGGGGGGCAAAGTGGCGGCGCTCGTCGAGGTCAACTGCGAAACCGACTTTGTGGCCCGCACGGACGAATTCCAGAGCCTGTGCCAGGGGCTGGCGACACTGGTCGCGGTTGAGGGCGCTGGCTGGGGGGCGCCGGACGACTTGCTGGCTCAAGCCTTTCCCGGCGAGGGCGGTCGAACGGTCAAAGAAGTGATCCAGGAGCGGGTGGCCAAGCTGGGCGAGAATATCGTGATCAGGCGCATCGCGCGGCTGGGGATCTCATCGGCGGGCATGATCGGGAGCTACGTGCACACGGGCAGCAAGGTTGCGGCTTTGGTGGAGATAGAGTGCGCCGCCGAAGCACCGGCCCAACGGCCTGAATTCCAGGTGTTGGCCAAAGACCTGGCCATGCAGGTGGTTGCCGCCAGGCCGAGTTGGGTGCGCATCGAAGATGTGCCGGCCGAAGTGGTCGCCAAAGAAAGGGAAGGCTACCTTGCGGAGGTGAGCGGGACCGATCAGCCGGCGCAAGGGCTGGACCGTATCCTGGACGGCAAGCTGGCCAAGTTCTATGAGGAAAGCTGCCTATTGGAACAGCCGTTCATCAGGAATGACAGCAAGCGCATCAAGGATGTGATCGGCGAAGCTGCGGCACGGCTCGGCGGGACAATCTGCGTCCAACATTTCGAGCGCATGGAAGTGGGCAACTGAGCGTGGCTGTGAGTACGGTTCGCTATCGCCGCATCTTGCTCAAGCTGGGGGGCGAGGCTCTGGCCGGCGAATCTGGCTTTGGGATCGATCCCCATCAAGGCGATAGGCTGGCGCGGGTCACGCGCCGCCTGCGCGAGATGGGGGTCGAGGTGGCGATCGTGATCGGCGCCGGCAATCTCTGGCGTGGCCGCGATGGCCTGGCGCACGGCATGGAACGGGCGACTGCCGATCACATGGGCATGCTGGCCACCGTTATGAACGTGTTGGCCCTGGCCGATGCCTTACGGCGAGAAGGGTTGGAGCCGCGGGTGCAGACGGCCATCGAGATGCGCGCTGTCGCGGAGCCGTATATTCGCGGCCGCGCGATTCGCCATCTGGAGAAGGGCCGCGTGATCTTGCTGGCGGCTGGCACCGGCAATCCCTACTTCACGACCGACACGGCGGCGGCGCTGCGGGCCATGGAAATCAACGCTGACGTATTGATCAAGGCAACAAAGGTCGATGGGGTTTACGATATGGACCCCAAGCTCAACGCTGAAGCCGTGCGGTTCGAGCAATTGTCCTACATTCAGGCGTTGAATATGCGTCTGGGCGTGCTCGATAGCACGGCATTCGCTCTCTGTATGGATAACGATTTGCCCATCATTGTGCTGGATCTATGGCAGGAAGGTAATCTGGAGCGGGCCGCGCTTGGCTTGCAAGTGGGGACCCTGATCAACCATTGACGCCGGCTGCGAGAGCCCTGAGCCAGCTTCCAACCCTGCCGTGAAGTCAGGCCGCCGCGGCCAAGGAGATCGCCATGCTGAAAGACATCATGCAAGACGCAGAAGAACGCATGGAAAAAGCTGTGGAATCGCTGCAGACCGATCTTCGCGCCATTCGTACCGGCAGGGCATCGCCCGCGCTCGTGGAGCGGTTGCAGGTTGACTATTACGGTGCACCAACGCCGCTGAACCAGCTGGCCGGCATCTCCGTGCCGGAGCCCAGGCTGCTGGTCATCCGGCCTTGGGACAAGAACACACTCGGCATCATCCAGAAGGCGATCCTGGGATCGGATCTGGGGCTGACACCTGCCAATGACGGTCAGGTCATCAGGCTGGCGGTGCCGCAGTTGACGGAGGAGCGCCGGCGAGATCTGGCCAGGGTGGTTGACAAGCGGGTGGAAGAGGCCAGGGTAGCGGTGCGCAATGTCCGGCGCGATGCCATCGATATGATGCGCGAGCTCGAAAAGGAGAAGATGATCGACGAGGATCAGCTGTACGAGGGACGCGACGATATTCAGAAAGTCACGGATGGTTATGTCGAGCAGGTGGATGAAGTCGGCAAGGCCAAGAAGGCCGAAATCATGGAAGTGTAAGGTTACTTCGGCCTGTCAAGAAGGTCTATGGTAAACCAGACGCCGTTGTTGGCGCGCTATCCCAACGTGACTCGAGTGCCGGCGCACGTGGCCATTATCATGGACGGCAACGGCCGTTGGGCGCGTGCCCGTGGGTGGCCGCGTGTGGCTGGGCACAAGGCGGGGACAGATAATATCCGGCGGGTGCTGCAGTCAGCGGCTGACTTCGGCGTGAAGGTCCTCACCGTTTACGCGTTTTCAACGGAGAACTGGCATCGTCCTGCCGACGAAGTGGGCGCGCTCATGCGCCTGTTGAGTGAGGCCATCCTGCGCAACCTGTCGGACCTCCACGCCAACAATGTGCAGATCCGGCATTGCGGCCGTTTGGATGGCATCGCCCCGCGTTTGCAGAGCCAGATCCGTGAGGCTGTGGAGGTCACCCGAGCCAACCAGCGCATCGTCTTGAATGTGGCCTTCAATTATGGGGGGCGCGCCGAAATCGCGGATGCCCTGCGGCTGATCGTGCAGGAGGGCCTGGGCCCCGAGTCGATTACCGAGGAGTTGATCGCGCGGCATCTGTACACCAGCGGCCTTCCTGACCCAGATCTGATTATCCGTACGGGCGGTGAATACCGGATGAGCAACTTCCTGATCTGGCAGGCTGCCTATGCCGAGTATTATGCTACAGCCACCTTCTGGCCTGATTTTGGCGAGGCCGAGTTGGCCACTGCCCTGGAAGTCTACAGCCAGCGGGATCGCCGGTTCGGCAATGTGCCGGCGGTCAGGCAGTAGGCCCAGACCGCTCTCGGGCGTGCCCGCGCCTGATGACCGCACGTGGTGCAGAAACATGGAGCCCTTTTGGTGACACCAAGACGGATTCTCCCCCTGCGGGGACTTCGTCGCTGGTAGCTTGCCGCGACGCAGGCCGGCCTGCATACCCGAGCTTTGCACTGCGGTCAGAATGACAGATGCCGCCACCGAAGATGCTCCCTGCACATGCACCAGCCAGACCGGACAAGGAAGCAGGGTCGCGTGTTGCGCGAGCGTATCCTGAGCTCTCTGGTGCTGATGCCGCTAATTGTCGCGATCTCCTATGTAGGAGGCCTTCCCTACCTGATCGCTGTTCTGACGGTTAGCGTGCTGGCCTGGGCAGAGATGGCGCGACTCCTGCAACGGGCACACATGTTGTTGGATCAGGCTGTGGGTCTCCCCATCGTCATTGGGCTCATCCTTGAAACTTATGGCTACAGCAGTGGATTGATCACTGATAGCCTTCTAAGGCCGCTGCTGGCCGGACTGATCGTATTCTCACTGATCTGTGCCCTGTACAATAGAGGCGAGCAGCCGGCGTTGGAGTGGGGCGCGACCTTTGGCGCCGCCATCTATCTCGGCTTTTTGCTGAGCCACTTTGTCATGCTGCGCGAGTTCCAAAGGCCGCCCGCCCAAACCTGGTGGTTGTCTATCCCTGCGGGCGGCCGCCATGATCCTGGCCTGAATTGGGTTGTGACCGCCCTGGGACTGACCTGGATCACCGACGCGACGGCGTACCTCGTGGGTTCGAGCACGGGCCGGCACCCACTTTGGCCGCGCATCAGCCCAAAGAAGACGTGGGAAGGGCTCATCGGGGGGACTGTGGGGGCCCTCATCGCGGGTGCGATCCTGGGTTCCTGGCTGCTGAACCTGCCAATCTGGGTCGGCGTCGTCTTGGGGGCCCTGGTCGCGACCGCCGCTCCGTTCGGAGATTTTGCCGTATCGCTCTTCAAGCGCACGGCACATTGCAAAGATAGCGGCCAGCTCATCCCCGGCCACGGAGGCATTCTCGACCGGCTCGATAGCCTGCTTTTCGTGATACCTGCGGTGACCTATTTCGCGTGTCTGGTGGCCAGATAGCGCACTTCAGGGATGCGCTTGGATACCGTAAAGTTCCCTACATTCCGGCTCTTGTCGATAGTGGCATTATCATCGATGCCGCTGTCTAATATCTGTTCCTTGACTATCTCAGGAGATCCCCCATGCCAGAACAACCTGATCGCAACTTGGCTCTGGAGTTGGTGCGCGTGACGGAAGCGGCGGCCCTGGCGGCTGGCCGCTGGGTGGGCCGCGGCAACAGAACGCGGCCGACAAGGCAGCGGTGGATGCCATGCGCATCGTCCTGAACAGCATCGATATGGACGGGGTCATCGTGATCGGGGAAGGTGAGAAGGACCGGGCTCCCATGCTCTACAACGGCGAGGTCCTGGGCCAGGGCACGCCGCCGCGCGTGGATATCGCCGTGGATCCCGATCGATGGCACCCGTCCCACCGTGATTGGCGGTGGCGGTGCCTTGTCGGTGGTGGCCATCGCCGAACGAGGCTGCATGTACTCGCCAGGCAGCATGGTGTATATGGACAAGCTGGCAGTTGGGCCCGAAGCGTGTGGTGCGGTCGACATCGACGCGCCGATCGAGACGAATCTGGCTGCCATCGCCAGGGCCAAGAACCGCGAGATCGGTGATCTCACCGTGATCATTTTGGATCGCCCGCGCCACACGGATAGGATTGCAGAGATCCGCCGGCTGGGGGCGCGCATCAAACTGATCGCAGACGGTGACGTCTCGGCGGCGATCAGCACCTGTGTCGAAGGCAGCGGGGTCGATGTCTTGATAGGCGTTGGCGGCTCGCCCGAGGCGGTGATCACTGCAGCAGCACTCAAGTGCCTGGGCGGCGAAATCCAGTGCAGGTTATGGCCACGCGATGACAATGATCGCAAGTATGCGGGCGAGCACAACATGGATCTCGATGAAGTGCTGCACATCGGCGATCTTGTGCGGGGCGACAACGTGTTCTTCGCCGCCACCGGTATCACCCGATGGCGATCTGCTGACCGGTGTCCGCTACTTTGGTGGCGGCGCGCGCACCCACAGTGTGGTGATGCGCTCCAAGTCGGGCACCACCCGTTACATCCAGTCGGTGCATCGTTGGGACAAGTTGATGGCGTTTAGCGAGGTTGAAATACGACTAAACCTCACTGTTACTGCTCAGCGATAATGTCCGCTAATTGCTGAGCGATAATGTCCGTGAGCCCGTACTGCGTGTCGGTGCTGCCAGTGTAGCGCACCCGCGTGGGACCCGCCGCATAGGCGGTGGGTATGTGGACAACTCTCCGCTCCGCGGCGCTCCGCTGCGAGTTGCCCACATAGCCACCGCCTCTACTGCTGCGGGCGGGACCTGAAAATGGCCGCGCTTTGTGCTCGTGCCGGTTGCTCCCGCAGCCGAGTTGGCTGGCGGTCCCGCCG
>CAWEHT010000378.1:0-4593 GCA_963808455.1 uncultured Chloroflexia bacterium | reverse complement strand
TCACGCGCTGCACCTGGCTCATCGGGGTGCGCCCCGCCAACTGCTCCTCCAGCGTGGGCTGCTTGGGGGAGCGCAGAATCGTGTGCCGGTCATGATAGATGCTCATGGGCAGACCATAGCCTTGGGCGATGCTGCGCAACAGCCGCAGGTAGCCGACCTGGTCTTCGTTGGGCCGGAAGTGCAAAAAGAGCACCTTGCCGGTGGCATCGTCGATGGCCCCGATGAGACTGGCTTGCGGCCCCCGTCCTTCCAGCCAATCAAAGGGGCTGCCATCGATCTGCACCAGCATGCCCTCGGCCGCCCGGCGCTCCCGCCGCCGTCGGTGGACGGGCGGGCCGGTCTTGGCGGGCTTGCGCAAGCCCGCTTGTTTGAGCAGGCGGTCGAGGGTGGAGCGCCCGATCACGATCTGCTCCTCGCGTTCCAGCAGTTCCTGCAGGTGGCAGACGTTCAGGTCGTGATACTTGCCCTCGGGGCCGGCCAGGGCCAGGATGCGCTGCACCAGCGCCGGGTCGGTGCGGTTGGCTGGGCTGCGGCCGCGGTTGCCGTGCACCACCGCCGCCATGCCTTCTTGGCGAAAGCGGCTGCGGAGGCGGCGCACCTGACGAGCGCTCACGCCCAGCAACTCACCAGCCGTCGTCACATCCAGTACGCCAGCCTCCAGGCGGGTCAGGATTTCTACTTCACGCTGCTGTTCCATGTTCAAGGTGACTGTCCTCATACCTCAAGTATGCGGACATTTTCCCTGAGCAGTTAACCCGGACCTTTTCCCTGAGCAGTAACAAGATTGCCCTCGGATAATTGACTCACGCTGCGATATGTGGTATACACACCGAATGGCCGGGGCGGCCCGGCACAGGTGTCCGGCCTGCCTGGCGGCAGAGGGCAGCGCCCGATGCGACGGGCCTGGCATCCCATACGGCGACGTAGCTCAGAGGCAGAGCAAGCGGCTCATAATCGCTGGGTCGGTGGTCCGAATCCACCCGTCGCCACACCCATAACCGGTTGTGGGGGCAAGGTTGCCCCTCCCTCTACACCTCGTGGCCGTTCGAAAGGCGCGGGGTGTTTTCCATGCCCAACTACGTGGTGATTCGCCCCCTTACGGTTGTTGCAACTTACGTACTTTGCGCTTCGCTTCCTGCCGCGAGGCCGTGTGCCGGCCCCGCCGGCGCACGCTCATCCCTGAACCGCGCAGCCAAGAGGATGCTGCCGCCGAGCACCAGGACCGCACCGATGACTTGCAAGCCATTCAGACGCTCGCCGAGCACGGCGTAGCCCCAGAACGAGGCGCAAGGCGCTTCGAACATGGCCACGATCGAGGCCACGCTCGCCTGCATGCGCCTGAGCCCGATCGTGTAAATGCAATAGCCTGCAATGGTGGTGATGAATATCAGCCCGGCGAACGAGCCGATGGCCACCCGGCCGAGGTGGGCCGGGTGGGCGGCACCGATCTGGAATGGAGCCAGGACCACCGCGGCGAACAGGAATCCGTACGTCCAGATAGTCCACGGGCTGTAACTGCCGGCGAGCTGTTTGGCGAACAGCGTGACCCCTGCGTAAGCGACCGCGACAGCGAGCACGGTGACCAGGCCCAACGGGGTCATATGGATATTGCCCGCCGCGCCTGCGCCCGCCAGTCCCGAGATGAGAGCGGCGCCGCCGAGTGCGAGCGCTATGGCGGCCCACTTGTGCCACGTCAGGGGCTCGCGCCAGAAAACCCAGGCCAGTATGGCGACGATGATCGGCGCCGTGCATTGCATCACGGTGGACACCGAGGCGCCGTTGAGCACGACGGACCGCATCCAGAACACCTGTAGAGGGCCCACCGCCAGCATGCCCATGCCGGCCAGCCACGGCCAATCGCGCCGCTCGACGCGCAGCATCTTGGGCGATGCCACAAGCATAGACGCTGCCAGGATGAGCCCCGAGATCAAAACGCGCCAGAACGCCAGGCCCAGCGCAGTCATCCCGGTGCTGCGCATCACCCAGGTAATGAACATGCTCGATGTAGACCACAAGACCGTGGCCAGCAAGACCAATCCGAGGCCCAGCGAGCTTCCATCCTGCTTGGCCATCAACCCCCTCTGCGGCAGGCCGGCCGCGGGAAACAGGCCCTGTTCGGCGTCACGACGGCCAGGCAAGAGCGCATTCCTGAGCCTGCCGGCCGGTATCCCACACGACCCGAGTCTACCGCAAGTCGCGCTGCCGTGCGACCTTGGCTGTGCCCTTGCCAGGGAGACCCTTTCCGCGTGCTCCTAAGGCCAGATCGCCTCTTGGAACCCGCCCTGGAACGGCGTGGCCTCCAGGGACGGGGTCAATCGTACACCACGTGTCAACCAGCGCCTGTACAATGACCTTGCCCGGCAGCGTAATCAGGAACATCTGCCCGGCCTCGAGGACATAGTCCTGCAAATCCCACTCCTGGGTAACCCAAACGACGCCTTCTACACAGACCACGGCGCGCCAGCGGTTGTCGCCTGCGATCCGCCAAAGCTTCCCTCTGGAGAGGCCGAACGCCCGCTCCAACTCCTGGCCCGGCCAGGCGACGCACGCGGGCCGCGATGAGCAAAACGGCTGCGCAACAACACTTGAGGCTACCATGGCCCACCTCCGGTATCACATCACATCGGCTTCCGTCCCTCTTGGCTTTCGGTCTCATCCTACAGCAGCCGCCCGGATACTAACAGAGCCAGAATCCACTGAATTGTACCCCTAACAGATCGCCGGCTGCGCCATCTGTACTGGGCCAAACCGCGGCTCTCTGTACGTTGTGCGCCGATGCCGGGCACCCTATAATGGCCTCGATGAACGCGCCCGAGCGAGTTTTCAAGTACGAAGAGGTGGCGGCCGGCATCGCAGACCTGATCAAATCAGGCGCGCTGCGGCCGGGCGATCCCTTGCCATCGGTCCGAGAACTGAGCCGGCAGAGGTCCATCAGCATTACGACGGTACTGCAGGGCTACTACGCGCTGGAGGACCGCGGCCTCGTCCAGGCCCGGGCTCGTTCCGGCTTCTACGTCCAGACCCGCCTGCCCGCCGACCTGCTCGAGCCGGACATCTCGTCGCCGCCGCCGGACCCCATGAGCGTCAGCGTCCGCGACCTCGTCATGATGGTCCTCCGCGACGCACAGAATCCCCGCCTGCTGCAGATGGGCGCTGCGCATCCCAATCCGGGGCTGACCGCCACCGCCAAGCTGAATCGCATCCTGGCTGCCCTTGCCCGCCGGTCGGGCGGTGCGGATGCCTCCTATGACCTGCCGCCGGGGCCCGAAGCGCTGCGCGCCCAGATCGCGCGGCGGGCAGCGGCCACCGGCTGCAGCCTCTCGCCAGAAGACATCCTGACCACCACCGGCTGCGCCGAAGCGATGAATCTGTGCCTGCGCGCCGTGTGCCGGCCCGGCGACACGGTGGCCGTCGAATCGCCGATCTGCTTTGACACCTTGCAGTATCTGGAGGCGCTAGGCCTGAAAGCACTGGAGATCCCTACCCATCCCCGGGACGGCATCAGCCTGGACGCGCTGCGCTTCGCCATCGCGCAGATGCCGGTGCGCGTTTGCATCGTCATCTCGAACTTCAATAACCCCTTGGGCAGCTGCATCCCGGATGACAACAAGCGCGAGCTGGTGCGGATGCTGGCAGCCCAAGACATCCCGCTGATCGAGAACAACGTCTTCGGGGAGATCTATTTCGGTGCCCAGCCGCCCGGCGTCGCCAAAAGCTATGACCGCAAGGGCCTGGTCATGCTGTGCTCATCCTTCTCCAAGGACCTATGCCCTTCATACCGTGTGGGCTGGGTTGTGCCCGGGCGCTTCAAGCGCGACGTCGAGTGGCTCAAGTACATCTCCAGCATCGCCACCGCGACCCTCCCCCAACTGGCCATTGCGGAGTTCATGTCGAGCGGGGCGCACAACCACCATCTGCGGGGCATCCGGCAGGCGTATGCTCGGCGCGTCGCCGGTCTGCTGCAGGCCGATATCGCGCTTTTTCCCGCCCGATGTGCGCCTGACCCGCCCGGCCGGCGGGTTCGTCGTGTGGGTGCAGCTGCCGGAAAAGGTGGATTCGTTGGCGCTCTACCGGCTGGCGCTGAGGGAGCGGATCGCTATCACGCCGGGCGACCTGTTCTCGGCGACCAATCGCTATCGCAACTTCGTTCGCCTCAACGCGGCGAACTGGTCGGAGCAGGCCGAGGCAGGCGTCCGGCGGCTGGGCGAGCTGGTCGGGGAGCTCGCTGGGTAGAGACCGCGCACGGCCAGGCCGCCGGCGGCTCTGCCTGGCCCATTTTCCACGACCTGCGGGCCTTGCACCTCGACCAGCCAAACAGACTCGGTGCGGCAGTGATCCTTGGGGTGATAGATGCGCAGCGGCACGGCCGGCACGCCCACCGCCACCTCCAGGCGACTGCGCCGCTTTTGCCCTTGCAGCCGCACCTCCAACTCGCTCTTGAGGGTCGCCAGTGGCTGAGGTTGGGGAAAGTGCGGCAAGCAGCGCCGAACCGTGCGGCGACGTACGCCCATCTCCTGGGCAATCCGCCGCAAGCTCAAGCCTTACTATTGTGCCTCCTCTATTGCACGGTGCGGCTCGGGGCCAGGCTGTTGT
>CAWEHT010000377.1:0-13169 GCA_963808455.1 uncultured Chloroflexia bacterium | reverse complement strand
CTATGTAATTGCTGCCTTTCGTTCAGTTGCGTCTTGTTCTCTTGGAGCGACAGCGCAACCTGATCCGCACCGTGGTCAACGTAAACCACGCGGCAATCCCTGCGCCTGGCCACGCGGAAGATGGGCGCGGCCCGGCCGCATTTTCTTGCCATGTTTCTGTGCATCTACTGGTTCCGTTCGTGTTGCTTCAAGGTGTCGCCGGGCTGCCATAAGCTGGTAGGGTAGAAGATGCCGCCGGGCGGGGCATCCGATTGGCCGACCTTCGTCCCCGAAGCATCGATGACCTGGACGGATGTCGTGTAGTCAGCCGGCAAACGTTGCAAAGGTTGCCAATAGAGGCTCACATGAACCTTTCCTCCTGGTATCAGGCGCACGGGCTGCACGTCGAAGCCGGTCAAGCGGATAACATTGCCAAAGACGGCTCCGGCTAACCGCACGGACGGGCGCGTGGTCGCTGGCCCCAGCACTCGGACGGGCGGCCCGCTTTGCGCCAGCGCGTACTTCACCTCCAGTCCTGGCATTGGTTTGATCAAGAATACCGGACGCTGGCTCAACAGCGCCTGTGCTACAGTCTGCCCGATATCTGCCCAGCCCGGGTCTGGCGTGATACCCGGATAGACACCAATCAGGTCCGGGCGGAGCCCGTCGAACATACTGATAGTAGAGCAGCGGCGTCATCTCATCGCGGTCGTTGCTGAGGAGCACAGCGCCTTGCGGCACGGGCGCAGCGAGAATGCGATGCCAGGACACGCTGAGGTTATCGTTGCGGCTCTGATCGATGAGAGCGTAGCGCGTCAGGAGCAGCCAGGCGGGCAAAGTGCAGGCGCCGAGCACGAGCCAAAGGCCAGGGCTCAGCGCGAACTGCGGCCAGCTGGAGATCCTCATGCGTTGCCCGGCGCGGGGCCAAGCGAAGATCCCGTTCCCTTCTCGCGATCGCGCGATGGCGCAGGCGCCGGCGCCCAGGCCGAGCGCCATCCACAGGCACCATATCAGATAATCGGGGATGAAATAGACCCAGATGTTGGGGATACCATAGAAGAGGTTGAAGACGAAAAAAGCGAGATAGCTGAGGGCCGTCAGCGCCAGGACCGCCCAACGCCTGTCCAGAATCAGCCACAGCACGCCCAATAGGCCGAGAGCGACGCCAAACCAGGTGAACTCGTGTACCAACAAATTGGCGCTGCTTGGAAGGCGCCCCAAGGCCTGCGCGGGTGCCAGGAACGCCGGGCTGAACACGCGCCCCGACACGAAGGCAAAGAAGCCGGCCAGGGTCGCGTGGTAGAAGACCAGGGTCTGCTCCGGGGTGAGGGCAATGCTGACGTAAGGCGTGCCTGGAGTTCGCAGTGGAATGTAGAGATAGAGCAGCAGCGGCATGCACAAGAGTAAGGCCAATTTGAGGAGGGGCAGCCGCCAGGCACGCGTACGGGGCCAGGTGGCGCCGAGAATGACCAGGGCGACGGGTGCGAGGAGCAGTGTCGTGCGGTGGTGCGTCAGGCTGAGGCCGTAGAGCGCTGCCAGCCAGAGCAGAGGCCGGCGGCCGGGCCGCAGAATCCAGGCCACCAGGCAAAACAGAATGGCGGCGACGAATGCAGCGTGCAACGGATAGGATTCAGCGATAATGGCCTGCGACCAGAACGTGGGCGAGATGGCGAAACACGCGGCTGCGAACAGCGCCAGCGCACGCCGCTGAATTGCGGAGAGCTTTGCCGGCAGGCCTGACGCCAAGATGGGCAGAGCAAGCAGATAGGCAAGCCCCACGGCCAGCCCGCCGGAAAGCGCCGTGAGGAGATTCAGACGCCAGGCTGGCGTCTTGAATGGCAGCAGATGCGTCCAAAGCCAGCCGATGATGAGGAAGAGCGGGTATCCGGTGGGATGCACGAAGCCCGCCAGCCAGGCCGCCACCTGATATTCGCCGCTGTCGCCGCCCAACACGCCTGGCGCCAGGGTGGCTACGTAGAGGGCCAGGGCGAGCCCGCCGGCCAGGCAGGCCAGGAGCTGATCGAGACGGGTGACATCGAAGGAGCGCCCGGCAGCCAGCGCGCCGCCGGCGTGGACGGATGATTCAGCGTTCAACTGCTGGCTCCCCGCGGTGCTGGCTCATCGCCAGCGATTATACTTTGGGCCTCCCTCGCTTAGCAACTTGCCCTCATAGCCGCGCGCGGTATAATCCGGTCACATTCCACATCTGGCTACCTGCGCCTCGAGTTCCGACGGCTCGCTCTTCTCGAGGAAGAGCCTGAAAACTGGCTATCCGACCATGCGACAACCGAAGGTCCCGCTCACGACAAACTCTGCGAGCGAATGCCGTATCCAGTTTCGCCCGTTCACGTTGATAAATACAGCTGGGACATGCTAGCACCAATCACCGACGAACAAATTACCTCGGCCATGTGTCGCATGGCTGAGGGCGAAGAGGCGGTTATAGAGGCTCTCTATGATCTCTATGCCGATCGGATCTACCGATATATTTTGGCGCGCACTGGTGCCATCGAGGTGGCTCAGGATCTTACCGGCGAGCTGTTCCTGCGCGTGGCGCGGCACATCGGGAGTTTTCGCCTGGATGGCAGGCGGCCGGCTGCCAGCGTTAGCGCCTGGCTGTATCGCATCGCTGCCAACCTGGTTGCCGACTCACATCGCGCCGGGCAGCGCAAGCGGGCAGCCAGCCTCGATGACGAGGCAGAACGTCCGGATGGCAGGCCTGGGCCCTGTGAGGAGATTGAGCGAAGTGAGTTGCTGCAGCAACTCAGGGTGGCTCTGGATCGCCTCAGCGAGGAACAGAGGCTCGTGGTGATCGGGAAGTTTGCGGATGAGATGAGCAACCAAGAGATCGCAGATTGGCTGGGAAAGAGCGAAGGGGCGATCAAGTCTCTGCAACATCGGGCATTCGCGCGCTCTAGGACGGCTGCTACACGAACGAGGGAAGTAGATGAACGAAGAAGCCGCACTGGACGAATGTCTGCGACGCATGAAATCTGGCGAAGCGCCCGAACAATGTGCGGCGGATTATCCGGCGTACGCGGCTGAGCTTCTACCCATGTTGGCCGCGGCGGCCCGGCTCACATCGCTACATGATGCTCACCTTTCGAAGGCTAGCCGGGCCGAGCATAAGGCCAGGGTCCGCGAGGCGGTTGGAACGAGCGGTCGCGTCCGAACCAGGCGCGTGCCGTGGCTGCTGTGGCGGCCTACCGGCCGGGGTTGGGCCAGGGGTGGCGCAGCCGCGCTTGTTGGGCTTGCGCTGGTTGGCAGCGTCGGGCTGGCGACGGCTGTAGCTGCCAGCGTGCCCGGCGAGTGGCCTTATACGGTGCGTGTTGTCATCGAGCGCGTTCCTGCCAGCCTGTATGTCGATCCCGCGTCACGGGCCGCAGCCGAACTGGACGTATCCGAGAGGAGGCTGGCGGACCTAAAGGCACAGCTAGCCAGTTCCGGGCAGGCTGACCCTCAGGCGCTGGCCGCGCTCATGGCTGGTGACCGGGCGGCCATGCAAGATGCCGCAGGGCTTGCCGCCGACCGGCGCTCCGCCGTTGCAGCGCGGATCGTCCAGCACGCGCAGGCCCTTGACGCGCTGTCAAGGGCTGCTACGTCGCCCCAATCTGTCGGTAGTTTGGAGAGCGCAGCCCTGGAGGCGGCAGAGATGAGCCGGGTCGATGTACAAGCGGCAACGGCGCCAACCGGGTCGGTTGAAGCCAATGGGAACTTTCGAGCGGCTTCGCCGAGCAACACCGGGTCGGGTACCGTCTTGCCCACGGCTACGAAGGAACCTGGGCCACCTTCCGGCCAGGGATCGGCGGCGATGGCACCCTCAACGTCTCAGGTGGACGTGGCGGCACCGGTATTGGAGCCGACGGCCCCACCCGCGGCCGAGTCGAGCCCTGTGCCGAGCTCCTGGGCCGACCGAACGGGCCGTGGCCGCTCGTGGGGTTTGCTGGGGCCAACGCCAGATGCAGGCCTTGCTCCGTCCTGGACCGCTGAGGCGACCGCGGGCACAGGTGGGTCTGTCCGTCCCCAATGGGGCGCAGATGCCACCGCCGGCACAGGTGGGGCTGCTAGCCCTGACCCGGCTGCGGCTGCAACCCCGGCGCCCCCCAAGGCTACCATGCCTGTACCGCCAGCGTCAGCTGACCCGCCGGCTGGCACCACTCGCGGCGACAAAGGTCAACATGTTCCGCCGCCGTCGCACCAGAACAATCCGCCGCCAGGGCGACACCCGGCACATCACCGGTAAGCACGAGCATCAGCGTTGGGCCCGTGTTACGGCGTTGAAGCGTGGCACGACCGCAGAAGAATGGAGAAATCATCTTGAATACCTGCTACTTTGGCGTCGCGATGGCCTTCGCCTTAGGCTTGCAATTGATCTTGCCTGGGCCGGCACTGGGCGCTGCTCCCGCTCGTGGTATTTCAGCCCCAGTGGCATCGCCGCTCGCTGCAGGGCCGGCGCGGAGGAGCCACAGCCCGGAACAGGGTAGCAATTCCTGTTCGGAGGAGGTTAGCAACGGAGACTTCAGCCAGGGCGACGCCGATTGGCAATTCAGTGGCAATGTTACCTTCAACCAGAGCTGCCCGGATGATTGGGACTGCGCCGCGCTGGGTGGCGTGGCAGACAGTCTTGCCATAATGACCCAGACCGTTTCCCTGCCCGCGAACGTCGCCTCGACGACGCTGAACTTTAACTTCAACCTTACGACCGACGAGCCGCCGGCTGCGGGCACGGTGGATACGCTGTCGGTAAACGTGGTGTCGGCGAGCGGAACGCCGATATCGACGGTGCTGAGCTTTGACAACACCGCCACGCTCGGGTGGTATCCATGGACCTACGACCTGACGTCCTATCAAGGTCAGACCGTCAGCCTGCAGTTCGCTGCTTTGAACACTGATGCCTTGGACTCCACGTTGTTCTACCTGAATGACGTCAGCATCACGAGTTGCACAGGTGTGTTTCTCCCGCTGATCTTGCACTGAGGTTGCATTCACTTGACCATGCTGTATCTCGGTCGATAAATGCCGAGGACGGCGAGACCCCGAGTCCCCCCCAAGGGGCTCTTCGCAGCAAGGAGACGATCTCATGAACCAACGTTCGCGAACTCGAAGGATGCACTGGCTGGTTGTGCTGAGCGTGCTGCTGGTGCTGGTCATGGCGCCAGCGCTGCCGGCGCTGGCCACCAGCAGCGGCACGTGGACCGTGAGGTTTACCGGTGTCATCACTGCCGTGCCAACGACTACAGGCGGCGCCTGGACGATTGCGGGCAACACCGTAGACGTAAACTCGGCGACGCGAGTGCTGGCGCCTCACCTGACGCCGGCAGCCGGCATGTGGGCGGACGTCGAGGCAACTCCTGAAGTCACCTCTACCTACTACCTAGCGCGGCAGATCCTGATAGAGCAGCCCGATGTAGTCTTGCGAGGGCCCCTGCAGGAGAAGCCGTCGTCTGGCAAAGCCGGCACGTGGATCGTCGCGGGCCAATCGATCTCGGTTACGACCAGCACCCAAGTCGACGGCCATTTTGGCAAGATTGGTGCGGCGAATGCAGGGTCGTGGGTGGAAGTGACGGCGCGGGAGAAAAATGGTGGCCTGGTTGCGCTGTCGATCCGCAACAGCCAGGCCGCGTCGGCCGTGTGGTTGTGGGGCGCGATCGAGTCTGAGTCTGACTACGCGATCCCCCCGAGCGTGTGGCAAGTCAGCACGATCCCGATATCGATCACCGCAAACAGCGAGATCAGCGACACTTACACGGGCACCTCATCGGTCGGGCTGATTGCTACTGCGACCGCCGCTCTCGATAGCAACGAGACGCGGCTGATGGCCCAAGACATCCAGGTGCAATGGTTCCAGAAGACCCAACCCGTCACCGTCACCATCACCGGCACGGTGACGTCCTTGCCGCCCATGCCGCCCTTCGGGCCTCGACCATTTTTCCCGCGACACAAGTTCATGGCAGGGGGCCAGCTGCTAGGAGTGTGGGTCGTCAACGGCCAGCAGGTCGATGTGACACCCAAGACCACGATCGACCAAACGGCGGGATCGGTCACGGTCGGTGCGAGCGTCCAGGTGACTGGGACGGAGGGTGCCCACAGTGTGATCCAGGCCAGCCAGATCACCGTGCTATCGAGCCCGGGCGTGACCGTCAAGCCCGTACGCTTTGCGGGCGAGATCGAGTCGTTGCCGTCGAACACGTCGAATAATGGCCGCTGGGGGCATTCGGGAACATGGAATGGAATATGGAGTATCGGCCAGTATAGCGTGACGGTCACGTCGAGCACCCACATCGAAGATCCTAACTTTGTCAGAGTGGGTGCGTATGCCTTTGTCGAGGGTTACCAGGCCGAGAGCGTCATCACGGCAACCGATATCGCTGTGATGTTCCGATGGTTCATGCCATGATCGTCAACTAGCTGGCGCATCTGCCGATCGGCAGGGTTGGCTGTATGCCAGGCGCATGCGTGCAACGCGCTGCGCGGCTCGGCATGCGGTTGTCGCTAATGGAGATAGAGCAGGCACCCGGCCAGCCCTGCCAGGGCCAGCACCAGAATGATGGGCACTCTGTTGCTCACCGCCAGCAGCAGGGTGCCCAAAGCGATCAAGACCCCACCCCAGTTGACAGATCGTCGAGCGGGCCAGGGCCCAGGCGACCCCGGCGGTCAACCCTACAACGCCCATGGCCAAACCCCGCGTGAAATGCTGAACGGTCAGGTTTTTCTCGACGCGCCCATAGAATGCGGCCACGACAAGGATCAGCAAGGGCGGCAGGGCCAGGGCGATGAGGGCCAGCCCGGCCCCGAGCCAGCTGAAGGTGAGGTAGCCAAGGCTGATGCTCCACAGGCCCGATGGCCCCGGGCTGACTTGCCCTACGGCCAGGGCCGTTACAAAATCTGCCTCGCACGCCCACGCGAGCGCCAGCAGGTCCTTATGCAGGAACGGCAGATTCCCCAGTCCGCCTGTGGACAGGAGTGATGCCTTGAGAAACAGCCAGAAGTAGGTCAGGGCGTTCATGTTTCGGCTCCGCAGGGGATGGCGGCCAGCAGGAGCACCAGGCAGGCCCCCGATAACAACAGGACGATCACCGGCGAAGCACCGAGGATCAAACCGGCCGCGGAGGCCAGCAGCACCAGAACGTGCGCCGACAGGCGGGCCCGCCCCTCGTGCCATGACCGCGCCAGCATCGGCTCAGCCATTTGCCAGGCCATTGCCAGGCTGAGGCCGATGGTGGCGGGCAGGATGCCCTTCAGTGCCGCCTGTACCATCGGCTGGCTGCGGACGGCGTCATAACCGGCCGTCATCAGCACCGTTACGGTGGCGCTTGGCAGGAGGAGCCCGGCAATGGCCACTGCCAGCCCGGCCCAGCCTCTCAGGCGATACCCCAGCAAAGCCGTGAATTTCACGAGGTTGATGCCCGGCGCGACCTGGACCAGGGCCCAGTCGCGGACGAACTCCGACTCGTCAATCCAACGGTATTTCATACAGGCGCGGTGGATGAAAAGCAGGGTGGATGAGCCGCCGCCGAACGATTGGGTGCCCAAGATCAGCCAGATACCGAACAGCGCCCAGAGGCCCGGCCGAGTCCGCCCGGCAGCCGACGCCGCCAGCTCTTCGCCGGTCACCGGTCCACCATCAGGCCCGGCTGGCAGGCCCGGCAAAAGTGGGTCGCGATGCGCTGCCGTTTCACCTCGCTGACGGGGTTCCCGCAGCGGGGGCAGGGTTGGCCTGACTTGCCGTGCACTGCCAGAAAGTCACGCACCTTGACGTCGATGGCTGAGCCGACCCGCTCGCGCAAGATCGTGATCGCATCGGCCAAGACGGCTTGCATGGCGTGGTGAATGCCGACGATTTCGTCGGCGGAGAGGTCTCGCCGCCACCGGAAGGGGTAGATGCGAGCTGACCAGAAGATTTCGTCGGCATAGGCATTGCCGATGCCGGCGACGAAAGACTGATTGGTCAGGATACCTTTGATCTCGCCATGGTGCCGTTTCAAGCGTCCGGCGAAAATGGCGGAGGTCAAGGCCGGGTCGTCTGCTTCAGGGCCCTGGCCGGCAAATCCCGGCACCTGTTCGAGGTCCTTTGCCAGATACACCTTGCCCATGTCCTCGGCGTCGTGGTAGCGCAACTCGGAGCCGTCGCTCAACTCCAGAGCCAGAACGTCGCGCGCTCGCGGACGTGCAAGCGGCGCACCCCAGCGCAGGCGCCCGGCTAGCATGGGATTGATCGCGACGTGCAGCTCGCCCTCCAGGCCAAGCAGCAGGAACTTGCCGCGTTCGTGCCACCGAGCTGAACCGCCGGCCGGTCAGGCAGGCCTCGAGGTTGCCGCCCAGCAGATTGCGGACGACCAGGGGCCTGATCACCTTTACCGCGGTGATGGTTGCGCCGGGCAGCCGTGGGGCCAGGAACTCGCGGATCACTTCCAGGTCGGGCAGTTCGGGCATCCTGATCGGTCAGTCCCCCCGCATTGTGGCTGCCCACTGTCGCAGGATGGCCCTTTGGGGAGGGGTGGGCCGGATGAAAGGGCGCACAGCGCGGATCTCAGACCAGGCCTTTTCAGGCGCCATACCCTGGCTGACGAGATAGGCCGCCGCCATGGTGGCGGCCCGGCCTACGCCGGCTCCGCAGTGCACGTATACGGCGCCGCCCCGCCGCGCCTCCTCGTCGATGAAGTTGACACCCTCATGGAGCTGCTCGAGTGTGGGGGCCGCATCATCGGGGTGGGCAGGCGCAAGTAGCGCTCAGGCGCGATGCCCGCCTCGCGGTCGCAGAATTCCTGCCGCAGCGAGAGGACCCCTGTGACACCAGCCGCCGCCAGCCGCTGCCAGCCCCGATGCCGGTACTGCCCGCCGACGAGCAAGTGCGGGGTAATGCGGCTCGTGGCGATACGGGGCGCACCCAAGGCGAACCGCACAAAGTGGTCCCAGGCCCATAGCCAGGTCACGCGCGCAGCCCTTGTTCGAGCAACCGGTGCCGAAGCAGAGCCAATCGCCCGCCAAGAGCGGCCGGCACCTGGGCCGGGCCTTCCTGGGCCTGGCCCCGCTGAGCTCTTGGCATCGGCAGCGGGAAGCGGCCGCGGCGGACGGGGAAGTAGCCTGAGGGCGGCGGTGATTCACGATCAGGGCAACGGCCCCTATAGCGATGGCGCCCAGTGCCACCCACTGGGCCGTCGCTAGTGCTCCGATGCGCCATGCGTCCGGTCGGAACATCTCGACCCAGAACCGGCCGGTCGGATACCAGATCATGTAGAGAAAGAACACATCGCCGTCGCGCAGCCAGTTCCGGAACCGCCGGCCCACCAGCCACAACAGAGCAAAGCCTACGACATTCCAGGCGGCTTCGTAGAAGAAGGTGGGATGGAAGCCGTGCGTGGCGTACCACTGGCGAACGGCATCCGTCAGGCGCGAAGGGTCGCCGCACGCCATCGGTGACCCTGCCGGTTCCTGGCAAGTGTACTGAGGGTTGATGTGGAAGGCCCACGGCAGATGGGTCGGCGGGCCGTACAGTTCCTGATTGATCCGGTTGCCCATCCGACCAATCGCCTGCGCCAGCAGCAGGCCGGGCGCCGGGATGTCGAGCCAGCGCAACAGGTTCAGATGATGTCGCAACGCATAGAGGATGACAGCGAGCGCCCCGCCGACCACAGCGCCAAAGATGCCCAGGCCGCGCAGGCCACCATTCCAGAAATCGATGATCTTGAGCGGGTGCTGCCGGTAGTAAGCCCAATTGGCAAAGCTGCCGGTGGGCGTTGAGAAGACATGATATAGTCGTGCCCCGATGATGCCGAGAATGAGGATCCAGACCAGCAAGTCCCATACATGCTCGGGGTCCTCCCCGCGCCGTTCGGCTTCCTTCGTCGCAAGCCAGGCTGCCAGCAAGGCTCCGAGCACAATCAGGACGCCATACCAATGGATCTGCAATGGGCCGAGGCTAACCAGAACCGGATTCATCAATCCCTCTTAGACGCCTTTCTAACGGAGTCATTCACCAGATTCTAACGAGTATCGTGGCAGTCTGTCAACAGACGCGCAAGCCATGAGAGCTACCCCTGGCGGCGTCCACGGCGGCGCGCAGGCGCTTCAACCTCTCGTCTTTGTCTTGCACGAAGCGGTGGATGCCGTGCAGGATCCATGCCGGCGAAAGATGGGCCTCTTCCAATACCTCATCGAGCGTGCCGCCCGTGCGCCAACGATTGTCCCAGTCTGCCGAAAGCGCGTACGGCGCGTTCATCTGGTCGAAGATCCACTCGCCCATCAGCGATTTGGCCTGAGTGGTGACGACCATGGAATTGACCCGATCCGCTGGATTCAGGACCTGCTCCCGATACTCCGCCGGCTGCAGGGCAAACAACTCAGGGCTGGCTGCATACACGATCTTGACATTGAGATGGCTTGCCTGCAGCTCCGGCAGCAGCGCGGCGACGCCTGCCATCGCGCTCGTGCCCTGGACGATCACAGCCCCGCCCCGTGGCTCACCATCGACATAATCTCGCACGATGTAGCCGCGCCGCGGGCCGCCGCAAAGTGTGAGGGCATGCGGAGCGCGATGCGGTCCGGCACAGGCACGGGCGGGCGCGTTAGGTGCAAGGCGACAATCGGCGCGGGCTGCGCCAGCGCCGCCCCCAGAAGCACCGGGACTTCGTTGTGTTCCCAGGGGTGAAGGTTGATCACCCGGCCGGCAGGGAAGAGTTGGGTCACGCCCGGCGCATGGATGCCAAAGTGCGTGCGGCTGTCGTCAGCCGTCTCCGGGCCAGAATGCCCTGCCACCCAGATCACCTTGCCAACCTTCCAGTCGCAGTCCTGGGCCAGCTGGCTGAACAGGCGGAACATGCCGTACTTCAGGTAGGAGAAGGAGCCATAGGTCGAGCAGGCGCCCCAAAAGCCATCGAACTCCTTTTCCGGGTCAGGGGCCAGGTTGGTAACAGCAGCGCCGCACAAGATACCGGCGTTGGCGAACTCGGTGATCTCTTGCGGCAACAGAACGCCTTCGGGAGTGCCGTAGCGCTCGTACCAGCCGTAGCCCTGGAACTCGCCGTAGGGCTTGCCGAAGCCCACGATATTGGTGGACTCGGCCAAATCGGCAGAGCAGGCAAGGAAGAGAGGTCGGTCGTAGTTACGAGCGCCGAACACGTTGACCCAAGCGCCCCACTTCGCCAGTGCCGACCGGGTGGCGACCGGCGTGCCTGGCGGCTCGTACAGATTGGCCGGGTAGTTCTCGAAATCGAACAGGCGCCTGTCAGTAAAGGGATTGCCGTGCAAGCCCAGCCGGAAAGTGTGCAAGCTTTCCGGGACGCTGCTGCCCAGATCGACCAGCCTCTGGGCCAGGTAATCCACCAGGGCTTGGTCGCAGCGGAGGACTTCCATGACCGCATTCAGGTTGGCCCGGAACTCGGCCTGCAGGGCAGCCGGACCGTCCGGCGCCGGGCCACCAAAGTTGGTGAAGGTCACGCCATATTTCTCGGCGAACGGGCGCTTGGTTTCCCAGAACAGGTCAGAATTCGAGCCCGTGCGGCGGCGTGCAAGGCGTTGTCGGTATTTCAGGTAGCCGCGGCCTTTCCGCGTCTTGAACCACGCCATGCCCGGCAACTGGTCGGGATTCGCGCTGGAGGCCATGTCAAGCAAAGTTCGAGTGACAGGTCCCCATTCGCTGCCCAGCTCCGTGCCGAAGACGCGCGCAGCCGTGCGAGCTGAACCAGTCTGCCGGCGTGCCATACACCGCACTGCTGATAGGGTGATCATCGATCCCAAAATCATTCCAGTCCACGACATAGAACAGGTTATCGAGCTTCATGCCCCAGGCCGAGTTCAGTGTCTCGTGGTTGACGCCTGGGGTCAGGCCGCCTTCGCCTTCAAAGGCAAACACCTTGACGGACCCGGCGCCCCCGCGTTTCAGTGCCAGCGCTTCGCCAGCCGCTGCCGGGCTGCCATGCGCAGAGGGCCCCGTGTTGAACTTCAGAAACAGCGTCCTGCCGGCCATCTCGGCGTGCCCCGAGAGCCCGCCGCGCCGCCGGAATGCCAACAAGTGCTCCCAGCCTAGAGCCCGGTTCTCCGCGTCAGCGATCTGAAAGCGCGATTCACCCGTTTGGGCAAATTTCGCCGGAGCGCCTCGTTGAATACCGCCAAGGTACAGTATACCAGTGGGGCAGCGTGGCCGCCGACCAGGATGAACCGATCGCCGAACCTCTTCTCCGGATGGCGGATGTCCCAGTGCATCACGCCGCCGAGCAGCGTGGCGAGCAGCGCATGTACTTTCGAGCGCGACCCACCCGGGTGGCCGCTCTGGCGATAGTTGACGATGATGTCAAGCAGGTTGTCGATCAGGTCTTTCGTTTTTTCCCAATGGCCGAATTGGGGCACCAACTGATCGAAGGCTGCCGCTCTTCCGTCTGCGCCATGATCGATCCAAACCTCCGAGATGCGGCCTGCTTTCGTGGCCTTGACCGGCCATGAGGGCGGGTGCAAGATCGCTGATTCTGGCCGCCGAGGCGGGCTTCAGGTTCGCGGCTATCTAGCCTACTTCCGCGTTCATTCTCAAAGCGCAGCCACCGGCCAGCGTTAACTTGCACTTGACCCGTGTGGGGGTCTGTAGTATGCTAGCTTACACTTAGCAGGCGGGGGGGCTCACAGATGCGGAGCATGACGGCTGGCAGGTTACCCTTGAGTGGGGAAGCCGTACGTATGTCATGGGCATCTCGACGTCACGCCCGACTCGTTTTCCGGTGACGGCGTGCTCAGACAGGGGGGCGGCTTGGTTCAGCACGCGGTCCGCAGGCGCGGCAGTTCTTCGCCGATGGGGCAGACCTGATAGACATCGGGGGCGAGTCCACCCGGCCCGGGTCTGCAACGGTCTCGGCCGAGGAAGAGATCCGGCGAATCGTGCCCGTCGTGCAGCGGCTGGTGGCGGAGGGGCTGGGTCCAGTTCGAAGATACCTCAAGGCTGAGGTGGCACGCGCTGCGCTGGAAGCTGGCGCCGATATCGTCAACGACATCATGGCGCTGCGTGGCGACCAATCTATGGCCCGCGTGGTGGTGGAGCATCGCGCCCTGTGATCCTGATGCACAACGGAAGCCGCCCCGAGCAGGTGGCGACCGACCCGAAGTGGGGTTCAACGTTCCTGGGCATGGACCACGCCGATTTCCTCGCGGACATAGCAATACGTAGGGCGCTTGTCCTTGTCGCCTCGGCTCATCCCGTATTGCTG
>CAWEHT010000376.1:0-5615 GCA_963808455.1 uncultured Chloroflexia bacterium | reverse complement strand
ACCAGTTAACAACGCACGGCGTTGTCGCGATGCCACTGGCCGTATTCAGTAGTCACACGGTACTGCATATGCAGGAGACATCGTCGGTAGCGGCATCTGTCATTCTGACCGCAGTGCAAAGCTCGGGTGTGCGAGCCAGCCTGCGCCGCGGCGAGCCGCCAGCGACGAAGTCCCCGCAGGGGGAGAATCCGTCGCGTTGTCACCGAAAAGGTCCCCTGTTTCTGCAGCACGGATACCCTCGACGTCGGCAGAATGCCGGCGTGGATCGGTTTAAGCCTTGGCGTGCGCCTTCCCTTCTGCCGCGTAACCGCCATGTCTGGGAGGTAGGGTCGTGAAACTCGATATTCGTGCGCAACTTTTGCTCGCCTTTGGCCTCGTCCTGTTGCTTACCAGCGCCGTGACCGCCTATGGGTTGACACAGATGAACGTGCTGGCCGGCCTGACGGCCCAGCTCTATGAACACCCGTTCGCCGTGACCAGGGCGGCGCTGGATGCCCACCTGGGCATCATCCAGATGCAGCGCAGCATGCAGTCTGTGGCCCTGGCCACTGAGGGCGACCAGATCCTTGCGGTGCATGCGCAGGTGGACCAGCAGGAACAGCGTGTGGAAAGCGATCTGAACGTCGTGGACCAGCAGATCTTGGGCGACCAGGGCAAGGCGCTGGCGGCGGACGCTCGCCAGGCGCTCCTGGCCTGGAAACCGATCCGCGATCAGGCGATCCTGCGCAGCAAGCTCGGTGATTCGGTGCAGGCCGCGTCCATCACGCGGGACCAGGGGGACAGGCAGGTGGCGACCATCGAAGCCAGGATGGTCGCGCTGGAGGACTACGCCGACACGCGAGCTGCCGGCACGTACACCGGCGCGGAGGCGGCCGGCTCGAGGGCGCTGGCGGTCACCGCGGGGGCGCTGGCCCTGGCGTGGCTGCTTTGCTTGGTCTTTGCCTTCGTTTTCGCGTGTGGCATCGATGCCGCCCTGGATGTTTTGAGGCGGGTTGCCGCGAAGGTTGCCGTCGGGGACCTCAACCGCGACATGAGCGAGAAAGAAAAGGACCTGGTGCGTCACCGGCAGGACGAGATAGGGGCCTTGGGACGCGATTTTACCAGCATGATCAAGTATATACAGGGGGCAGCCGAAGCAGTCCGGGAGGTGGCCCGCGGCAACCTTGCGATCAGCGTGGAAGCCCAGTCGCCGAAGGATGAGCTGGGCACAGTTCTGGCGGAGATGCTTCTTGGCCTGCGCAAGCTGGTAGGACAGATCGCGGAGAGCGCGGCCCAGGTTACGCAGGCCAGCGAGCAGCTGGCCTCGGCGGCCGCACAGTCGGGAGAGGCCACGGGCCAGGTCACGAGCACCATCCAGCAGGTGGCGCAAGGCACCGCTGCCCAGGCCGGCAGCACGACCGAGGTCACTGCCTCCATTGACGACATCGCCCGGCGGGTCAGGGATATCGCGGCCGGGGCCGAAACGCAGGCTGCACTGGTGCGCGATGCCAATGAGGCGGTTGGGCGCCTGCAGGACAACGTCGAGGTGGCCAACCGGGCCATGGAGATCACAGCCTCCACCGCTCGGCAGGTGGCCGGGGCAGCCAGGGAGAACGCGGCGATCGTGGAAAACACCGCGCGGGCATGGAAGCCATCACCGACAGCACCGCCCAGGTGGCGGGCCGCGTGCGGGAGATGGGCCAGCGCTCGGCGGAGATCGGCAAGATCGTGGGCACGATCCAGGATATCGCCGACCAGACCAACCTGCTGGCCCTAAATGCGGCCATCGAGGCAGCCCGGGCGGGCGAGCAGGGGCGTGGGTTTGCGGTGGTGGCCGACGAGGTGCGCAAGCTGGCCGAGAAGGCCGGGGCGTCGTCGCGCGAGATCGCCGACCTGGTGCGGGCTGTGCAGAAGGGCACCGAGGAAGCCGTGCGGGCCACCGAGGTCGGGGCTGACAACGTCGCCCGCGGGGTGGAGGGGGCGCGGGGCGCCGGCCAGGCGCTGCAAGAGATCCTGGCGGCGGCGGAGCAAAACAGCCAGGCTACGGCCAACATCCAGGCGGCTGCCGCGCGGGTGCAGGAGCTGGCCGTGCAGGTCGCGGCAGCGCTGCGGTCGGTGGCCAGTGTGGGCGAGAAGAACCTGGCGGCGACGAAGCAGATGAGCGGCTCGATCGGCGAGATTGCCAGCTCGGTAGAGAGCGTGGCGGCGACGGCGGAAGAGAACTCGGCCTCGGTGCAGGAGGTGTCGGCCACCGCCGAGGAACTGGCCGCCCAGGTGGACGAAGTATCCTCGGCTGCCCAAAAGCTGGCTCAAGAGGCCGTGTCTCTGCGGGCGGCTGCGGGCCTTTTCCGGACGGATGCCGCCAGCGGAGGAGCGGGCATCGCGGCCGAATTCGAGGCTTTCAGGCGGGCTCATCTCAACTGGGTAAAGCGCGGGAAGGAAATGATCGATTCGGGCGTGGCGCTCGCCGAAAGCGAGCTTGTCGATTTCACACGCTGTGCGCTTGGCCAATGGTTTGATGGGATCGGCAAAGCGCAATGGGGCACGCTTCCCGAGTACCGGGCCGTCGCCGACCCCCATCGGCACGTGCACGAGTCCGCCAGGGCGATCGCCGCGGCGGTGCGGCGGGGTGACCGGGGCAGCGCTGAGGCCGCGTACCGCGCCCTGGTAGGGGCATCGCAAGGGGTGCTCGAAACCCTGGATGCGCTCAAGGAGCAGGCGCAGGCGGCGCATGGGCAGGTTGGCGGCCGGGCTGGAAGGCCGGCTGCGCCGGTAACCGCAAATGTCAAGGCCCGGCTCGTCGCGCTCGCTGGCCGGTGATAGCAGCCACGACGCAAAGGGCTCGTGGTCCAGGCGCTGGCGGCGCCGGCGCCTGGGGTCGGGCCATATCGAGCAGTGCGGCCACGCCAGGCTACAAAGTGGTGCCTCCGGGCAGTTCATGCCACCAGGGCGGCCCGCCGGCGCCGGGAGCACGACCCTGAAGCCACCGCGCTCAGTGGGCCAGGCCCCTGCAGGGGCCTGGTCTCATGGCTCGGCGTCAGCCCGCCGCAGCGGGCTTCGCTCTCTCAGCCCGAGCCCTTCAGGGTCGGGCGAAGGATGCTGCGAGCTTTGCGCATGAACCATATTGAAGCGGCGCCGGGGCCGCGGGCCCGCCGTCAGCCCTCCTGCACGAGCGGCAGCCAGACCTCGAATGTGCTGCCCTGCCCGAGGACGCTTGCCACTTCGATGTGGCCACCGTGCTGCCGGACGATCTCGTCACAGATGGACAGCCCCAGCCCCGTCCCAGGGGCCCGGCTCGATGTGGCCGCAGATCCCCTGTAGAACCGCTCGAAGAGGTGGACCCGGTCTTCCTCCGTGATCCCCGGCCCCGTATCTGACACAGCGCAAACAGCGCTGCGGCGGCCGTCGGAATCGGGGCGGATCGCGAGGCTCACGCCGATCTTGCCCGGGGCGGGGGTGTAGGTCATCGCGTTCGTCAGCAGGCGGCTAAGCACCTGGGTGAGCAAGCGCCCATCAGCCGAGACGACCGCCGCATCGCCGGAGAGGTCCACCCAAAGCTCCAGGCCCCTTTGCTCGAGCAGCCTCTTGCGGTCCAGCGCCAGCGTGCCCACCAGCTCGTTCAGGTTGACGGGCCGCAAGTTGGCGCGCGTTTGGCCGAGATCGAGCTGGGACAGGTCGAGCAAGTCTTCGATCAGGCTCTGCAGCAGGGCGCTCTCCCGGTCCAGGGTTGTCAGGTAGTGCCCCTGTTTCTCGGGCCGGCCGTCCTGCAGCAGGCTGAGGTAGAGCCTGATGTTGGCCAGCGGCGTGCGGAGCTCGTGGGATACGAGCGCCACGAACTCGCTTTTCAGCCGGTTGAGCCGGCGCAGCTCCTGCGAAGCCTGCTCCAGCCCGCGCGTTCGCCGCAAGCAGCTCGGCAGTCCGCCGCTCGACCCGCTCCTCCAGCTGCGCGTTCAGCGCCCGGATCTCTTCCTCGGCGCGCAGACGCTCCGTCACGTCCAGCGCCATGCCCACGAATCCGACGATGGTGCCGTCCGCTTCGGTCAGCGGGACGTTGTGCCACTCGCAGACGATCGCCCGGCCGTCCTTCCTGACGTTCTCGTTGATGATCGGAGCGACGGTCTCTCCCGCGAAAAGCCGCCGGAAGGTATCACGCACCAGGCTCGCGGCGGAAGGCGGGATGGTGACCTCGAACTGCGTCTTTCCCAGCATCTCCTGCCGGCTGAAACCGAAGATGCGCTCTGCCGCAAGATTCCAGTAAGTGGTGCGGGCCTGGGCATCGCTGAGCAGGCAGGCGATGGGCATGTTGTCGAGGACCAGGTTAACCGCGACAGCGGACGATCGCGTTCTGCGGCCAGCCGCTTTTCTTCCACTTGGGCTGCTTTGCGTTCGGCGACGTTCCGGATCACGCTGACCAGGACGACCTCGTTCTCCAGCTCGATGCCACGAGAGCTGACTTCCACCGGAAAGGGGGTGCCGTCTGCGCGGCGGTGCTCGGTTTCGAAGAGCATGCCGCCGCCGGCCGCCTGGGCCATCTGGGCCTGAACGCGGGCGGCGGGCTGTCCGGCGCGCAGGTCGAAGATGGTCTTACCCAGGAGCTCGGGGCGCGTGCAACCGTACGCCTCGAAGGCGGCGGGGTTGGCCTCCAGGATCTGCCCGTCGCGCTGCCGGACGATGAGCATGATGTCCCGGGCATTCTCGGCCAGCGCCTGGTAACGGTGGCTCGTCGCCGTTGCCTGAGCTGTGCGGGCCAGCTCAGCCTTGAGCGCCCAGTAGAGCAGCAGCGCGGTCAAGGCTACAAAGAACCAGCCCTTGAGCGTCTCCACGTTGGTATGGGCCACCGGGTCTGTCACCAGCCACTCGACGACGCGGTCCGAAGCCGCGATCCAGATGGCCGATAGGGCGGCATAGACGATGGCCACGCGTGCGGCGGATCGTGTCAGGTCCATTCTTCGACGCGCCACCATTCTTCACCAGCTCCTGCCGGCAGGCCGGCGCGTTGCGGCAGATGGTACCAACGCCCGGCCCTACCGGTACCTTGATAGCCATCACGGCGTCGTGTGAAATTCCGCCAGAAGGCCTGAGACGGCCTTATCATAATGACCAAGGTCACTTGATGCAAGATGGCACCCCACGACGAGGCTGGCGATCGGCTGCCCGGGCCCCGCCCGGCGAGGCAGCAAACGTGTCTTCGGCTACCGTGTCGCGGGCATGGTTGTGATATTCTTCACTCTGGTATCTCTCGTTGCCAGTCTCTTCACCTACCTAGTGCGTATGCAGGGGACATTGTCGGTAGCAGTGTCTGTCATTCTGAGTCCCCCATGCCGCCGCGGCGGCACAGGGGCGGCCAAGAAACTCTTGGACTGTCATTCTGAGCGGCTGTGCCAACAAGGCCTGTCAACGGCACGCCACAGCGAAGAATCCGTCGCTGCGTCACCGAAAGGGCCCCCTGATCCTGCACTGGAAATCCGCCGGCCGAAAGCGGCGAAGGAGTGCTTCTTGTGTCCACGATGAAGGCTGTCCGTATCCACACCTATGGTGGGCTCGATGTGCTGGCTTACGAAGACGCGCCGTGCCCGATGATCGGAAATGATGATGTGCTGATCCGCGTGCATGCCGCGGGCGTCAACCCGATCGAC